>NZ_JBHSBP010000035.1:0-262239 GCF_042650725.1 Micromonospora sp. GCM10011541
GAGCGCGAGGAGTGAGCCGGTCCTGCGAGCCCCGCAGTCGCGAACTCAGGAGGCGCCGTGAGTACCGTGACGACGACGACGGACGGCACCGGAACCGCCGACCGGTCGAGGGCCGCCGTACGGCACATGCTGGCCCGGATCGGCCGGTACGTCTTCCTCTGCCTGGTGCTCGCCTTCTTCGCGCTGCCGCTGCTCTGGCTGGCCACCGCGCCGTTCGACGACACGCCGACGATCGGCACCTCGCTGCCGGACTTCACCCTGGACAACTTCCGCGCCCTGCTGGACAACCCGTACGCGCTGACCTCGCTGGTCAACTCGGTCTGGCTGGCCGGCGGCACCGCCCTGCTGGTGGTGACCTTCGCCGCGCTGGCCGCGTACGCGCTGAGCCGGGTCCGGGTGCCGGGGCGCGACGCGTTGCTCTACGGACTGCTGCTGCTGTCGTCGATCGTCACCGGCACGGCCACCATGGTGCCGCTGTTCGAGCTGGCGTTCCGGCTCCACCTGATCGACTCCCGGCTCGGCGTCATCCTGATCCTCACCGGCGGCCTGCTGCCCGCGGCGATCTTCATCCTCAAGGACTTCATGGACGCCACGCCCACCTCGTACGAGGAGTCGGCGCGGGTGTTCGGCGCCAGCCCGTTGCAGATCATGCGGCACATCGTGGTGCCGGTCGTCCGGCCGGGGCTGGCCACCGTCGGGGTGTGGGCGGTGGCGAACGTGTGGGGCAACTTCCTGGTGCCGTTCCTGCTGCTGCGCGGCCCGGACAAGGCGCCCGCCGCGGTGATCATGTACACGCTCTACACCGAGGGCGGCCAGGCCGACCTGCGACTGCTCTCCACCTTCTCACTGCTCTACTCGCTGCCGGTGGCGCTGATGTTCGTCTTCGTCAGCAGCAGGTACGGATTCCGCTTCCACGGAGGGATCAAGCGCTGATGTCCGCCATCACCCTGCGCGAACTGACCAAGGTCTACCCCAACGGGGTACGCGCCCTGGACGCCCTCGACCTGGAGATCGCCGACGGCGAGTTCTTCGCCCTGCTCGGCCCGTCCGGCTGCGGCAAGACCACCCTGCTGCGCACCATCGCCGGGCTGGAGGTCGCCTCCGGCGGCACCGTGCGGATCGGCGAGCGGGCCGTGACGAACCTGCCGCCCGGTCAGCGGGACGTGGCGATGGTCTTCCAGGACTACGCGCTCTTCCCGCACATGACCGTGCGGGACAACATCGCGTACCCGCTGCGGATCAAGAAGGTCGGCAAGGCCGCCCGGCAGGACAAGGCCGCGGCCACCGCCGACGAGCTGGGGCTGTCGGCGCTGCTGGACCGCCGGCCCGGCCAGCTCTCCGGCGGCCAGCAACAGCGGGTCGCGCTCGCCCGGGCGATGGCCTGCCACCCGCAGGTGTTCCTGCTGGACGAGCCGCTGTCCAACCTGGACGCCCGGCTGCGCCTGGAGGCGCGGACGTTCCTCAAGCGGCTGCAACGCGAGCTGGGCGTCACCACCGTCTTCGTCACCCACGACCAGGCCGAGGCGCTGGCCCTGGCCGACCGGATCGCGGTGATGGAGGGCGGCCGGATCCGGCAGGTCGGCACCCCCACCGAGGTGTTCCGCCGCCCGGCCAACACCTTCGTCGCCGGGTTCATCGGCTCGACGCCGATGAACCTGGTCCCGGCCCGGGTCGACGGCGACGCCCTGGCCGTCGCCGGGGTGCGCCTGCCGGTGCCCGAGGAGGCCCGGGGAGAGGTGACCGACGGGGAGCACCTGGTCTACGGCGTCCGCCCCGAATACCTCGACTACTCCCCCGACCCGGTCACCGACGCGCTGACCGGTCAGGTCGTCGTGGTGGAGAACCTCGGCAGCTTCTCCCTGGTGTCGCTGGACGTGCCCGCCGAGGACGGCACGGCGACCAGCGTGCAGGTCGTGGTGCCGGAGGGACGGGAGCCGGAGCCGGGCGACACCGGCTGGGTGGCGCCGCGACCCGGGCGCTCGCTGGTCTACCGGGACGGGGAGCTGGTCGGGAGCGCGGCGGCGCCACCGGTGCCGGCGCCGCGTACCGGCGTCGGGGCGGACGCCTGACCATGGTCACCCACCGGGGCAGGTGGACGCTGCGGGACCGCGCGGAGGACGTGCTGCGGGCCGTGCCGGTCACCGTCGCGCCGGGCACCGCGGCGCTCACCGTCCGGCTGGACTACCTCCGCGACGCGGGGGTGCTGGACCTCGGCTGCGTCGGGCCGGCCGGCTTCCGCGGCTGGTCCGGCGGCGCCCGCGACGGGTACACGATCACCGCGGACTGGGCCACCCCCGGCTACCTGCCCGGCGAGCTGGAGCCCGGCGAGTGGCAGGTGCTGCTCCGGCTGCACCGCGTCCCGCCGGAAGGCCTCGACTTCGAGGTCACCGCCACCACCAGCAGCACCCCGGCGACGCCACCCCCCGCACCCGACGCGCCGCCGCGGCCGGAACGCCCGCCCCGCCCGGCGGTCCCCGACGTCGACGGCCGCCGGTGGCTCGCGGGCGACCTGCACACGCACACCGTGCACAGCGACGGCGCGCAGACCATCGACGAGCTGGCCGCCCTCGCCGTCTCCCGGGGCCTGGACTTCCTCGCCGTCACCGACCACAACACCGTCAGCCACCACCCCTGGCTGCCCGGGTCGGCCCGCCGGTACGGGATCACGCTGGTGCCCGGCCAGGAGGTGACCACCGACCGGGGACACGCCAACGTGTTCGGCCCGGTGGGCTGGATCGACTTCCGCCGGCCCGCCGACGAGTGGCTCGGCGCGGCCGAGCGCGCGGGCGGGCTGCTGTCGATCAACCACCCGCTGGGCGGGGACTGCGCCTGGCGGCAACCGGTGACCGTCCGCACCCCACTGGTCGAGGTGTGGCACTCCGGCTGGTGGGACCGCTCCTGGGGAGCGCCGCTGGCCTGGGCGCAGGCGTGGCGGCCGGACGTCGTACCCGTCGGGGGCAGCGACTTCCACCGGCCCGGCGCGGACGCGCTGCCCGGAGCGCCGACCACCTGGGTGCTCGTCGACGGCGACCCGACCGACGACGGGGCGGTCCGGCACGGGCTGGCCGCCGGCCGCACCGCCGTCTCCGCCGGCCCGGACGCGCCCCTGCTGCTGCGCCTCGGTGACGAACTGCTCGCCCTCGACGCGGACGGCGCGCTGCTCGGCTACCCCGACGGCCGCCACCGGGTGGTCCGGGGTGACCGGTGCCTGCTGCCCGCCGCCGACGGGCTGCACGTCCTGGAGTCCCACCGCATGGAGGTGATCGCACTGTGCCGCTGACCGCACGGACCAGGGTGGCCGGAGCCCCCTGCAACTACGGCATCTACCAGGCGGACGACCCGTTCGTCGGAGCGGACGAGCTGCTCGCGTCGCTGGCCGCGGACGGTTACACCGGAGTGGACTCCGGGCCGATCGGCTACCTCGGGACCGGGGAGGCGCTGGCCCGGCGGCTGGCCGCAAGCGGTGTCGGGCTCGCCGGCGGCTGGGTGGACCTGCGCTTCGCCGACCCCGACGGGTTCGCCGAGGATCTCGCCCAGCTCGACGCGGCGCTGGACGTGTTCGCCGCCGCGCCGGTCGACGATGCCCGGTTCACGCCCCGGCCCACCCTCGCCTGCGCCGCCAACCCGGCCCGGATGGCCCGCCCGGGCACGCCGCCGGACCTGGCCGCCGCCCTGCCGGCCGCCGCCTGGCCGGGCTTCGCCGACCGGGTGCAGCGGGCCGTCGACCGGTGCCGGGGCCGGGGCCTCGAACCGGTGTTCCACTACCACCTGGGCACCGACGTGGAGACCGAGGCGGAGGCCGACCGGCTGCTGGAACTCACCGACGTGGCGGTCTGCCTGGACACCGGGCACCTGACGCTGGCCGGCGGGGACCCGGCCACCGCGCTGCGCAAGTGGGCCGGCCGGATCGGTCAGGTCCACCTCAAGGACGCCGACCTGGCCGCGCACCGCCGGGTCCGCGAGGCCGGCGGCGGGCTCACCGAGGTGGTCGCCGCGGGCGGCTTCTGCGCCCTGGGCACCGGCGACGTCGACTTCGCCGGGGTGCTGCGCGGTCTCGACGAGATCGGCTACACCGGCTGGCTGGTGATCGAGCAGGACGCGCCGGCGCAGGGACAGGACCTGGACCGGATCCGCGCCGACCAGCGCGGCAACCGGCGGTGGTTGGAGGAGACGCTGCCATGACCGAGGCGGGCAAGCGGATCAGGATCGCGGTGGCCGGACTGGGCGTCATCGCCCGTACCGTGCACCTGCCCCTGCTGCAACGACGGGCCGACCTGTTCGACGTCGTCGCGCTCAGCGACCTGTCCCCGTCGCGGCTGGCCGAACTCGGCGACCGGTACGGCGTCGAACCGGCCCGGCGGTACCCGGACGCGGAGGCGATGCTGGCCGGCGGCGGCTGCGACGCGGTGCTGCTCGCCACGTCCGGATCGCACGGCGAGCTGGCCGGCGCGGCGCTGCGCCGGGGGCTGCCGGTGCTCTGCGAGAAGCCACTCGCCTACACGCTCGCCGAGGCCGACCGGCTGGCCGACGCCGGCGCGGCGCTGATGGTCGGCTACATGAAGCAGTACGACCCGGCGGTTGCCGAGGCCGCCCGGCTGCTCGACGAGATCGGCGGCCCGGCGGCGGTGCACGCGGTCGAGGTGACCGTCCTGCACGCCGCCGGGGAGCAGCAGCTGACGTTCGCCAACCTGCCGCCCGCGCCACGGGACGTGCCGGCCGCGGAACTGGCCCGGCTGCGGAACGCCGACGAGCGGCTGCTCGACGCGGCGGTCGGCGGGGACGCCGGAGCGCGCGCCCTCTACCAGATCCTGATCAACAGCGTCTCGCACGACCTGTCGCTGCTGCGGCTGTTCACCGGGGCGCCGGCCACGGTGGACCACGTCGCGACCTGGCCGCTGGCGCCCGACGGGCCGGCGGAGCCGTCGGTGGAGCTCTCCGGCCGGCTGCCCGCCGGCGGCCGGTACGGCATCCGCTGGCTCAACCTGCCGGACTGCCCCGCCTACCGGGAGACGGTGACGCTGCACCACGCCCGGGGCGCGCTGGAGCTGGTCTTCCCGTCGCCGTACCTGCTCAACGCGCCGACCACGCTGACCGCGGTGGACCGGCACGGCGGCGGCGAGCGGCGGGCGGTGTTCCGGTCGGTGACCGAGGCGTTCGAGCAGGAACTGGTCGCCTTCCACGCGATGGTGACCGCGGGCGCGCGCCCACTGACCGGCATCGTCGAGGGCGCGGCCGACGTACGGACCGGCCAGCAGGTGGTACGCCGCTACGGTGAGCTGACCGGGGCGGCGATCGGCGGAGAGGCGGCGAGCTGATGGACCGACCGACCGAGATCATCGTAGTGCCGCACACCCACTGGGACCGCGAGTGGTACGAGCCGTTCCAGCGGTTCCGGCTGCGACTGGTGGCCCTGCTCGACGAGGTGTTCGACCGGATGGCGCACGACGAGCGCCAGCGGTTCACCCTGGACGGGCAGCTCGCCGCGGTCGACGACTACCTGGAGGTCCGGCCCGAGCGCCGGGACCAGGTGATCGCGCTGGTGCGGGCCGGGCGGCTGGCCGTCGGGCCGTGGCAGATCCTGCTCGACGAGTTCCTGTGCTCCGGGGAGAACATCGTCCGCAACCTGGAGCGCGGGCTGGCCCGCAGCGCGGCGCTGGGCGGGGCGATGCCGGTCGGCTACCTGCCCGACATGTTCGGCCACATCGCGCAGATGCCGCAGCTCCTGGCCGGGGCCGGGCTGGCCCACGCCTGCGTGTTCCGGGGCGTACCGGACCGGGTCCGGTCGCACGCGTTCGCCTGGCAGGCCCCGGACGGCACCACGATCCGCGCCGAGTACCTGCCCGGCGGCTACGGCAACGCCGCCGGCCTGATGGACGACCCGCGCCTGGTCACCCGCCGGGCGACCGACCTGGCCGACCGGCTGCGCGGCTGGCGGCCCGCCGGCGACGACACCCCGATCCTGGCGATGTACGGCACCGACCACGCCGCGCCCGCGCCGGACGCCCCCGACCTGCTGGCCGCCGCCGACGTCGACGGGGTACGCCTGCGGCTCGGCACCCTCGCCGAGTACTTCGCCACCCAACCGACCACGGTGGACGGCCTGCCCGTCGTGGCGGGCGAACTGCGCTCACACGCCCGGGCCAACATCCTGCCCGGCGTGATCTCCGTACGCGCCCACCTGAAGCAGGCGATGGGCCGCGCCGAGCGGCGGGTCGAGCGGTACGCCGAACCCCTCGCCGCGCTCTACCACGACCCGTCCGTGCAGCGCTTCCTCGACATGGCCTGGACCCGGCTGATCGACGCGAGCTGCCACGACTCGGTGACCGGGTGCGGCTGCGACGAGACCGCCGAGCAGGTGGCCGCCCGGCTCGCCGAGGCGGACCAGCTCGGCCGGGCGGTATGCGACCTGGTGGGGGCGCGACTGGCCGGCACGGCGCCGCGCGACGGGCACCTGCTGTTCAACCCCACCCCGGCGGCCCGGACCGCACTGGTCCGCCTGGACGTCCAGGCGCCGGCCGACGGATCCGTCGGCCTGCTCGGCGCGGACGGCGCGGTCGCGCCCGCCCAGATCCTCGACCGGGCCCGGACGCTGCTCGCCGACGACCTGGTGCCGGCGGCCGAGCTGCCGGCGGTGCTCACCCGGGTGCACGGGCGGGAGCTGTACGGACAGGAGATCACGGCCTGGTCGGTGTCGCCCGACGACGCCACCCTCACCTTCGCGGTGGCCCGGCACGGCGACCCGGCCTTCGACGTCGAGGACGTCCGGCTGGCGCTCGCCGCCGCGAGCGGCCCGGACCGGTGGCGGGTGCGGATCGAGGCCGCCCCGCGGCTGACCGTCGCCGCGCTGGTCGAGGTGCCGGCGCTCGGTCTCGCCGCGGTACGCCCGGTGGCCCTGGCCGCGGACGGCCCGGCCACGCGGGCGAACGGCGGCGCGCCGGAGCAGGCCGAGGCGTGGACGAGAGGCGCCGCGCCGAGGCCGGACGGGGCAGGGCCGCCGTCGGCGGGTCCGGCGCCCGTGACGGTGGTCGACCGGGCCGTCGACAACGGCCTGCTCCGCGTCGAGGTGGCCGAGGACGGCACGCTGCGGCTGTCCACGCCGGACGGGCTGAGCGTGGACGGGGTGGCGCGGATCGTCGACGGCGGCGACGTGGGCGACAGCTACAACTACGCCCCGCCGGCCGCGGACGAGCTGGTCGACAAGCCGCGCGCGGTGCGGACCGTGGTGGTGCACGACGGCCCGGTGGTCGCCGTCCTCGACGTGGTCCGCGAGTACCGCTGGCCGGTCGGCGCCGACGTGGACGCGGGCTCGCGCCGGGTCGACCGGGAGCCGGTCACCGTGACCACCCGGGTGGAGGTGCGGGCCGGAGAGCCGTTCGCCCGGCTGCGGCTGAGCTTCGACAACCGCTGCGACGACCACCGGGTCCGGCTGCACCTGCCGCTGCCGGCGCCGGTCCGTTCGTCGTACGCGGAGGGTCAGTTCGCCGTTGTCGAGCGCGGGTTGACCGCCGAGGGCGGCGGCGGTGAGGTGCCGCTGCCGACGTTCCCCGCCTCCGGGTTCGTCGCCGCCGGGGGTGCCGAGGGGTCGCTCGCCGTCCTGCTGACCCAGCCGACCGAGTACGAGCTGACCGACGCCGGCCGGGAACTGGCGATCACCGTGCTGCGCGCGATCGGGATGCTGTCCCGCAACCGGCACGCCCTGCGGGACGAACCCGCCGGCCCGCAGCTGCCCACCCCGTTGGCCGAGTGCCGGGGTGAACGCTGCGTGGAGCTGGCGGTGCTGCCGTTCCGGGGCGACTGGGACTCCGCCGGCGTTCTCGGGGCGGCCGAGGCGTACCGGCACGAGCTGCTGGTCTTCCCGGGCAGCGGCGAGCCCTCCGCCGGGCTGCCGGCGCCGGTCACCGGGCTGACGGTGGACGGGGACGGCGTCGCGCTGACCAGTGTCCGGGATCGGGACGGCCGGGTCGAGCTGCGGGTGGTCGCCGCGCGGGACACCAGCGCCGTCATCGGGGCCGGCCGCGGCGTACGCGGCGCCTGGCGGGCCGACCTGATCGGCCGAGCGGGCGAGCCGCTGCCGGTCGACGGCGACGGGCGGGTCCGGCTGCCGGTGCGGGCGTGGGAGATAGCGACGATCCAGCTCGACCTGGCCGGCTGAGGCTTCTCCTGGTCGGGCGGCCACGGCGACCGCCCGACCCTCAGGTCGCCGGGGTCACGGCCGGTACCCGGGCCGGCGGGATCAGCCCGGCCGTCCGGTCGCCGGGGTGACCGCCCGCAGCCGGGCCTGGGCGATCAGCGCGTGGCCAAACCGCTCGCGTCCACCGTCAGCGATGCTGTCCCCGATGAAGTCCACGCGTACCGGCGGGCCGGCTCCCACCCGGAGGATCAGAAAGTTTCTCCGTCCGGCTGTTGCGTTTCGCCGAGCCGACCCGATGAAGCATTCGTGGCAGCACGGCGAGCTGGGTGTGAAAACCTCCCTAAGTTGACCTTGCCCGTTGCTATCGGCACACAACGGTGGTTGACTGCTGCACCATGCCAGAGCCGATGATCACGGACAGGCCGGTAATTTCGTGAGACGCACCGATATCACCCCAGTGTCGTCGGCGGGTCGACGCAGGGCGACATGGCGGCAGCGGGCGGCGCGCTGGTTGGATCCGACCGTCGCCCAGTGGGCCGTCGCACCACAGGAGACACCCCCGCCACCGCCGCCACCCGCCGAGGAACCCCCGAATCCGTGGCCGGCGATCTGCGAGCAGTTCGCGATGCGGATCATGGCCTCGGCGTACCAGATGGGCTCCCACCTGGAGGCCGTGGAGGCCGACGAGCAGGACCCGGACCGGCTGGAGCGGCTCTACCGCATCGACCACGCGAACACCCGGATCCGGCGGCACGCGGAGAACCTGCAGGTGCTGCTGGGCCGCCGGGTCGAGGACGCCAACCCGCAGACCGTCACCCTGGTCGACGTCGTCCGGGCCGCGACCTCCGCCGTCGAGTACTACCCACGCATCCGGGTCGGGCACGTCGTGGACCTGGCCGTGGTCGAGTTCGCCGCCGACGACGTGATCCGGGTGCTCACCGAGCTGCTGGACAACGCCACCCGGTTCTCGCCGCCCACCGCGCCGGTGATCGTGTCGGCGTTCATCACCGAGGACGGCAGCGTCCTGCTGCGGATCGAGGACGCCGGCGTGGGCCTCCAGCCCGACCGTCTGTCGCAGCTCAACGCCCTGCTCAGCGGCCGGCTGGTCACCCCGGCCACGCTCGACCCCGCCGCCCACCTCGGGCTCGCCGTCGTGGCCCACCTGGCCGTCGCCCACCAGCTGCGGGTCACCCTCACCAACCGGCCCTCCGGCGGCGCCACGGCCACGGTGCTCGTCCCCGGCGCGCTGCTCTGCGAGATTCCCACCGCGGGCGCGCCGGCCGGCGCAGCCGCCCCGCCGGCCTGGCCGTCCCCGTCCGCCGGGATCCCCTCCCCGTCCCCCGGGGGCGGGACCCACCCCTGGAGTACGCCGATGGCCGCGCCCCATGACAGCACCAACTCGCCGACCGTGCCGTTGAGCACGCTCGCCGGGCCGGCCACCGCGCAGCAGCCGTCCGGCAGCCTGCCCCAGCGGGTGCCGACGAGTGTCCGTGACCAGTCCGCGGCGACCACCCGACCCCCGGCCGACCCCGGCGCCGGATCCCCACCCGAGGCGTGGCCGGACGAGACGGCGGCCTTCGCCGCCGGGGTCAGCGACGCCCGGACCACCAGCGACGAAGGACAGCAGCGATGACCCACGCACACGGCAACGGCACGGCGACCACCGGCCAGGGACTGCCGGACTGCGCCTGGCTGATCCGTCAGTTCGCCGAGGACGTACCCGGGGTCACCCACGCGATGCTGGTGTCGTTGGACGGCCTCCAGCTCGCCGCCTCCCGCGGCGTGCACCGCGACCTCGGCGACCAGCTCTCCGCGCTGACCGCCGGCCTGCTCAGCATGGCCGACCGCAGCGCGGCCCTGCTGGACCTCGGCTCGTCCGAGTACCTCACCGTACGGCTGCCGCGGGGGCACCTGCTGTTCATGCGGGTCGGCGAGTCGGCGGGCCTGGCGGTAGCCGCGGCCCCCGGCTGCGACCTGCGGGTCGTCTCCTACCGGATGACCCAGTTCGTCGGCGCGGTGTGGCACGCCCTCACCCCGCAGGTCCGCCACGAGCTGCACCGGATGACCGCCAGTCAGCCCCGCTGACGGGCCGAAGGAGCTAGATCATGCCGATGACGTACTGGAAGGTGCGGCCGTACGTGCTGACCGCCGGACGCACCCGCACCCGACGGCCACTGCTCGTCCACACCCTGGTGTCGGTGCCGTACTACGACGCCGTCTTCGCCTCGGGTCTGCTGCCCGAGACCCGGACGCTGTACGAGCAGGCCCGCGGGTCGGCGCGCTCGGTGGCCGAACTCTCCGCGGTCTGCGGGATGTCGCTGGGTGTCACTCGGGTGGTCGTCGACGACCTGGCCGCCACCGACCGGCTGCTGATCCACACCGACCACGACAATGTCGACTTCCGCCTCCTGGAGAGACTGCGCGATGGCCTCCGCAAGCTTGCCTGACACGCCGCCGCTGACCTCGGCGAAGATCGTCATCGCGGGCGGCTTCGGCGTCGGCAAGACCACCTGCGTCGGGTCCATTTCGGAGATCGCGCCGATCAACACCGAGGCGTGGATGACCGCGGCCAGCGAAACCGTCGACCGGATGGACCCGGGGATCGACAAGAAGACCACGACCGTGGCGATGGACTTCGGCCGGCTGACCATCGGCCCCGACCTCGTGCTGTACCTGTTCGGCACGCCGGGCCAGCCCCGGTTCTGGCCGATGTGGGACGACCTGTGCCGGGGCGCGGTCGGTGCGCTGGTGCTCGCCGACACGCGGAACCTGGCCGCCTCGTTCCCGGCGATCAACTACTTCGAGCAGGACAGCGACCTGCCGTTCGTGGTCTGCGTGAACCTGTTCGACGGGGTGCTGCACCACCCGCTCGAGGAGGTTCGCGAAGCGCTCTCGGTCCCCGCCAGCGTGCCCCTGATCGCCTGCGACGCCCGCGACCCGTCGTCGGTGGCGCGGGCGCTGCTGGTGGTCGTGGAACACACCATGTCCCGCACCGCCCGGCCCACCGCGGGCGCGCTCGCGGCACGGTAGCTCAACCTGGAGGAGACAAATGCGCAAGATCCTTGTCGTCGGGGCCGGACAGTCCGGGCTCCAGCTCGCCCTGAGCCTGCTCGCCGAGGGCTACGACGTGACCGTCATGTCCGCCCGTACGCCGGACGAGATCCGCCGCGGCTGGGTGATGAGCACCCAGGCGATGTTCGGCAACGCGCTGGGAACCGAACGCCGGTACGGGCTGGACCTGTGGCAGGACCGGGCACCCCAGATCGAGGGGCTGCACGTCTCGCTGTCCGCCCCGCCCGGCGAGCGGGCGCTGCGGATCCCGTGCCCGCTGGACGAGCCGGCGCAGAGCGTCGACCAGCGGGTGAAGATGGCGGCCTGGCTGGAACTGTTCGAACAGCGCGGCGGGACCGTGCTCTACCAGACGGTGACCACCGCCGACCTGGACGGGCTGACCCGGCTCGGCCGGTACGACCTGACCGTCGTCGCCGCCGGCAAGGGCGACCTGGTGGGCGTCTTCGACCGGGACCCGCAGCGGTCGGTGTACGACGCGCCGCAGCGGGGGCTGGCCGTGGCGTACGTGCATGGCATGGCCCCGGATCCGCTGTGGCCGGTGCCGCACGTGAGCTTCAACGCCGTGCCGGGGCTGGGTGAGTTGTTCGTCATCCCGGGGCTGACCCACTCCGGCCCCTGCGAGATCCTGTTCTGGGAGGCGGTGCCCGGCGGGCCGCTGGACCTGTGGGCCGAGCGGCGCGACCCGGCCGAGCACCTCAAGCTGACCCTCGACCTGGCCCGCCGGTACACGCCGTGGATCTACGAGCGGTGCGCCGACGTGGAGTTGACCGACGGCCGGGCCACCCTCTCCGGCCGGTACACGCCGACGGTGCGCCGCCCGGTGGCCGAACTGCCCTCGGGCGGGGTCGTGCTGGGCATGGCCGACGTGGTGGTGGCCAACGACCCGATCACCGGTCAGGGCAGCAACACCGCCGCCAAGTGCGCCCACTCCTACCTGGGGTCCATCCTGGAGCGCGGGGATCGGCCGTTCGACCGGGAGTGGATGGGGCAGACCTTCGAGCGGTTCTGGTCCGACGCCGGCCAGGCGGTCACCGGCTGGACCAACGCGATGTTGCAGCCGCTGCCACCGCACGTGCAGCAGATCCTGGGGGCCGCCGCGGGCAACCCGACGATCGCCCGCCGGTTCGCCAACGGCTTCAGCGACCCGAACGACTTCCAGGAGTGGTTCATGACGCCGGACGCCGCCGAGCGCTACCTGGCCGCGACCACCGCCGGCTGAGATCCGCCGGGTCCCGGTGGGCCGACATCCGGTCAGCGACCTGGCCGGATGTCGGCCCATTGCTGAAGGTTTCTTACGCCGTGATACGGCCGATCGGAACCTGTTGACATGACGGTCCGCCGGGGTGCGAGGGTGACCACTGAGCCACCCCCGAACGGAGGTCCCATGCCCCGATCAAGAGCCCATCGACCGTCCTTGACGCCTCGGGAGGGGATGTCTAGCGTCGGGGCCATGACGCGTCCCCGGAGGCTCCTGCGGCTGTTCACCGCGCTCGTCCTCGCCGCCGGCACGGTGGCGGCACCCGCCTCCGCCGCCGCCCGGTCCATCGAGGACGACGCCGGTCCGGGCGCGGTGCTGCTGGTCGGCGGCGCGCTGGCCGAGGACAACAGCGCCGTCTACGGCGAGTTCGTCCGCCGGGCCGGCGGCGCCCAGGCGCGCATCGGCGTGCTGAGCGCCTCCTCGGCGGTGCCCCACTCGAGCGCCAACGCGGTCGCCAAGGTGCTGAAGCGGTACGGCGCCGCCGAGGCCACCTGGATCCCGGTGACCACCAAGCGGGACGGCAGCGGCGACGACCCGTCGTACGCGGCGCTGGCCGAGTCGATGACCGGGTTCTTCTTCACCGGCGGCGACCAGTTCCGCTACGTCCAGTCGATGATCCACTCCGATGGCTCGGACGGCGCGGTCCTGCACGCGATCCGGCAGCGCTTCCTCGCCGGCGCGCCGGTGGCCGGCACGAGCGCGGGGATGCAGATCCTCGCCGGCCCGGACATGATCACCGGCGGGCTGAGCTACTACGGCGTCCGCGACGGCTCCCGGGCGGGCTACTACGACGACGAACAGATCCTCGGCTACTGGCCGGCCGGCGGGTTCGGCTTCGTCGGCTCCGGCCTGGTCGACACCCACTTCGACGCCCGCGGCCGGGCCGGCCGGTCGATCCGGCTCGCCGCCGACACCGGCCACGACCGGGTGTACGGGGTCGGCGAGGACAGCGCTCTGCTGGTCACCGGGGCCGGCACCGCCGGCGAGACCGCCCGGGTCCTCGGCACGAACGGGGTGTCGATCCTCGACCTTCGTGCGGCCGGTGTCGGGCAGGTCGGCGGCCACTGGTCGATCAGCGGCGTGCGCTGGAGCTACCTCACCGACGGCGACACCTACGACCCCGGCCGGTGGCGGGTCGGCAAGAGCCCGGCCAGCACCCCGGTGGTCCCGGCCGACCGTGCCGCGGCGCCGCCCACCGCCGACGTGTTCGGCTCGTACGCCCTGCGCGACGCGGCTTTCGACCTGGCCGGCGCCGCCCGCTCGACCTCGACGACGGGCACCACCGCGGAGACCGCGCCGCGCTTCGTGGTCGGCCTGACCAAGGACGCCGCCTTCACCGCGTACGGCGTCGGCGGTTCGGGCCCGACGTCGTTCACCGGCCTGGCCCTCTCGATCCAGGCCGGGTGAACCGGCCCCGACCCGGCGGGCCCCCAGCGCCGGGGCAGGGCAGACTGGGGTCCGTGGACACGGAGCGGAGCGCACTCCTCGGGGTGGACCTGCCGGTGGTCGCCGCGCCGATGGCGGGCGGACCCACCACCCCCCGGCTGGTGACGGCCGTCGGCTCGTGCGGCGCGTTCGCCTTTTTGGCGGCCGGCTACCGGGCGCCGGAGGCGGTGGCAGAGGAAATCGCCGCGGCGCGGGCCGACGGCCGGCCGTTCGGCGTGAACGTGTTCGTGCCGACCCCGGTTCCGGTCGACGAGGCGGAGTTCCGCCGCTACGCCGCGCGGATCGCCGACGAGGGCCGGCCGTACGGGCTCGACCTGGCGGCGGCCCCGCGGACCGAGGACGACGACCACTGGGCGGACAAGATCGCGCTGCTGGTCGACGACCCCGTGCCGGTGGTCAGCTTCACCTTCGGGCTGCCGCCCGCGGCCGTGGTCCGCGACCTGCGGCGGGCCGGCAGCCGGGTGCTGATGACGGTCACCGACCCGGCGGAGGCCGCGGCCGCGGCGGACCTCGGGGTGGACGGGCTGGTCGCCCAGAGCGGCCACGCCGGAGGCCACTACGGCACCTTCACCCCGCACTCCCCCACGCCCGTCCGGCCGCTCGCCGAACTCGTCGGCCTGGTCGGCGCCCGCACCGGCCTGCCCGTCCTCGCCGCGGGCGGCGTGGGCGGGGCCGAGGATGTCCGGGCGGCGCTCACCGCCGGCGCCACCGCCGTGCTGGTCGGCACGCTCCTGCTGCGCGCCGACGAGAGCGGCGCGAGCCGTAGCCACGGCGAGGCGCTGGCCGACCCGCGCCGCGACCGGACCGTGGTCACCCGGGCGTTCACCGGACGACCGGCGCGCGGGCTGCGCAACGACTTCATCGACCGGTACGAGGCGGACGCACCGCTGGGCTATCCGGCGCTGCACCACCTGACCCGGCCGCTGCGCAAGGCCGCGGCCGAGGCCGGTGACGCCGACCGGCTGCACCTGTGGGCCGGCACCGGCTGGCGGGGCGCCCGGGCCGCCCCGGCGGCGGACATCCTCGCGGAGCTCACCCGGCCGCTCTAGCCGGCGACGCCCGTCAGCGGGTCGCCTCCTCGAGGAGTTCGAGCAGGTGACGGTACGGCTGGCCGGTCGCCCGGGCCATCCCGATCTCGCAGGTGCGGTTGACCGAGGCGTACCCGTCGAAGTGCCGCTCCGACACCGCACGGGTCTCCGCGCGGGTCGCGGCGGCGGTCAGCTCGGGGTGCAGCAGGCCCCGGTCGCCGGCGAAGCCGCAGCACTGCCAGCCGTCGGGCACCACCACCTCGTCGGCGACCGCCCGGGCCACGGCGAGCAGCGCCTCGTCGAGCCCCAGCCGGGTCGACGAGCAGGTCGGGTGCAGGGCGAGGGAGCCGAGCCGGCGCCGGACGGTCAACCGGGGCAGCAGCGCGGTTGCGGCGTACGCGACGGCGTCGACCACGCCCACCGCGTCGCCGCCGTCGGCGACCAGCTTCGCGAAGCCCTCCGTGCAGGACGCGGCGTCGCTGACCACGGGTAGCGTGCCGTCGCGGCTGGCCGCCCGCAGCGCGGGCGACACCCGGTCGCGGACGGCCTGGTAGCCGGCGGTGAGGCCCTTGGAGGACCAGGGCGTGCCGCAGCAGACGGCGGCGATGCCGTCGGGGACGAGCAGGCGGACCCCGGCGCGCTCGGCGAGGGTGAGCAGCGCGGCGGCCACGCCCGGGCCGCCCTCGGCCGGCGCGAACAGGGTGCCCAGGCAGGACGGGACGAACACCGCGTCCGGGTCGTCGACCGGGTTGGGGCGTCGGACCTCGCCGCCCCGGGGCAGGTCCCGCCGCCACTGCGGGACCCGCTCGGCGCCGAGGACGGCCCGGGCGGCCCGGGTGGCCGACTCGGGCAGCGCCGGCGGCAGGCTGCCGGCCAGGTCCAGGCCCCGGGCCATGCCGCGGGTGGCGGCGCCCCAGCGGGTGGCGGCGCCCCGCCAGCCGGCCTGGGCGAGGCCGCCGTTGCGCTCGGCGCGCAGCCGCTTCACCAGGTCACCCGTGTTGATCAGGACCGGGCAGGCGGTGGCGCACATGCCGTCGACCGCACAGGTGTCGACCGCGTCGTAGTCGTAGTCGTCCTGGAGTTCGCGGGCCAGCCGTTCGTCGCCGTCGGCCTGCGCGGCGGCGATCTCCCGGCGCAGCACGATCCGCTGCCGGGGCGTGGTGGTGAGGTCCCGGCTGGGGCAGACCGGCTCGCAGTAGCCGCACTCGACGCAACGGTCCACCTCCGGCTCGACGGTCGGCACGGTCTTCAGGTGCCGCAGGTGGACGTCGGGGTCGTCGCTGAGCAGCACGCCGGGGTTGAGCACGCCGTCGGGGTCGCAGAGCGTCTTCAGCTCGCGCATCACCGCGTAGAGCTCGTCGCCGAACTGCCGGCGGACGTACGGCGCCATCACCCGGCCGGTGCCGTGCTCGGCCTTCAGCGTGCCGCCGTGGGCCAGGACGGCGTCCACCATCTCCTCGGTGAACGCGGCGTAGCGCTCCGGCGCCTCGCCGCCGGAGAACCGCTCGTTGAGCATGAAGTGCAGGTTGCCGTCCTTGGCGTGCCCGAAGATGACGCTCTCCTCGTAGCGGTGCCGGGCGAAGAGGTCGGCGAGTTCGGCGCAGGTCTCGGCGAGGGCGTCCACCGGCACGGCGATGTCCTCCAGCAGGGCGGTGGTGCCGGACGGCCGGGCTCCGGCGACGGCCGCGTACAGGCCCTTGCGGATGTGCCAGAGGGCGGCCCGGGCCGCCGCCTCGCCGCTGAGCCGGGCCGGGGCGGACAGCGGCAGGTCGGCGAGCACCGGCCGGGCCGCGTCAACCCGGTCGGCGAGCGCGTCGGGGTCGGCCTCCTGCCACTCGACCAGCAGCGCGGCGTGCTCCCGGACGGCCAGGCCGCGCAGCGCGGCGTCCGCCTGCGGGTCGAGCTGGGCGACCCGCAGCGCGGCGGCGTCGAGCAGCTCGACCGCCGCCGGGCCGGCGGCGACCAGCGCCGGCATCGCGGCCATCGCCCGGGCCAGGTCGTCGAAGACGAGCAGGCCGGTCGCGGCGTGCCGGTGCACCGGTACGGTGCGGAAGGTCGCCGCCGCGACGAAGGCGAGGGTACCCTCGCTGCCCACCACCAGCCGGGTCAGCAGCTCGCTGGGCGAGTCGTGGTCGAGGAAGGCGTTCACCCCGTAGCCCATGGTGTTCTTCATGGCGTACTGGGCCCGCACCCGGCGGACCGAGTCGGGGTTGCCGCGGACCCGGTCGCGCAACCGCAGCAGGCCGGCGTGCAGCTCCGGCTCGGCGGCCCGCAGCCGCTCGTCGGCGTCCGGGGCGCCGGTGTCCAGGACGGTCCCGCTGGGCAGCACCAGCAGCAGCGACTCCAGCGTCCGGTAGGTGTTGAACTCGGTGCCGCAGGTCATCCCGCTGGAGTTGTTGGCGACGACGCCGCCGATGGTGCAGGCGGACTCGCTGGCCGGGTCGGGGCCGAGCTTGCGGCCGTACGGGGCGAGCCGGTTGTTGACCTGGCGCAGCACGACGCCGGGCTGCACCCGGACCCGCCGGCCGTCGTCGAGGACGGTCAGCTCGCGGAAGTGCCGGCGGGTGTCGACGAGGAGCTGGTCGGTGACGGCCTGCCCGCTGAGGCTGGTCCCGCCGGAACGGAAGGTCAACGGCGTACCGCTGCGACGGCTGTGCCGCAGCAGGGCCGCGACCTGGTCGGCGTCGGCCGGGGTGACCACCGCTCGCGGGTGCAGCAGGTAGTGCGACGCGTCGTGGGCCAGCCGCAGCCGGTCCGCCGCCCGGGTCGCGACGGCGCCGGGAAGCGCCGCGACCAGCGCGGCGAGGTGGGGGTCGGCGGTCCGGCTCACCGGAGGCCCCCGTCGGTGGCGCGGACGGGTGGGCGCGCGGCCCCGGTCATCTGCAACGTCATGGCGTATACCTCCCCGCGGACACCCTAGTCGCGGACCGGCCACCGCCGGTGGGCCCCTTGCGGATGAATCGACGCTGGTAGATACTCGCGGCTACCACGTTCGCCGAGGTCAACACCCCGAGCCGAGACCACCGCGACGCCTCGTGGGCCCCGCCCGCACCGGTCGCCCGCCGCCCTCCGAGGAGGAGACCGTGAGAATCCGACACACCCCCGGCCGGCTCACCCCACTGCTCGCCGCCGCCGTCGGCCTGGTCGCCGTCGGCGCGTTCACCGTGCCGGGCGCCGCCTCGGCCGCCCCGCAGAGCTGGAGCGCCAGCCAGCTCGCCCAGGCCGACACCGCCGTGCAGGCGTCCGGTGTCGAGGGCATCGCCTGGCGCGTCGACGCGGCCTCCGGCCGCGTGGTGGTGACCGCGGACGACTCGGTGTCCGCCGCCGAACTCGCCACCATCAGGAAGAGCGCCGGCGGCAACGCCGGGGCGATCCGGGTCGAGCGGGCCCGTGGCGTCTTCCGCCCGATGCTGTCCGCCGGCAACGCCATCTACGGCGGCGGCTACCGCTGCTCGCTGGGCTTCAACGTGGTCAAGTCCGGCATCTACTACTTCCTGACCGCCGGGCACTGCGGCGACGTCGCCAACACGTGGTACACCGACTCCGGGCAGAGGACGCTGATCGGCCCGACGATCAGCTCCAGCTTCCCGGGCAACGACTACGCCCTCGTCCGCTACGACAACACCTCGCTGACCCACCCCGGCGGCTACACCGCCGCCAACGCGTTCGTCGGCGAGGCGGTCAAGCGCACCGGGTCCACCACCGGCACCCACAGCGGCACGGTGACCGCCCTCAACGTCACGGTCCGCTACGTGGGCAGCGGCACCGTCAAGGGCATGATCCAGACCACCGTCTGCGCCGAGCCCGGTGACTCCGGCGGCCCGCTCTACGACGGCACCAAGGCGCTCGGCATCACCTCCGGCGGCAGCGGCGACTGCCGGTCCGGCGGTACGACGTTCTTCCAGCCGGTCACCGAGGCGGCCGGCGCGTACGGCGTGACCGTCTACTGACCCGTCCCGGCCCGCAGACCGAACCTCCGAAGACCCGCACCGAGCCATCTCGGTGCGGGTCTTCGCGTTGTCGCGCGGTCACCGCTGTCGAAGGGCTCTACCGCGAGGCGGTTGGCCGGGGCAAGTGGCGCGTCGGGTCCCCGTCACCGGAAAAGCCTGAGTAGACGTTCAGCCCGCCCGGTCGGATCGGGCCACTCGTCGTCGATCCGATGGTTGTCACCCGGCAAGGCCGAACGTTCGCGCTGTTGCGCCGGTAGTCGGCGCGCGGCGCAGTGATTTCAATCGAGGTCTACAACGGTCGTCGCCGAGGGCGAAGGGACACCACATGACCGCTCCGACCGGCCTACCGCTCGTCCTCTGCGGTCCGATCGTGCGCCGCGTCGACCCGACCAGCGTCACGGTGTTCGTCGCCCTCCGCGCCGAGTGCACCGTGACGCTGACCGTCTTCGCGCTCGGCCCGGCCCCCGGATTCGCCCGCGCCGCGAGCGTCGGCACCGGCAGCCGGACGACGGTACGGCTCGCCGACCGCCTCCACGTCGTCGCGGTGACCGCCACCGGGATCACCCTCGCCCCCGGCACCCTCTACGGCTACGACCTGGCCTTCTCCGGCGGGGCGAGCGCGGGCAGCCTCTTCGACGCCGACGTGGTGGCCGCCGACGCGGCGGCCGCCCGGGCCGCGCTGACCTACCAGGGGCACCCACAGGCGCCGGCCGCCGTCCCCGCCGTGCCAACCTTCGTCACCCCGCCGACCGACCCCAACCAGCTGCGCATCTTCCACGGGTCGTGCCGCAAGCCGCACGGCGAGGGCCCGGATGCCTTCCCCATCCTCGACCCGATCATCGCCGCCGCCGGCGGGGACCCGGTGCACCGTCCCCACCAGCTCGTCCTCGGCGGCGACCAGATCTACGCCGACGACGTGGCCGACCCGCTGCTCGGCCTGGTCCACGGCCACGACGCCCTGCCCGCCACCGGCAGCGACCCCGCGGTGCCCGCGTACCAGGGGGTGGCCGCCCGGCTCGGCCTCCCACCCGAGGCGATGCCGGTCGGCACCAGCTCGCCGCCGACCGACGCGACGTACCTGCCCGGGAAGCGGGCCACCACGATGGAGCGGGACGCGAAGTTCACCTCCGGCGCGGCCGACAGCCACCTGATGTCCCTGCGCGAGTACCTGTGCGTGTACCTGATGGCCTGGTCGGATGTGCTGTGGCCGCAGAGCTGGCCGACCTTCGAGCACGTCCTCGCCGCCGACACCCGGATCCTCAAGGACCCGCAGGACCGCCGGCCCGGCGAGACGGTGTACGACCTGATGCTGGCCGGGCGGGCCTACACGCCGAGCGCGCAGCAGAAGGAGATCATCGAGCGGTACGAGCGCTGGCAGCAGCAGGCGATCGCGCTGCGCACGTTCCGCCTCGGGCTGGCCGCGGTGCGCCGGCAACTGGCCAACGTGGCGACGTACATGGTGCCCGACGACCACGAGGTCACCGACGACTGGAACATGACCCGGACCTGGGTCGACGACGCGGTGGTCAAGTCCCCGCTCGGCCGACGGATCGTCCGCAACGCGATGGCCGCCTTCGTGGTCTTCCAGGCCTGGGGGAACACCCCGGACCGGTACGCCGAGACCGGCTCGGCAGGGGAGCCCGGGCGGACGGCGCTGGCGGCCCTGCGCGGCTGGTCGGCCGGCGCGAACGACGCGGACGACCTGACGCTGCGCACCCGGCTCGGCCTGCCGACGGCGGTCACCAACGAGGGGCGGCTGACCCGGCCGGCGGGAGCCCTGACCTACCACTACACCGTCACCTGGCCTCGCTACCAGCTGGTCGCGCTGGACACCCGCACCTGGCGGCAGTACCCGGCCGGGCCCGAACACCCCGGCGGCCTGCTCCTGGACGACCCGCCGCTCAACGAGATGCTCACCGGCGGCGGGGTGCTCGGCGACGACGCGGTCACGGTGATCGCCCAACCCGTCGCCCTGTTCGGCGTGCCGGTGCTGGAACAGCTCGCCCAGCCGATCGCCAACGCGACCGCCGGGCGGTGGACCGCCGACGCAGAGGACGCCTGGGTGGCCAGCGACGCCGCCGTACACAAGATCCTGGCCCGGCTCTTCGCCGCGGCGCCCCCGGGGCCCGACGGCGTGCGGCGCCGGCGACTGGTGCTGCTCGGCGGCGACATCCACTTCGGATCCGCCGAACGTATCCGCTACTCGGCCACCCTCCCCTACGCCTGCGGGCCCGACCCGGCGAAACCCTACGAGGGGGTCAACCGCACCGAGGGCGTGCTCGCCGGCTTCGTGGCCAGCGCGTTCCGCAACGAGGACTTCAAGACCCGGCTGCTGCACGACGTCGGCTACGTGCCGCTGCTCGACGTGACCGGCCGGATCGACCTGGTCGGCTGGGCCAACGAGCTGCCCGACAAGGAGGGGCAGCGGATGCAGGCCGGAGTGCAGGTGGCCGTCGCCGCCGACGACGTGACCGGCTGGTGGGTCTCGGGTCGCCCGGCGGTCAGCGACTACGACGCGCTCAAGGTGCTCGGCAGGCAGCCCGAGTGGAACGTGTACGTGCAGTTCCTCCGGCACGACGAGGCCGACCCGACGGTGCGCCGCGACGGGACGCCGGAGTCGGTGCTGGACCCCGCCGGCCTGCCCCGCGACCAGGCCCTCGCCCAGTACCTGGCGGCGGCCCGGAACCTGGACCACTACAAGGGATCGTGGGGCAACGGCAAGGAGATCGTCGGGCGCAACAACCTCGGCGAGATCACCTTCGACTGGCCCGCCGGGGAGTGCAAGTCCGCCACCCAGCGGCTCTGGTGGCAGCTGCCCGGGGAGCAACGCGCCGCCGCGCTGACCACGTACACCGTCGACCTCTCCTTCGGCTGCTCGCTGACCACCGTCGCCCCGTACGGCGGTTTCGTGCTGCGGCCCGACGACCACGACGCCACGGCCACCGCCAAGGCCCGGTACGACGGGGTGGACCGCCCGGCGACCCTGGTCACCGACCGGTGGGTGAGCCGGCTCCAGCACGACCTGGCGACGCTGGGCTTCCTCACCCCCGAGGAGACCGACGGCGAGTACGGCATCCTCACCTACTGGGCGGTGCGCGAGTTCCAGGCGTACGCCCGGCGGGAGCGGACCGCCGTCGAGCCCGCCGGCGCCACCGCCCCCCGGTACTCCGACCGGCTGCAACCGGTCGACGTGCCGGAGTCCGAGCGCTACCTCGGGCCGATCAGCGGGGTGGCGGATCTCGCCACCCAGGTGGCGGTCAAGCACTGGCTGGACAAGCGGTGGCGCTGCCCGGTGGTGGTCGAGTCGTGGCAGGTCGCCGGGGACAGCCCGCAGCGGCTGGACCAACCCAACGTCTGGATCTTCGACCAGGTCACCGCCGCCGACCAGCGGCTCTACTCACGGGTGGTCACCGGCCGGCCGGCCGGCGCGGGAAGCGCCCCCGCCGGGCACCCGGAGCTGATCCGGCTGGGTGCGTACCGGGCGCACGCCGTCGACGCCGAGTGGAGCGGGCCGGTCCTCGACGCCGAGTCGGAACTGCTGCCGGAGGCGGTCCTGCCCCGGGCGCAGGGGCACGTCACCGGCCCCACGCTGACCGACCTGGCCACCGCCATCGCCGGTGGTGGGGACGCCGGCGCCCGGGCCGCCCGGCAGCTCTCCACCTTCAAGGTCCTCCGGGCGGCCGCCGAGAACCACGTGCCCGAGGCCGCGGGAGGCTGGCTGGACGCCGTCGCGGCCGACGATCCGGCGGTGCTCCGGCTCGGCCCCTTCGGCTGGCGGGCGCACGGGCCGCAGGTCGCCCCGACCACCCTGCCACCGCGGCCGGACATCAACGCCGAACCGGGCGAGCTCTGGGCGTACCTGGCCTACCTGCGGGCCACCGACCGGGACGCGTACGACGCGCTCGGCGCGCAGGGCGGGGTGAACGCCGTCCCCGGCTGGGGGCACGACGGGGCGGGCCTGCTCTTCGCCGACCTGCGGGTGCTGCGCGCCCGACCCGCGCAGACCGACTCCACCGGCGCGGCCCGCGACGGCATCGGCACCACCCTGGAACTGCTCGGGCTGCGCTCCTGGCACTGGATGCACCGGTACGCGCTGGCCCTGCGCGCCCACGACGGCGTTCGGCGGGGGATGTGGGCGTTCGCCCGCCAGCGGCTGCACGACCTCCTCGTGACCGACTGGGACTCGCCGGACCCGGCGATCACGCCCGGCGTACCGGACGTGCCGGGCGCCGACGGCAAACCCCGCCGGGCCCGGATCGGGGACGTGTTCACCTCGGAGCGATCGGCGGCGCTGCTCGCCTGCTGGCAGCAGTACCGGGCGCACCAGCTCGTCGCGGTCGGGCCGCCCACCTCCCGCGCGGAGACGGCGGAGTTCCGCAGCCGGCCGCGGGCCGCCACCGAGCTGCACCTGGTGCTGAGCAAGGCGAAGGCGCTCGGCCCGGACTTCGGCGGGCCACCCACCGGCTGGACCGACGCGCACGAGGCCGCCCTGGTCACCGCCATCCGGCAGGTCGTGGCGGCCGACGCCCCGGTGGCCACCGCCCTCGGCTCGACCGTCGGCTGGCCGACCTGGCCGGCCGGGCACCGTTACACGCTGCCCGTGGCGACCCTGCCGGCGGCCGAGCGGACCCTCTCCGCCGCCCGCGGCTCGCTGCGGCTGGACCTGAGCGACCTGCCGCGGGTGACCGCGTGACCGGCGGACGGCCGGGCGGCACGGAAGGACGGGATGTGCGATGACCGACGGCAAGAACGCACTCGCGCTGCTGTGGGACGAGGTCCGGCTGCTCGCCGAGCCAGTGCTGGCCGCGTACGACCCGTGGCGGCGGGCCCGGTTGATGCGCGCCCTCGGCTGGGACCTGGAGGCGGTCAGCGGCTTCGACGCCGCCCGCTTCGAGGAGTGGGCGGCCACCGTCGGGGAGGCGCTGGCCGCGGTGGCGGTGGTCCGCAACGATGCGAAGCTGGACAGCCTCGACGGGCTGCGCACCCTCGGCGAGGCGATCGGGAAGGTGTTCGGGCAGATCGGCGCGCTGCCGAGCGTGCAGAACGGGCTGCCGGACGTGCCCGGCCTGCCCGCGGAACTCGCCGACGACCTGGTCGACCTGCTGGTGCTGACCTACCTGCTGCGCCGGGCACCCTGGTCGATCCCGGTGCTCGACCTGCTCGGCCTGGTCGACCCGGCGGCCGCCAGCCAGCCCAGCGCGCCGATGCCGCCCGGGGACGCGCCGATCCGGCTTCCCCGCCGCCGCGACGAGCTGCACCTGGAACGCGTGGTCGACCTGGTCCGCGACCCCGGCGGCTACTTCCGCGAGCGCTACGCCCCGGCCGGCTGGGAGACGCCGGAGGGCGTCGCCGAGCTGTCCGCGCGGCTGCTGCCCCGGCTGGCCCGGGCGCTGCGGGCCCTGGGCCTCGACGCCGACCAGGGCGTACGCCCCGGCGTCGGCCCGGACCAGGGCGAGGTGGGCCGCCGGCTCGCCGACAGCCTGCTGCGGCTGCGCTTCAGCGGCCTGCGCACCCCGGGCGGGGCGGCGCCGCCCGGCGCCGGCCTGGCACCGTGGACGCCGACCTTCGGCGTCGGCGTCACCCTGGGCCTGGCCAGTTGGGACGGCCGGCTCACGGTGATCCTCGCGCCCACCGGCGAGGCCCACCTGGAGGGCTCGATCGGAGCGTGGAACGTCGCCACCGACCTCAGCGGCGCCGGGCCGGCCATCGCGGTCAACAGCGCGGGCGTGACGTTCAGCGGCGACGCGGCGGTGGTGAAGTGGGCGGCGGAGGTCGCCCGGATCGCCCCGGCCGGTCAGCCCGGCTGGATCTTCGGCTCCCCGAACGGCACCCACCTCGCCATCGGGCAGCTCGTCCTCGGCGGGAAGGCCAGCCTGGGCGCCGGCCGCGACGACGTGGAGCTGACCGTCCAGGCCGGCCGGGCCGAGCTGGTGGTCCGCCCCGGCGACGGCGACGGGCTGCTCGGCAAGCTGCTGCCCGCCGACGGGCTGCGGATCGGCCTCGACCTCGGCCTGGCCTGGTCGATGCGGGGCGGCCTGCACCTGTCGGGCGCGGCGGCGCTGGCCGCCGAGTACCCGGTGCACCTGTCCTGGCACGGCCTCGGCGTGCAGGGGCTGCGGATCGCGCTGACGGCGTCCACCAGCACCCGGGCGCTCAGCCTGGTGATCAGCACCACCGTCCACGCCACGCTGGGTCCGCTGCACGCCGTGGTGGAGAACATCGGCGTCAGCGCCGACCTGACCTTCCCGCCGGCCCTGCCGGCCGGATCCGGCGCGCAGGCCAGCGCCGGCAACCTCGGCGCGGCCGACCTGCGACCGAAGTTCAAGGGCCCGGACGGGGTCGGGCTGCGGATGGACAACGGCATCGTCTCCGGCGGTGGCTACCTCTTCGTCGACGAGCCCCGCGGCATGTACGCCGGCGTGCTCCAGCTCGGCATGACCTCCACCACGCCGCTGGCCCCGATGAAGGGGTTCCGGCTCCAGGCCACCGCCATCCTCAACACCCGCAACCCGGACGGCAGCCGGCTCGCCGAGGCCGACGGCACGCACACCTTCTCCCTGCTGCTGGCCGGCACGTACGAGTGGTTCCCCGGGCTGATGCTCTTCTGGGGCATCTCCATCACCGGGCTCGGACTGGTGGTCGGCTGGAACCGGCGGACCAACCCGGAGGAGGTGCGCAACGCCGCCCGCGCCGGCACCCTGGACGCCCTGCTCTTCCCGCAGGACCCGGTCGGCAACGCGCCCGCCGTGATCGCCACCCTCAGCCGGATCTTCCCGGTGGACACCACCGGCACCGTCCTCGGGGCGATGGTGCGGCTGAACTTCCTCGGCGGGCAGGTCGTCGCCGACCTCGCGGTGCTGGTGGAGTTCCCCGACCCGGTGCGCATCCTGCTGCTGGGCAAGCTGGTCATCGACTTCAAGGAGGCCGGGAAGTTCCGGCTCGACTCGGCGGGGGTCGTGGACTTCGCCCGCCGGGAGATCAGCGTCGACGCCGCGCTGATCGACTCCAAGCTGTTCGGTCGCCCGGTCTCCGGCGAGATGGCGCTGCGCGCCCGGTGGGGCGAGGGCCGCACCTTCGCCGTCTCGATCGGCGGCTTCCACCCCCGTTACCCGGCACCGCCGGGGTTCCCGCCCGTCAAGCGGTTCGCCATCGCGCTGCAGAAGTCCGGCAAGGGCCTCGGCCTCACGGCGTACCTCGCCGTCACCAGCAACACCGCGCAGTTCGGGGCGGAGCTGAAGCTGCACTTCGAGGGCGGCGGGTTCGTCATCGACGGCCGGGCCTGGCTGGACGTGATGTTCCAGTTCAAGCCGTTCTGGTTCACCGCCGAGATCGGCGCGACGGTGTCGCTGAAGTACAAGGACAAGGAGCTGCTGGCGATCAATCTGATCGTCGGGGTGAGCGGGCCCGGGCCCTGGCGGGCCTGGGGCGAGGCCCGGATCAAGTTCCTGTTCTGGGAGGTGTCGGCGAAGTTCTCCTGGACCGACGGGAAGACCGCCGCCGAGGACGAGCCGACGTACGTCGACGCCGGCGAGGCGCTGCGCGCGGCGCTGTCCACCCCGGACGCCTGGGAGGTCCGCCCGGCGCTCACCGCCGGCGAGCCGGTGACGCTGCGGGACCTGGCCGGCTGGACCGGACCGGTGCTGCTGCAGCCCGGGGCGCTGCTGGCGGTCCGGGAGAACGTGCTGCCGCTGGACACCGACCTGTCCCGGATGGGCACCTCCCGGATCAGCGGGCCGAACCGGTTCACGCTGACCACCGTGGACGTCGGGGCGGGCGACGAGAAGCTGGCCGGCCGGCTCGGCGACGTCGTCGAGGACGACTTCGCGCCCGGTCAGTTCCGGGACCTGTCGCCGGAGGAGCAGCTCACCACCCCCGGGTTCGTCCGGCTGGCGGCCGGGCGGACGGTCGCGCTGCCCGCGGACACCACGCTGCCCGCGGCCGACCTGACCACCTTCGCCGGCCTGGCCGACGACTCGGCGTACGACCGGATCGTCATCGACGACCCGGACGCCGCCGGACGACCGCTGCCGGCACAGCGAAGCCTGCTGGCCGGCGGGGGCGACCTGCTCGCCCGGTTCGCGGCCACCTCGCCGGCCGCGTTCGCCGGCAGCCGCCGGGCCGGCCCGGCCCGGTTCACCGGACCCGCGCTGGGCCTCGCCGACGCCGGGCCGGCGAGCGCCGGCTTCGCCACCGTTCCCGCGCCGCGCCGCGGGGCCGACGACACCGCGCGGACGGACGGCCGGCGCAGCGGGACGCTGCGCCGGGTGACCGTCCCGCGCCCCCGGATCACCGCCGTCGACCTGGAGGTCCGCTGACATGGGTGGCCTGCGTTTCCTGCCCTGGGTACGCGACGGCGTGGCCCGGGTCGTCCCCGACACCGACCCCCTCACCGGCGCCCTGCCGCGCGCCCGCGCGGCGGTGAGCCTCACCGTCACCGCGCTGGGCACCGAGACCGCGAACGGCAAGACCCGGCAGATCACCGGGGCCTCCACGGCGCTGCTGCACGGCCCCGGCGACGTGGTCGGCATCGACCCGCAGGAGATCATCCGCAGTTACCCGGCAGCGGGCGCGGAGAACGTCGAGGTGTCGCTGCTCGCCGCCGTCGAGTTCGACCGCCCCGACCTGCCCTGGCTGTACACCCCGGCCCGGCCCGACCCCCGGGGCGCGCTACGCCCGTGGTTGGTGCTGGTCGTGGTGCCCGTCGACGGGGGCGGGGAGCTGCGCACCGAGCCGGGCCAGGCGCTGCCCCGGCTCGCCACCACCGTGCGGCAGCTGCCCGCGCTGGCCGAGTCGTGGGCCTGGGCGCACGCCCAGGTGCTGGTCACCGCCGAGAGCGAGGACGTGGCGACGGTCATCGCGACCGCGCCCGAACGCACCCTGTCCCGGCTGCTCTGCCCACGCCGGCTCGCCCCCGGCACGGACTACCTGGCCGCGGTGGTGCCGGCGTTCGAGGCCGGGGTCCGGGCCGGCCTCGGCGAGCCGGTCGACGACGCCGGGCCGCTCGCCCCGGCCTGGGGGCCGGCGTCGGCGCACCCCGGGCCGGACGACCAGGTGCTGCTGCCCGCCTACCACCACTGGACCTTCCGCACCGGACCGGACGGCGACTTCGAGTCGCTGGCCCGGCGGCTGCGGGCGCGGACCCTCCCCGACGACGTCGGCCGGCAGCCGGTCGACATCGCCGCCCCCGGCGGCGGCCTGCCGCAGCTCGCCGACGAGGGCGTCGAGGGCCGGTCCGTGCTGGGCTTCGAGGGGGCCCTCGCCGCTCCCGGGATGACCCCGACGGTCTGGGCCGACGACGTGCGCCAGGCGTGGCAGACCGCCCTGACCGGGCTGCTGAAGCACGCCCAGGACCGGCTCACCCCGCCGCTGTACGGCGACCTTCACAGCCAGGAGACCCGGCTGCCCGCACCCGGCGTGGAGCCGCGCTGGCTGGCCGGGCTGAACCTCGACCCCCGCTACCGGGCGGCCGCGGCCCTCGGCACCCAGGTGGTGCAGCGCCACCAGGAGGACCTGGCGGCGGCAGCCTGGCAGCGGGCCGCCGAGATCCGGGAGGCCAACGAGCAGCTGCGCCGGGGGCAGGCCGCCCGGGACACCGCCACCGCCCTGTACGCCCGCCGCGTCGACCCCGGCTCCCCCGGCGCCGCGGTCGGCGACGACCGCCTCGTCGCGCTGACCCAGCCGGTGCACGACCTGGTCGAGGTGCCGGACGCCGGCCGTGGACTGCTCGCCGACGGCGGTGACCCGCTGGACCGGCGGCTGGACGCCAACCCGGGAGCGAAGGCGGCCACCTCGGCGCCGGTACGCCGGTTGCTGCGACCCCGCGGGCCGCTGGCCCGCCGGGTCGACGCCGACGCCGCGACGGTGGCGCTGGGCCGGCTCGCCGACGGCGCCAGCCCGGTGCCCGCGGCGCGGGTCCCGGCCGGCGGCGCCGTGCTGGACGCCCTGGTCAGCGACGGGCGCGGGGTGGGCGACCTGACCCGGGCGGTCATCGAGCAGGCGGCCGCGAACCCGTGGTGGAAGACCGGCGCCACGAGCCTGCGGGCCGCCGCCGGACCGACCGCCGCGCCGGCCGCCGACGACCCGGTGACCCGCGTGGTCACCAACGGCGGTGACCTGCTCAACGGGGACCGGTTCTTCGTCGGCGCGGCCGACGGCCGGCTGTTCGAGCGACGCCGCCTCGGCGGCGTCTGGGTCTGGCGGGACCACGGCACCCCGCCGAACACCGCCGTGGCGACCTCCGGCGCCGTCGTGCCACCCGACCGGGTGTACGTCCGCACCCGGGACAGCCGGCTCTTCGAGCGGCGCTGGGACGGCGACCGGTGGGTGTGGAACGACTGCGGCGCACCACCGACCGGCGTGCACAGCCGGCCGGTGGTCGGGAACGGCCTGATCCACCTGCTCGGCGGCGACGGCGCGCTGTGGCGCTTCGACCCGGGCACCCGGGGCTGGACGTCGCTGGGCGCGCCGGCGCTCGGCGCCTCGGAACGGCTGTGGGGATCGCCGCGGCCGTCCCTGCTCGGCGTCCTGGTCGCCACCACCGGCAACCGCCTGTTCGGCCACGACGGGCAGTGGCGGCAGATCGGCAGCGGGTCGCCCCCGGTCTGGGGTTCCCCCGCCGCCCAGCACCCGTACCAGGATCCGGCGGGCCGGGTCGGCATCTCGTACGTCACGCCCGACGGGCGGCTGGTGTCGCTGTTCGGCGACGGCTCGACGTACCTGCACGACCCGGCGCCGGACGGCCGACGGGTGGTCTCGCTGGCGCAGCACGCCGCGCCGCTGGGCAACGAGGAGGAGCTGGCGATCGTCACCCTCGCCGCGTCCACCACCAACCCCGCCGACGTCCGGCTGATGCGGCGCTTCCAGTGGTACCACGACGTGCACGAGCGCTACTACTGGGCGTGGGACTCGGTGACCACCGCCGTCCCGGCCGGCGGGCTCGGCCAGCACCGCCCCGGCCCACTGCTCGGCGACTCCCGCGACGGGGAACTCTTCGCCGTCACCGCCGACGGGCGGCTCACCTCGTTCCGCTGGGCATACCCGGCGATCGGCTGGATCGACCACGGCACCCCCCTCGACCCGCGCGGCGGAGGCCCGGTCGACGCGCCCGCGC
Source organism: Micromonospora sp. GCM10011541 (assembly GCF_042650725.1). Classification (NCBI taxonomy): domain Bacteria; kingdom Bacillati; phylum Actinomycetota; class Actinomycetes; order Micromonosporales; family Micromonosporaceae; genus Micromonospora; species Micromonospora sp. GCM10011541. The sequence continues at coordinate 29,996 of NZ_JBHSBP010000035.1, forward strand.
CGGCGCACGTACGGTTCGCGCCGAAGGTCGGGCTGCTCGCCTCGCTGGTCTTCACCCACACCGTCACCCAGGGCACCGGCAGCCGGGCCCGGATGCAGGTCGGGCACCACATCGGCGACGACGGGGCGGTGCGGGAGGCCGCGCTGACCCCGACCGCGGACGGGCCCGCGATCCCGGTCGTCGCCCGGGCCACCGCCACCACCCTGGGCACCGTCCTCCCCACCGGCCGCCCCACCCTGGTCACCGCCGCCCTGCTGCCGGGGACCACGGCGGGCACCTGCCGGATCGCCTACTGGGTCGGGCGGGACGCGGACGCGAACAGCGCGGCGGCCGGCGGCTGGAGCGGACCGTACGAGCTGCCCGAACCGGTCAGCGGGGACGCCACCGGGCTGGACGTGGCCCTGGCCGACCTGGACGGTGACGGCCGCCCCGAGCTGGTCGTCGCGTACGCGGTGAGCCGGACCGGCGGCACCGACAACCGGCTCCACTACCGGATCGGCTGGCGGCTGGACGACAGCGGCCGGGTCAACGACGGGTGGACCGACTCGCTGCCCACCCCGATGCAGCTGGACCGGATCGGCGCGGTGGGCGTCGAGGTGGTCGACATGACCGGCGACCAGGTGCCCGACCTGTTGGTGTTCGCCACCGGCACGCTCGGCGGGACGCCGGTGGCCCGGTACCTCACCGGGCGTGCCCTCAACCGGCGCGGCCGGGTGGTCGGCGGCTGGACCGCACCCCGGGCGGTGCCGGACGAGGCGGCGACCGCCGGCGCGGACGGGGCCGGCGTGGCGGTGGCCGACGTGACCGGCACCCGCCGTCCCGACCTGGTGGTGGCCCGCCGCAACGGCGGCACCGTCACCTACCGGACCGGCTTCGACCTCGACCCGAACGGCGTCCCGGTGAGCTGGAGCGAGGCGGTGACCGCGACCGGCGGCGCCGACGCGGGCGCCGCCCGCGGCTGCTCCGTCGCGGTGGCCGACCTGCGCGCCGACCTGGTCGCCGACCGGGCGAAGATGGGCGACGACTTCATGGCCGCCGCCGCCCGCCACCAGGACCGGCTGGCCCCCGCGCAGGGCCTGGCCCGCGACCACCGCCCGGCCCCGGTCGACCTGGCCACCGCCGCGGCGGCGGTCCGCGAGACGGTACGCCCCGAGACCGCCGTCGCCGGTGAGGTGCTGGCCGGGATCACCCTCGGCGGCGGCGACCTGGTCGACGCCCTGCCAGACAGCGGCGACCCGCTGCGCCGGCTGCTCGCCGGCGTCACCTTCGACGTGCCCGCCTACGAGCTGCTGCGCGGGCTGTCCCAGGAACACGTGGTGCCGAACCTGCCGGCGGTCGCCCCGGAGACGATGACCGCGCTGGCCGCCAACCCGCGCTTCATCGAGGCGTTCCTGGTCGGGCTCAACCACGAGATGAGCCGGGAGATGCTCTGGCGGGAGTTCCCCGCCGACCCGCGGCAGACCTGGTTCCGGCAGTTCTGGGACGTCCGCGGCGCCGTGTCCGCCGGGGCCCCGCTCACCGACATCCCGCCACTGACCGACCCGGCCTGGCGCAACGGGCCGCTGGGCAGCCACCTGACCGCCGTCGGCGCTCCCGGCGAGCAGTCGCTGGTGCTGGTCATCCGCGGCGAGCTGCTGCGCCGGTACCCGTCCACGATCGTCACCATGCGGGCCGCCACCTGGACCGGACCGGAGGAACGGACCCCGACCGGGCCGGACGTCCTGCCGATCTTCAACGCCTGGCTCTCCCCCGACCTGCTGCTGTTCGGCTTCCCGTGCACCGCCGAAACGGCCCGCGGCGCCGCCCGGCAGGCCGACGGGCCCCCCGGCTGGTTCTTCCTGCTCCGGGAGCAGCCCGCCGCGCCCCGCTTCGGCGTGGACCTCACCGGCGACCCGCCGGCGCCGGACGCGGTGGTCTTCGCCGCCCGCCAGGGCCGCAACGCCGCCGACACCGCGTCGGCCGTCCTGCAACGCCCCGTCCTCCTGGCCCGCCACGCCAGCGACCTGCTACCGACGCCGGAGAGCCGATGAGCACCTCGTCGTACGCCGCCGACCGGCCGCCGCTGTCCGGCGCGCTGACCCAGACCCCGTGGACGCTGACCGCCGCCGCCCCGGCGGTCATGCTGCCGGTACGCCTGGAGACCCGGTTCGCCGGCGCGGCCCTGAAGATCCGGGTCTACCCCGACCAGCTCCACGTCGACGACCACGAACCGGGGCTGACCGCCGAGGAGATCGCCGCCGGGCGCGCGTACTGGGGTGAGGGGCAACCGGGCGGACCGGGCGGCACGCCCGACGAGGCCGCCTGGAGCGACCTGGTCCGCCGCTTCGGCGCGCCCCGCGCCGCCTGGATCGCCCGGGTGCTGGAGCCGGTCGCCGGCGTCTTCCCCGACCCGCTGACCCGCCCCGGCCCGTGGTGCGAACCGGCCCGGGCCCGGCTGCTGCCCACCCAGTGGTACGCGGTCGGCCGCACCGCCAGCGGCAAGCTCTTCACCGGCGGGTCGGGCACCGTCACCCCGGACCTGCCGGTCGGGCCGACCCCGCTGGCCGCCGACGCCGCCGGGACCTTCGGCGGGGACGAGGCACCCCCGGTCGACGCGGGGATGCGGTGGACCGTCGACTTCGCCACCGCAGTGGCCGCCGGCATGGCGTTCACCGTCACCGTTCCCGTCGACGCCAAGGGCCAGCCGGAGCCGGTGGAACGGCTGCTCGTCTTCGGACTCGACACCAGAACCGGACCGGCCGGGACCGCCCGGGCGCTGAGCCGCCTGCTGGAGGCGCACGCCGCCACCGACGGGCTCGCCTTCCTCGCCCCCGACGAACCGACCAACAACACCGGGAGCGCCACCCCGGCGGCCACCCCCACGGCGTCCCCGGTGACGACCGGTGACAGCGCCACGGCCGCCGCCGCGCCGGAAGCCGCCGCCGCCCTGGTCGCCGCCGCGCTGGGCGTGCCGCTGACCAGCGGGCCCGACGACGCGGTCTCGGCCGCCCGGCGGCAACCCGCCCGGGCCGGGGCGCCGACCGCGCTGGCCCGGGGCACCGGCGCCACCGGCATCGACCGGCCCACCGGACGGTTGGTCCGCCGCCTGCTCTGGCCGGCCAGCTTCGGCAGCCTGCTGCCTCACCTGCTCCCGGTGGCCACCCCGGCCGAGCGGGCCGCGGTGCGGGACCACTTCGTCGCCCACGTGCACGCGGAGGGGCCGCTGCCGACGCTGCGGGTGGGCCGCCAGCCGTACGGGCTGCTGCCGGTGGCCAGCCTGCGCGACTGGCACCCCGCCGGGCCGGGCGAGGCGAAGGCGGTCACGCTGCTGCACAACCTGTGGCGGGGGGTCTGGCTCCCGTCGCCCGTGCCGCGGATCGTCCCCGGGCTGGCCGACCCGGAGGGCACCCTGCTGGAGATCCTGGCCACCGACGCCCGGGTGCTGGAGGTACGGGCCCGGAGCATGCTCGGCAACGAGTACGTGAGCTGGCTGTGGCGCTTCGCCCGGCTGGGCCTCGGGCCGGACTGGCGGGAGCAGGTGGTCGAGCCGGCCCGGGACCTGCTCACCGCGCTCGGCCTGGGCGGCCCGACCGATCCCCGGCTGTCCCTGGCGGTCTTCGCCAAGCAGGCGTACGCGCTGGGCACGCCGCTGCTGGACGGGCCGGGCGAGCCCCGGGCCGACCGGGTGCGGGCGTACCTGGACGCCCTGGCCGCCGTCGGACTGCGCGGCGACGCGGTGCCGGTCAGCCCCGGCGACGGGCCGGTGCCGCTGTTCCACCGGCTGCTGCGGGCCGCCCTGATCGCCGAGCACTCGGCCGCCGCGGACGCGTTCGCCGCCGAGGCGGCCCTGCCGGCGGCGGCGGAGATCCCCGAGCCGGAACTGGTCGACATCCGGCCGCACGAGGTCACCCGGGTGCTGCGCCGGCGGCTCGCCGTACCCGTCCCGGGCACCACCGAGACGGTCGGCGGCTGGCTCACCGGCGCCCGCGACGACCCCCGGCAGGTCCGGGCCACCGCAGACCTGCGGGCGTTCCGGGCCGCGCTGGCCGGTCTGCGCGACGCCCTGGACGCCGGACTGTCCACCGCGGACCTGCACCGGCACGTGGCCGGCACGCTCGGGCTGGCCGCGCACCGGCTGGACGCCTGGATCACCTCGCTGGCGACCCGGCGGCTGGCCCAGCTCACCGCCGGTCCGCCGGCCGGTGTGCACCTGGGCGGGTACGGCTGGCTGGTCGACCTCAAGCCCGCGACGCCTCCCCAGCTGGTGGACCGGCCCGCCGACGTGCCGCCGGAGGTGGCCCCGCCCAAGCTCCCGGTCGCCCCGGCCGGGGCGGGCCACGTGCACGCGCCCTCACCGGCCCAGGCGGTCACCGCGGCGGTGCTGCGCAGCGCCTGGCGTTCGCACGGCGGCGACGACGCCCTCGCCGTCGAGCTCTCCTCCCGCCGGGTCCGCCTCGCCGAGCAACTGCTCGACGGGGTCCGGGCCGGGCAGAGCCTCGGCGCGCTGCTCGGTTACCGCTTCGAGCGCGGCCTGCACGACCACCCGGCCGGCCCGTGGGATCAGTACCTGCCGCTGTTCCGTGGGCTGGCCCCGGTCCGCGCGCACCGGGTCGACCCGCGCGAGGACGGCACCGCCACGGTCACCGCCACCGTCGAGTCGACGGCCGGGGTGGACGGCCTGGAGCTGCACCGGCTGCATCGGGCCGGTGCGCTCGACGCCCGGCTCGCCGCCCTGCCGGCGACCGCCCGCGCCGCCGTCGGGCAGGTGCTCGCCGACCTGGCCGAGGCCACCGACGCGGTGGCCGACACGCTGCTCGCCGAGAGCGTGCACCAGCTGGCGCTGGGCGACCTGAACCGGGCGGCGGCGGCCGTCGACGCCGCCTCCGGCGCGGCCACCAACCCGCCGGAGCTGCACGTCACCCGCACCCCGGTCACCGGAGCGACGGTCACCCACCGGGTGCTGCTGCTGGTGAACGTCGACGACCGGTTCGCCCGGCTGCGCCAGGACTGGCCGGCCGCCCGCGGCCACCACCCGCGCATCGTCGGGGCCGCCGCGGACGCCCTCACCGCGGTGCTGCTGCCGCCGTCCTGGCGGGTGTTCTGGCGGCTGCGCTGGCACGCCCCGGACGGGGTCACCGCCACGCCGTGGCAGCCGGCGAGCCTGGACCGGATGCAGAGCGCGGCGATCGACCTGCTGGCCGCGCCGCCGCACCCCGGCCGCCCGGACGACGCCGAGTTGGACCGGCGGATCGCCCTGGACGCCTGGGGACCGCTGTGCCCGGCCGGTGTCGGTCCGGACTGGACGCTGCAGCTGGACTACGACCGGGACCCGGGCTGGCCGGCCGAGCGGATCAGCCTCGCCGAGTTCCTGCACGCGGTGAACGTGCTGCGCGACCTGTACGGCCGGTCCCGCCCGGTGGTCGCCGCCGACCTCGGCCCCGACCCGGACGTACCGCCGCAGGTCGACGAGAGCGCCAAGGCGCAGGCCGACGAGACGTGGCAGACGACCCGGCAAACGCGCACCGCGCTGGCCGCGCTGCCCGAGCCCGACGCCGCCGGCTGGGACGAGGACGTCGCCCGGCAACTCCTCGACGCCGCCGCCGGCCTGGGCGTCGTCGGGGCCGTCCCGCCACCCCCACGTCCCGACGGCCCGCGGGCGGTCACCGACACCGCCGCCATCGCGCGGGGCGAACTGGACCGCCGGCTCGTCGCGCACTGCCGGGTGATCGCCGAGCTCCAGGACCGGACGCCGTGCCCGCCCGGGGCGTGCCGGTGCGACCCGGCCACCGATTTCGACCGGCCCGCGGCGCCGCCCGCGCGGCGGCGGGAGGCACAGATCGCCCGGATCCGGGCGCTGCTCGGCCCGGACATGCCGGTGTTCCCGCGGGCCACCGCGCCGCAGCCGGCGCAGCTGGCCACCGCGCTGGCCGCCAGCGACGCGCTGCAGGGCGGCTCACCCCATCCGGTACGCCGGTGGCTGTCCCGCTACGGCCGGGTCCGCCCCGCCGTCGGCCGGTTGCAGGAGGTGCTGACCAGCGCCGACGCGCTGGGGGCCGGGGGTGTGGTGCAGCTGCCCGCCACCGTCCGGGTGGCACAGCTGCCGTACGCCCCGGGCGACCGCTGGGTCGGCGAGGCGCCGCCGAGCGCCGGCACCCAGCCGCTGTCGCTGGTGGTCGTCGCACCCGGCGGGATCGACCCGACCCGCCCGGTGCAGGGCGTGGTGGTGGACGAGTGGACCGAGGTGGTGCCCGCCGGGCGGGCGCAGACCGGTCTCACCTTCGAGTACGACGCCCCGGGCGCCGCCGCGCCGCAGGCGGTGCTGCTGGGTCTCGCGCCGGAGGGGGCGGCGAGCTGGCAACCCGGCACCCTCGCCCAGGTGCTGGAGGAGGCGCTGGACCTGGCCGTGGCCCGGGCCGTCGACGTCGACTCCGTCGGCGCCGCCGGGCAGTTCCTGCCCGCCCTCTACTTCCCGACCAACGTCAACGAGAGCACCACCACCACGGACTTCGTGCCGGACGCGACGCTGACGCCGCAGGGCGGCAAGGAGGGGCTGTGACCACCGTCGAAGAGAAACTGACCGCCACCGACACCCCGTCGGTCACCACCTGGACCCGGCTGGAGCCGCGGACCCGCCGGGCCGACCTCGCGCCGGCGGTGGACGCCCGGGTCGCCGACCCGCTGTGGCTGCTGGCCCGGCAGTGGCAGCTCGGCGAGTTCACCGGGGAGGACGCCGGCTCGCCGGTGAGCGCCCGGGTGCATGCGCGGGCGGCCCGGTTCACCCGCTACCAGCCCGGCCCGTACGCCGGGGCGGTGCGGCTGCCCACCGGCGTGCCGTGGGAGGCGGTGGTGGAACGCGAACCGGCGGCCACGGCTGGTGACCTGCGCTTCGCCGTGGAGAGCGGCCAGCAGCTGCTGCGGCTGCTCGCCGCGGCCGGGGCCGGTGAGCTGGCCCCGCGGCTGTGCGACCGGTACCCGGTGCCGGCCACCCCGCCGGACGCCGCCTCGGCGGCCGACCCGGAGACCGTCGGCTACCTGCGCATCGCCGCCGGCCGGGTGCCGCACGGGGACCTGGCGCTGCGCGCCTGCGCGGAGGGCCGGTTCGTCACCGAGGCGCAGGTGCCCGCGGCCCTGCTGACCGCGGTCAACGGGGCGATCACCGAGTGGCTGACCTGGCTGGGCGTCCCGCCCCGGCCGGCCGGCCCACCGCCGGGCTACCTCCTGCAACTGCCGGCGGTGCTGGCGCCCGGCGCGTCCCGGCCCGCCGCGCCGCCGTGGCCGCCGGCCGACTTCACCCCGCTGTTCAGCACCCCCGGCCTGGAGGGGTCGGCGTGGCGGCGGGAGCGGATGGAGCATGACTTCGCCGTCGGCGCGCACGACGGCGAGGACGAGCTGGTGCTCACCGCCCACGAGTACGACGGTGACCGGCTGGACTGGTACCACTTCGACCACGAGCCGGGCAGCACGCTGGAGGCCCGGGCGGGGTTCGAGGACGTGGTGAAGGTGCTGCTGCCCACCCCGGTCGCGTACGCCGGCATGCCGTCCACCCGGTTCTGGGAGCTGGAGGACGCCCGGGTCAACCTGGCGGGCATCGGGGCCGGTGTCGGCGACCTGGCCCGGATGTTCCTGGTCGAGTACGGCCTGGTCTACGCCAACGATCACTTCCTGGTGCCGTTGGAGCTGCCGGTCGGCTCGGCCACCCGGATCCGCTCGCTGATCGTCACCGACACCTTCGGCGTACAGACGGTGGTGCCGGCCGCGGCGGAGAGCACCGCCCTGTTCCGGCCCGCCGGCGCGGTCGTCGGCGGCCGGGCCGACGTGCTGGTGCTGCCGGCCACCGCCGCCGTCACCCTGGACTCGGCCCCGGTGGAGGAGGTCCGCCTCGGCCGCGACGAGACGGCCAACCTGGCCTGGGCGGTGGAGCGCACCGTGACCGGCGCGACCGGCCGCCCCATCGACCGGAACGCCCAGGTCGGCCGGGCGGCGGTGCCGGACCGCCCGCCGGTCCCCACCGACGCCGACGTACCCGACCTGTCGTACGCGTTCGCCACCACGGTCCCGGAGAACTGGGTGCCGCTGCTGCCCGGGCCGACGGAGGACCGGCCGGACGTGGTGCGGCTGCGCCGGGTGCCGTTGCAGCAGCCGTCCCGCGACGGGGAGCCGGTCGCGGTGACCGGGCACAGCCGGCTGCTCGACTGGCGGGAACGGGACGGGCGGCTGGTGGAGCTGGCCTTCCCCGAGGAGGAGGTGCCGCGGGCCGGGAGCCGGGTGCTGCGCCGGTGGCAGCTCGCCCGCTGGGCCGACGGCTCGGTGCACCTCTGGCTCGGCCGCAGCCGGCAGGTCGGCGCGGGCGAGCTCTCCAGCGGCCTGCGCTACGACACCGTCCAACCGCGCTGACCATCCACCCGCGCCCGACACGATCAGCGGAGACCCTGATGACGATCACCTGGAAGAGGAACCTGCCGTTGCCGATGGCGCGGCCCCGGTACTACGACTACGAGTACCTGCGCGCCGACGACCTGACCCAGGCGCTGGACTATCTGCTGGCCCGGCAGAACCTGGCCGCCCGGCTGCTGCGCCCGACGGGTGTGGTGAGCGGCCTGGAGCTGACCCCGACCGGCAGCGACGTGACGGTCGGGCAGGGCGTGGCGATCGACGGCGACGGCCTGGTCGTCGTGCTGCCGGAGAACCGGCGGACCACGCTGCCCGGGGACGGCACGTTCGTCGTCTGGGTGGAGTACCACGAGTACCTGTCCGACCCGCGCGACGAGGGCGGGCTGGCCGCGGAGACCCGGTGGACCGAGGAGGGCCTGGTCAAGGTCAGCGCCACCCCGCCCACCGACCCCGCGCACGCGGTGGTGCTGGGCAAGGTGACCCGGGCCGGCGGCACGGTGACGGTGCAGCCCACCGGGCGGCAGGTCGCCGGGCTGCGGGTGCCGGTCGGCGCGATCGTGCCGGCCGTCGGCGCCGGTCCGCAGGCCGGCATCACCTTCCCCACCGACCCGGGCGGCGGCTCCGGCGACGAGGCGTACATCCGGTACTGGCCGTACGGCGGGGAGAACACGATCCTGCGGATCGCCAACAACAACGACCCCGACGACCTCATCGCGTTCACCCAGTACGGCGCGGACCGGCTGCGCATCGGCGGCGGCATGCTGCACCTGGGCAGCATGGAGGGCGCGGCGGTGACCGCCGGGCAGGTGGTCACCGCGCTCGGCTTCTGGGGACCGGGCGTGCAGCACGCGCAGCTGTCCTTCCGCGCCGGCCGGGGTTTCGAGCTGATCGACCGCAGCGCCGACGGCCCGGCGCTGGGCTACACCGAGGGCAGCAAGCCGTACGCCGACCTGGCGGTGAAGGAGCTGCGGGCGGCGAGCCTGCGCGGACGCGGCGGGCTGTCGCTGACCGCGGAGGGCGCCTACTCCGTCCGGGCCACCGGCGGGGTGACGGTGGTCAAGGACGCCACCGGCAACGGCGACCTGAGCGTGCAGGGCAACATGTCGGTGGCCGGGCACCTGACGCTGCCGAACTGGAGCTGGATCAACGGCGGCACCCGGCTGCACATCGGCGGCCCGGAGCGGCTGCACCTGCTCAACGCCGCCGGCGTGTACGTCGGCTTCGGCGGCGTCGCCGGCGCGGACAGCGGCAGCCTCTTCGTGGAGAACCGAAGCTCGTTCGGTGGCGACATGAGGGTGACCGGCAAGATGGTGGTCGGCCCGGCGACGCCCCCCCTGGCCTCCTGGAGCGGCGGCGGCATCAGCACCTTCGACCTGTTCGCCTCGGGCGCCATCTACCTCGGCGCCAGCGAGTCCAGTGGCTACACCATCAGCCTGAACGCCGGCAGCGGCGTGATCAAGGGCAAGTCGAAGCAGTTCGCCATCGACCACCCGCTGGACGCCCCGGACGCCACCGAGCGCCGGCAGCTCATCCACGCCGCGCTGGAGGGACCGGAGAACGGCGTCTACTACCGGGGCGAGGGGCGCCTCGAGGGCGGCGCCGCGACGGTCGAGCTGCCCGCGTACTTCGAGGCGCTGACCCGGCAGGACGGGCGCACCGTCCAGCTCACCCCGGTCTTCGACGACGACGAGCCGGTGTCCGCGCTGGCCGCGGGCCGGGTCCGGGACGGGGCGTTCCGGGTCCGCACGGTGGACGGTTCCCCGGCCTCGCACGCCTTCTACTGGGAGGTCAAGGCCGTCCGCGCCGACCTGGAACCGCTGGCCGTGGAGGTTCCGGCATGATGCCCACCGGTTGGTGCCCGGGTACCCGATCGGTGCCCGGCATGCTCGCCACGTACCCGCGGACGAGCTGCGTACGGATCTTCTTCGGACCGGGCGACGGGCTGCCCCCGACCGCCTGGAGCGACCAGCGGCAGCGGCTGGCGCAGGTGCCGACGGACGCCGACGTGATCGTCTCCCACAAGGACCCGGAGGTGGACGCCGCCGCGTTCGTGGCCGCCTGGCAGGCGACCGGGCGGACCGGGCGGCTCATCCTGGTCCCGCACCACGAGCCGGAGCAGCAGGCCGGCGGCGACCCCACCCCGGCGGCCTTCCGCCGGTCCTGGACCCGCACCCGGAGCCAGGTCGGCGACCACCCCGCCCGGCACGACGGCCGGTTGCGGCTCGCGGTCTGCTGGACCCTGCAGTGGGTACGCCGGGTCGACGCCGCCGGGCGGCGGGTCAACGACTGGCGTACCTGGTGGCCGGAGCACGAGTCGGACGCGGTCGACCTGGTCCTCGCCGACTGGTACCCCTACGACCCGAAGGCCCGCAATCCGTTCCGCCCGGCCGGCTACGAGGACCCGGCCGCCGCCCTGGCGATCATGGTGGAGCTCTCCGCCGCCACGGGCAGGCCGTGGGGCATCGCCGAGATCAACCATCCACGGATCACCCGGGCCGGCGACTTTCCGGCGGACCTGGATCCCGACGGCAGCCGCTGCGCGGACTGGTACCGGCGGATGCACGCCTGGGCGAAGGCGAACGGGTGCCAGGTGTGGTCGCACTACCACCGCGACGAGGGCGACCTCACCGACCGGACGGTGGAGCAGCACGCGCTGCGGGAGCTGATCGCGCAGGAGGCCACCGCGCCCCGCCGGCTCGCCCCGGCGCTGGAGACGCTGCGCGGCGAGATCGCCCGGCGCTGGCCGGGCGCCGACCGGACGGTCGTCGACGCCACCCACCACGTCGACCACCGGCCCAACACCCGCGGCAGCGTCGACGCGATCGACGTGAACGTCACCGGAGTCGACACGGACGTGCTCCTCACCGCGTTCCAACGCCACCCCGCCGCCGCGCTGTGGATCCACGCGGGCACGGCCGCCCGGGCCGACGACGGCTGGACCCGGCGGGCGTACGCCGGCACCGATCCCGGGGCGGGACGGCTGCACCTGGGCATCCGGCCGGCCGAGGCGGCGGAGCGGGACCCGCGGCCCTGGGGACTGACGGAGGAGAACGGGATGGACGCGAAACAGCTTCTCGCACTGCTGAACGACCCGGCGGTGGCCAGGCAGCTGCGGGCCCTGCCGTGGCAGTACATCGGCGGCGGCATCCCGCGCGGCATGTCCACCCTCGGGGTGCTCAACGAACTGGTGGTCACGGTCCGCGCGATCGGCGAGGTCGTCGCCAAGCAGAGCGCCGACCCGGCGGCCGTACGGGCGCTGCTGCCGGCGCAGCGCGCGGACGCCGAGGTCATGGCCGCGCCGACGAACGGGTCCGGCGGGGCGGTCGACCTGGACGCCCTCGCCGACGCGGTCGCGGCGCGGGTGATCGCGGCGCTGCCCCCGGACCCCGCCGGGCTGTCCCGGGCGGACCTGACGGCGGCCCTGCGGGACGCGCTGACCGGCCTGCCGGGCTGACCGGCCTGCCGGGCTGACCGGCCTGCCGGGCTGACCGGCCGACCCGAACCGGTGGGCTGATCGTCCGATCAGCCGGGCGGATCGCCGGCCGGTGGAACGCCCGAGGTCCACCGATCCGCCGGGCGATCCCGCCGGTCGGCGAACGGGCTTCTCGATCGGCGGCGCGCGGCGGCCGGCCGGGTCGCCGCGCCGCCGATAGCCGACTCATCCCTTGCCGCCGTGAGCTGCGGTTTCGACAGTGGACGCAGGTACCCCGCCGCGTACCGCCGCCAGGCGCGAGGACGCGGCACGCCGGCGCGGACGCCGCCGCGAGGCGCCGGCCCGAGCAGAGACCGGAGGCGACGGTGATGGACACCGCCAGCGTCGACAGTGACTACCAGGTGACCGTCTTCGAGGAGGACGACGACCCGGAGGCCCTCATCGGAGACGCGGTCGAGTACGACCTTTCCACGGACGAGGAGCAGTGACGTGAGCGTGCACCTGGCACCCACCCTGCGGGTGCTGCGCGAGGAGATCAACACCCGGTGGCCGCACCGGGACCGCAGCTCGGACGGCTGGATCGGCGACGCCGACCACCAGGCCCGCCGGTCGGACCACAACCCGGACGGCGACGACCGCTCGGTCAACGCGATCGACGTGGACGTCGACGGCATCGACCCGCTGCTCGTGGTCCGGCACTGCATCGGCCACCCGTCCTGCCAGTACGTCATCTACAACCGGGTGATCTGGAGCCGCACCCGCGGCTTCACGGCCGCCCGCTACAGCGGCGCCAACCCGCACAACAAGCACCTGCACGTCAGCGTCAGCCACCAGCGTTCGCTGGAGGACAGCCAGCGGCCGTGGGGCATCGCCGCGTCACCGGCCACCCGGCTGGGCGACCGGGTGCTGCGGGACCGCTGCCGGGGCAGCGACGTGCGGGAGCTGCAGACCCTGGCCAACCGGCTCGGCGCGCGCCTCACCGTCGACGGGGACTTCGGCCCCCGCACCGCCGCCTGGGTACGGGCGTTCCAGAAGTCCCGGGCGCTGGCGGCCGACGCGGTCGTCGGCCCGGCCACCCTCGCCGCGCTGCGGCAGGCCACCAAGCCTCCGGCGCCGCCCACCGGCCAGGTGCCGGGCTGCCGGACCGTCCGGCGGGGCAGCAGCGGCGCGGACGTGGCGTTCGTCAAGCGGTTCGTCGGCGCGCGCCGCTGCGGCCCGCCGGGCACCGAGTTCGACGAGCTCACCGAGGCGGGCGTCCGCTGGTACCAGCGGATGCGCGGCCTCACCGACGACGGCGTCGTCGGCCGGCTCACCTGGACGCAGATGGGCGTCCGGGTCACCTACTGAGGTACGGGAGAGTTCTCATGAGGGTGTCCTTTCGGCCGTCCCGGGACGGCTTCGCCTTCCGCAACGCCTTCGTCAACCACATCAAGATCGCCGGCTTGCCGATCACCGACACCAGGGGCCGCTGCGGCGGGATGGCCTTCGCGGCGCTGGACCACTGGCACCACCGGCTGCCGGTCCCCGGCGCCAGCGCCCTGCCGCCGGACGGCAACCCCGTCGCCGACTACGTCTACGACCGGCTGATCACCAGCATCGTCGACAACTGGCCGATGTACTTCCAGTTCATGCGGACGCCGGACCACCCGACCACGCTCAACGGGATCGGCGTGGCCCGGATGACCCGGGAGGAGCAGCTCCCGCAGCTCAAGCAGCTCCTCGACCAGGGGTTGCCGCAGCCGCTCGGCCTGGTGCAGTCCCGCGACCCGGGCGCGTTCGGCAACGACCACCAGGTGGTGGCGTACGGCTACGAGCAGGACGACGCGCGGACCCGGGTGTTCATCTGGGACAACCGGTACCCGGGCCGGGAGCACACGCTGGAGTTCAAGACCGCGTACGACCCGGCGGACCGGGCGGTGCGGGAGAGCAACGGCGACGAGTGGCGTGGCTTCTTCGTGGAGCGGTACGCGCCGCGGCTGCCCTGGTATCTCGCCGACGGGAAGCTGCTCAGCGACCGCTCCGACGCCCGCATCTACGTGGTGCACGGCGGGGCGAAGTTCTGGGTGACCAGCCCGCCGGAGTTCGACCGGCTCGGGCTGCGCTGGAACGAGGTGGTGGAGCTGCCGGACGGGTCGACGGGGTACGTCGCCGACGTGCCCGGGGACCACGTCCTGCTCCGGGAGATCGACCGCCCGGAGGTGTACGTCACCTACGGCGGGCACGGCTTCCACATCCCCGATCCGGACACCCTGGTCCGCCTCGGGTTCAGCTGGTCCGACGTCCGGGTGCTGCCGCGCGACTCGCTGCGGGCGCTGCGCCCGGTGCCGGTGGACGGCACGGTGCTGCGCGAGGAGCACCGGGATCCGGTCTACCTGGTGGTCGACGGGGTGCTGCGGCACGTGCCCGATCCGGTCACCTTCACCGCGCTCGGGCTGCGCTGGGACCGGGTCGGGGTGGTGCCGGACGACGCGCTGGCCGCCCTGCCGAAGGGTGCCCCGATGCCCGCCTCCCACCTGCCGACCTGGTCGGAGCGGTCGGCGGGGCAGCTGATCACCCGCGACCACGACGCGGTCGACTACCGGATCGAGGCCGGGGCGAAGCCGGCGGACGAGGTGGAGTTCGTGCTGAACCTGGGCACCGGCCTGACCTGGCGCAAGGAGCTGGGCCTGCACGCGAAGGACGGTGACTGGACCATCGCGGTGCAGGACGCCAAGCGCAGCGACGCCAACGGGCTGTACCGTTACCAGCTTCCCGACGGGCAGCTCCGGCTGCGCAAGGCGAAGCTGTTCGGCGCGGTCACCGGCGTGCTGGAGCTGAACGACCTGGACCGGCTGCCGGCCGGCGCCCGGGTCACCTTCACCTGGATACGGGACTGACCCGGTCAGCTCTGGCGCAGGGCGGGCATCGGCACCGGGACGGACAGCGCGCTCGCCCCGGCGCCGGTCCCGCCCTCGCAGGTGTTCGGCGGCACCGTGCCGATGCCCCGCGTCGAGGGGCGTTCGGCCGCCCAGAACATGAACCCCAGCATGCCGGCGGTGGCGCCCGCGCCGTGCGGGGCGACGGTCTGCACGTACGGCGCGGCGGCACGCTGCACCGAGGTGGCGTAGTCGACGCACTCCGGCAGCGGCTTGCCGCCGTAGGCGATGTAGACGCCGCCGGTGAACTTGGCCGGGGCCAGCGGGGGCACGGGCGGGCTGTACTGCGGCTTGCCGTCGACGTGCTCCTGCCAGCTCGCCTGGGAGGTGCTGGCCGAAGCGGGCCGGGCGGACACCATGGCGTTGGCGTAGTCGAGGACCGGAACGTCGGTACGCAGCCAGTCCCCGGTCGCCTTCCGGTTGAGGTCGATCAGCCACCGGTCACCGGCGGCCACGTCGATCGTGAGCCGCGCCTCGGGCCGCGCGCCGCTGGCGTCGTACGGGTGGACGGCCCGGTAGGCGTCGATGAAGGACTGCAGGCCGGCGAGGTTCGGGCCGGTGTTCTGCTCGTAGTCGATCTCGATGCCGACGCCGAGCCGGCTGGCGACCGCGGCGGCCCGCTGACCGAGCAGGGTGGCGTTCTCGGCGAGCGCGGCGTCCCAGTCGTCGGTGTAGGTGATGCCGCCGACGGAGAGCATCACCCGCACGCCGCGGGCGGTGAAGTAGTTGACGATCTCCGGGGTCATGCCGCGCGGCACGCCGTCGAGGGTGGTGGCGTCGGTGGTCTGGCGCAGCAGCGCGAGCGGGTTGACGAAGCTGAGCACCACCAGGTTGACCGAGGGCCGGCCGTCGCCGCGGTCGACCAGCCAGTGGTTCTGGCTGTCGAACTCGGTGACGGCGCGGACGGTTCCCCAGGTGCAGTAGTCGTTGCCGCAGTGCCAGGCGCCGTAGACCTGGACCGGCGTGGCGGCGAGCGCCGCCGGGGCCGGGTGGGGCGGCGCGGCGGCGGCCGGCGCGGTCGTGGCGAGCGTGAGCAGGAGCGTCGACAGCAGTACCGAACGTCGCATGGGCCCTCCCCGATCGATCAGTACGCCTTGTTTACAGTGCGATGCTGATCCGCGTCAATGCGTCGGGGCAACCTCGGCCAGCACGCGTCGCTGGAAGGCCCGCGCCTCGGGCCCGCTGGGCGGCGGACCGCCCCGGCGGGCGGCGATCGACCGTCCGATCAGGTCGGCGTCCTCCCCCCGGTCCAGCAGCCGGCGTCCGGCGTCCGCCTTGGACAGCCAGACGCCCTCGCGGGCCTTCACCAACGAACGGCACGCACCCAGCACCGCGTCCTCCGCGCCGGGTGCCGGGCCGTCGCCGGGCGGGGTCGGCAGCGCCAACCACCAGGCCAGCGCCTCGGCCAGCAGCCGCCGCAGGTCGCCCGGGGCGAGGTCGCCGAACACCTCGGCGGCGGGCGGGCCGAGCAGGGTCAGCCCGGACTGGTGCAGGATGCTGCGGTCCAGGGCGTACCAGAAGCGCCCGTCGGCGGTGGGCCGGTCGGACGGGGCGTAGGTGGCCCGGAACGGCATCCCCGCGCCGGTGTTCAGCTCCACCTCGAAGCCGGGGTCGGCGGTGCCGGAGCCGGCCACCTCGCGGCGGTAGACGACCAGCTCCAGGCCACGGGCCGGGCAGGGCAGGGCCTCGTGCCGCAGCCGGTCCACCAGCGTGCGCTTCGTCGGCCCGCCGAGCGGTCGCGCCACCACCAGCGCCACGTCCACGTCGCTACGCCCCGGCTGGTACGCGTCCAGGCCCACCGAGCCGGCCGCGTACGCGCCGACCAGATCGTCGCCGAGGACGCCCCGCGCCCGGTCGACCAGCTCGGCCAGATAGCCGCGTACCTCGTCGTCCATGCCGGCCATCCTGCCCACCCGCCGACGCGGGACGCGGTCGGGGCCCGGCGGCCCGGCCGACAGCGCCGACCGGACGCGGCGGCTCAGGCCGGGCGGTCCGGGCAGCAGACCGTCAGGGCGCCCGGCACGACCTTCACCTTCAGCCGCTTCGCCGTGGTCCGGGCCCCGCCGTCGAGCTCGTACGTCTTCGGGGCGGCGAAGCGGACGGTGACCTTGCGGCCGCGGGTGATCCGCACGAACGGCGAGTCCTCGGCGCGCCCGGCGGCCATCCGGCCCAGGGTGCGGGCCCAGTCGACGGCGCCGCTGGCGGTGGAGACCCCGATCTCCAGCGCGCCGTCGTCGGGGCGGGCGTCGTCGAAGGCCGGGACGCCACCGGTGATCGTGCCGACGTTGCCGAAGAGCACGCAGCTCGCGTCGCCGTCGAACCAGTCGGCGCCGTCGACCCGGATACGGGTGCGCACCAACTCGCCGCGGACGTGCCGCCGCCCGGTCCAGACGTACGCGGCCCGGCCGAGCCGGCCCTTGAGCTTGCGGTCGGCCTCCCGGATCAGCTCCCCGTCGAAGCCGGCGCCCGCCATCACCGCGAAGTGCTCGCCGTTGAGCCGGCCGAGGTCCAGCGTGCGGCGCCGGCCGTGCAGCGCGATCCGGACCGCTTCCGGCAGGTCGGCCGGGATGCCGAGGTTGGTGGCGAAGAGGTTGGCCGTGCCGGCGGGCAGGATGCCCATCGGCACGTCCGTGTCGGCCAGGGCGTCGGCACAGCGCTGCACCATGCCGTCGCCGCCCCAGACGAGGAGCAGGTCGGCGCCCTGCTTCAGCGCCTTGCGCACCCGCTTCGGCGCCTTCCGGCTCTTCGGCACCTCGTACCACAGCAGCCGCCCGACGCCGGCCGCGACCAGGCTGGCGCGCAGCTCGTCCAGGCCACCGCCGAGGGTCTTCTTCCGGTGGGCGACGACCGCGACGGTGCCCAGCGACCGGGCGTCGGCCGGGTCGGTGGCGGGGCTGTCGACCGCGCTCGTGCTCATGGCCGCCGAGGTACCCAGGGCGGCCCGATTCCACTCCTGGTCGAGCGCGACGCGCCCGATCCTGATCAGCCGCACACTGTGATCGGACGAATGCCTTCGGTAGAGTACGGGCGTTGACCCCGATGCTGACCGGGGCTCAGAGAGGTGCCGGGGATGACTCGACGCGGCGAGCGGCTGACGCGGGTCGCGCTGCGGTTGGGCCTGCTGGTCGCCGGGGTGACCGGCGCCTGGTGTGCCTCCGACGCGGTCGCCGGCGACGCCGCGTACGCCGCCGACCCGGCACCCGCCGGCACGGTCACCGGCGCGGTCGACGATCTCCTCCGGGATCTCCTGTCCCCCGTCCTGGCGACGCCCCCGGCGGACCCGTCCGGTGCCGCCGTGCCGTCGACCGGGACCGGCGGGGCGGCCCCGGGCCCGCCACCACCGGCCGCCTCGACCCGGCCCGCTCCGGCCCAACCGGAACGCACCGCGCGCGGTGCGCCGCCGCGGCGCCGCCCGGCGGCCACGCCGGCCCGCCCCGCCCCGCCACGCGACCACGCGACGAGGCCCTCGTCCCCGAAGGGCGAGCCGATCCGGAGCAGGCCCGCGGACCCGGTGGCCGCCGCCGGCGTGGTCCAGCCCGTGGCCGCCGCGCTGCGTCCGATCACCGCGCCGGTCACCGCGGGCGTGGTCGAGCCGGTGGCCGCCGCGCTCCGCCCGATCACCGCGCCGGTCACCGCGGGCGTGGTCGAGCCGGTGGCCGCTGGCCTCGGTCCGATCACCGCGCCGGTCGTCGGTCCGCTGAGCCCCGTCCTCGACCCGGTGCTGCGGGGCCTGCGACCCGTGGTCCGGCCGCTGGACCCGGTGCTCGAGCCCCTCGATCCGGTGCTGGGCCTCCTGGACCCGCCGGCCGGACCGCCGGATCCGCCTGGAACGCCGGGGGCGCCGGGCGACGAACCACCGGACCAGGCCGGCGCCCCGGCCGACGACCCGACAGGTCCACCGCCCGGTCGGGTGACGCCGGCCGGCCCGAAGCCGAAAGACGCCGACCGCGTGCCGAGCACCGACGTCGGCACGCCCCGGGCGAACAGCGCCGTGGGCCAGGGGTCACCGCCGGCAGCGGGCGGCAGCCTCCGCCGCCCCGCGCCGCCGCTCCCGCCGGACGTCGACCACCTGCCCGCCGGGTCGGCTCCAGGCTCGAGCAGCGCCGGTTCGTCCGGGGCCTCGCACGGCGCCGCCGCCGACGCGTCGGCGGCGGCTTGGACGCCGCCCGCCGTACTGGGACAGCGGGTCCGCCCGGCCCGCCCGGGCGACCTCTTCTCACGATCGCCCCGGCCCGGGAACAGACCCGCCTGAGCAGCGGCCGCCGGAGTGCGCCTGGTGGCCGCTCCGGCCGGTCGTGCGGATCAGCGCCCCGAGGCCTCAGCGGCCCCCCCGTGGCCGACCCGTGGACCGCCGCGCCGGGTGCGCGGCACCGGGTCGGCAACACCTCCGATCGTGAGCAGGAGCTTTACATGACCGTACGAACATCCGTCGTACGCGCCCGATGGCGCGACATCGACCGGGTCGTCGATCTCATCACCGACACCCTCGCCCCGACCGCCCTGGGCGCCTGGCTCGTCCCGGACCCGCCGTGCCGAGCCGGTGTGCTGGCCGCCGTGGCCCGCATCTGGACCGAGCACGCGCTGCTCTTCGGCGACGCGTTCCTCCTCCAGGACGGCACCGCCGCCACCGTCTGGTTCCACCGCTACCGGCCGATCCCGCCGCCGGTGCGGTACGAAGGCCGCCTGGCAGCGGCGTGCGGCGCCCACCGCGACCGCTTTCTCCTCCTCGGCCGTGCCCTCAGCGCACGCCGTCCGGCCGAAGCCCACAACCATCTGGCGTTCCTAGCGGCGCCCGGCCCCCACGGAGCGAACCGGGCCGCCGCCGTCCTCGCCGGCAGTCAACGGTGGATGGACACCCTGAGCCTGCCGACCTACACGGAGGTCCTCACCCCGGCCGAGCGGGACCTCCACCTGCGGCACGGGTACACCAGCAGCGACGACTTCCCGCTGCCGTGCGGGGGGACCGCCCACCCGATGTGGCGGTTCTCCCCGTTCTGGGCCGGCCGGATGAGCGCCAACACCGTCACGCGGTGGCCCGCCCGCCACCCGTCCGTCCGGGTGCGCAACGACCGCGTGAGCGGGTACGTCCACCGGTGACGGTGGACCGCCGACCCGGCTGAGGGACCCGGCCGGGGACGGACCGGGGCGGCCCCCCCCACGAGGGACCGCCCCGGTCGAGCGCCGCCCAGGACCGACCGGGCGCCTGGGCGCACCTGGACGAACTAGCCCTGACCGGCCCGGTCGGCCCCGTGCGCGGCAGCCACCGCGGAGCCGGACGGCGGACCGGCGGCGGGTTCGAAGACAACCCGGGACCGCAACTGCCGGAACCCGGTCCGTTCCAGTTCCGCCACCACCGCCACCCGGTGGGCGTCCACGTCGGCGACCACCTCCCGGGCGCCGCCGGCGGTCAGCACCCCGACCGCCTCGGCCAGCAGCTCACCCCGGACGGCCTGGTCGAGCAGGCCGAGGTAGGCGATCAGGGGGTAGCAGGCCTGCCCGGCCGTGCCGACCAGGCCGACCGGCCTCCCGGCGTCCAGCGCGATACGCCAGTCCCCAGCCGGGCCGGTCAGCCAGGCCAGCGGGTCGGTGGCCAGGTCCACCCCACCGACCGCCCGCGCCACCTCCACGCCGGTCAGCACGTCCGGCTCGGCGATCCGGGCGACCATCGCGTTGATCTCCGCCACGTCGGCGGCCGGGCGGAACGTGTACCGCCCGGAGGCCGCGGGCAGCGGGGTGCCGGTCCAGGAGCACCTCAGCCGCTCCCCCCGCTCGACCAACCCGGCGAGCCGGGCCGCCGCCATCGGCGCCCGCACCACGGCCAGCACCTCCGGGCGGCGCCGCCAGTGCGCCGGCATCGCGGCGTAGTACCGGGTGGGACCGCCCAACGCCTGGTGGGCGGCGCGCAGCAGCGCGGCGCCCACCTCCGGCTCGGCGGCCAGGTCGAACCGCTCCAGCCAGGGGGCGCCGACGGCACCCGGCGGCAGGACCCAGGCGGCCCGGCCGACCACCCGGCCGGCGCGGAGGGCGATCCAGGTGTTCTCGGGTCGGTAACCACCGCCGGCGAGCCCGTCGGCGTACCCGACCTGGCGCAGTTGCGGCAGCGGGTCGGGCATGGACTCGAACAGATTCTCCTCGCCCGCGACGAGCGGACGGATGACCAGATCGGTCATGGGCTGATCCTCCGGAAAGCGAGCGCCCCGGATCAGATCCGCGCGGACGCCGGAGCGCGGAGGGAGCGCAGAACATCGGACATTGTTCTGACCTCCTCCCAGCTCGACGGCGTGCGTGGAAAACTACTCGACGGGCTCGCCCGCCGCAACACGTGGGCCGGCAGGAGAACCGCGCAGCTCGGATAGCCTGGCACCCCGAGCAAGCTCACGATTCGGCCGACCAGTCGGAGGGTATCGGGTGCGGGTGCTTCCAACCGGTGACAACGACAACGCCGCTGACGGTTCCGGAGCGCGGGTCGCCCCCGCGGGACGGACGCGTCGGCGCCATCGCATTCTGATCTTCCTGGCCGTGTTCGCCCTGCTCGCCGGCTCCGGCCTGGTGGCCGGCGGCTACTACTTCGACAGCGTGCCCACCCCCACCGACCTCAAACTGCCCGAGTCGACCACGGTCTACTACGCCGACGGCCGGACCAAGATGGCGACCCTGGGCGCGGAGAACCGGACCATCGTGCCGTACGACCAGATGAACGACTCCGCCAAGCAGGCGATCGTGGCGGCCGAGGACCGCAGCTTCTGGACCAACCGGGGCATCGACTTCTCCGGTGTGCTCCGCGCCGCCTGGTCGAACGTGACCGGCGGCCAGCGGCAGGGCGCGTCGACCATCACCCAGCAGTACGCGCGGGTGGCCGCCGACCTCAACGGCGTCACCTATTCCCGCAAGCTCCGCGAGGCGGTCATCGCCTGGAAGCTCGACGACAAGTACTCCAAGGAGGAGATCCTCGGCTTCTACCTGAACACGGTGCCGTTCGGCCGCGGCGCGTACGGCATCGAGGCGGCCGCGCAGACGTACTTCGGCAAGACGGTGCGCCGGGACGCGCCGGCGGCCAACCAGCTGACCCCGGCGGAGGCGATGGTGCTCTGCGCGATGGTGAAGCAACCGGAGGCCGACCCGAACGACCCCGAGGGCTCGCCCGGCTACGACCCGCGGCGCAACGCGCAGGCGAGGCAGAACTCGATCGACCGGTGGAACTACATCCGGGACGGCATGGTGAAGCTCGGGTACCTGTCGGCGGAGGACGCGGCGAACCTGGCGTATCCCGACGACGTGAAGCCGATCGACCCGAACGCGGGACGGTCCGGCCTGGACCGGCCGACCGGTCTGGTGGTCAACCACGTGCTCAGCGAGCTGCGGCAGACCGACGAGTTCAAGGGCAAGCCGGCCGACTTCATCCGCAACGGCGGCTTCCGGATCGTCACCACCATCGACAAGCGGGTCCAGGACGCGGCCGAGGCGGCCGCCGACATCCGGCGCGACAGCGCGCCGGAGGCGGTCCGCGGGCAGCCGAAGAACTGGCAAGCCGCGCTGGTGGCGGTGGAACCGGGCACCGGCCGGGTGCTGGGCTACTACGGCGGCAACGACGGCGCCGGCGCCGACTACGCCGGCTGGTACTACGACGAGAACGGACAGGCCCGCGGCTTCGGCCAGCACCCCCCGGGCTCGTCGTTCAAGGTGTACGACCTGGCCGCCGCCGTCCGGGACAAGATCTCGGTGAAGCAGCGCTTCGACTCGCCGGAGACCAAGGAGTTCCCGGAGTCGGGCCGGACCAAGGGCAGCCCCGCCGGGCCGATCCGCAACGCCGAGCACGCGGCATGCCAGCCGGACTGCGCGTTGTGGGAGGCCACCGTGGCCTCGCTCAACGTCACCTACTTCGAGCTGACCGAGAAGCTCGGCACGGCGAAGGTGATCGACATGGCCACCCGGGCCGGCGTGGACTCGATGTGGGCGACCGAGAAGGGCAACCCGCGGCCGCAGCGGGTCGAGCTGCGCGGCCAGCCGGCCGAGGAGGTGGCGGGACGCTTCTCCACCGAGGTCGGCATCGGCCAGTACGGCATCGCCGTGCAGGACCACGCCAACGGGATGGCGACCTTCGCCGCCGGCGGGAAGCGGGCCGAGGAACACTTCGTCCGGTCGGTCACCAAGGGTGACGAGCGCCTGTTCTCCGAGCGGCTGGTGCAGAATGACGTCGGGCTCGACAAGGAGGCGGTGAACCAGCTCGACTGGACGTTGAGCCGGGTCAAGGCCGCCAAGCTGGACAACGGGTGGGACTCGGCCGGCAAGACCGGGACCTGGCAGGCCGGCCAGAGCACCACGCAGAACGTGCACACCTGGATGGTCGGCTACACCGGGGCGCTGGCCGCCGCGGTCTGGCTCGGCACCACCGACGGCAAGCCGCTGAAGACGAAGGACGGCAGCTACGAGGTGTACGGGTCCAGCGGTCCCGGGCCGATCTGGCGGCAGTTCATGGAGCAGGCCACCGCCGCGCTGAAGCTCGACCCGGAGAAGTACCGGTTCGGCACCCCGGAGTTCCCGGACGACGCCCCGGATTCCACCGCCGCTCCGGCCAGCCCCAAGCCGACCACCGCCTCCCCGACGCCGACGGTCCGACCCACGCCGAGCGCGGTCCGGCCGACCTGCGACCCGGCGGTCTGCGGCAGCGCCAGCCCGCGCCCGAGCCTGAGCCTGCCGACCGTGCTGCCCTCGCGGTCGCCGTCGACGGGCCCCTCGCCGAGCGTGTCGCCGTCGCGCAGCAGGAAGCCGCAGTGACGGCGACCGCCGGGGCGCCGGGCGCCGGGCGTCGGTGTCAGCGGACCCGGTTGGCCCACCGCCAGTTCGACAGGAAGCCGTGCTTGCGGCCTCCGAAGAAGTAGGACCAGGCGGGGCTCGCGACGTACGGGCCGATCTCGTCGAAGACCGCCTTCGCCTCCGCCCGGCGGTCGGAGAGGGCGTAGGCGACGGCGATCCAGTTGCGGCACACCATCGCGTCGGCGTGGGTGGGCGACCCGGCCGCCCGCCACTTCGCGACGCACGCGTCGAGTTCCCGCTGCACCTCAGGGCGCTGGAAGTACCGGCGGCAGGCGAGCAGCCCCTTCGGGGTCGGCGTGCCCCAGTTGAACTCGCGCATCGCGTACTCGAAGTGGGCGAAGACCGGGAGCAGGGTCACGCCGGCGCCGGGCGGCGCGGCGGCGGCGGTCGCCCGCGCCAGCCCGAACATGGCGTCGTGCGAGCCGAACCACTTCTCGCAGTGGAAGCTCACCGCCGCCAAGTGGGCGGCGAAGTTGAACCGGTCGCGGCGCCGGACCTCGGCGAGCGCGTCGGCGAACTCCTGCTGTCGGCCGCGGCCGCCGGCGAACATGGCCCACAACACGTCCACCCGGGGCACCGGGTCGTGCGGCGCCAGCGCGATCGCCTGCCGTCCCGCGGCGGCCGCCTGGGCCGACAGCTCGGTGAAGCCGACGAACTGTTCCCGGGAGGTGTCGGCCGCCGGCGCCGCGCCGCGCGCGCGGCCGGCCCGTTCCGCGAGGGTCGACGCCCAGATCGCCGCCGCCGCCGGGTCGTCCGGGATTTCCGCGCGCCAGGCGTCGAGCCAGGCTCCGTCGTCCGCGGCCGCCACGCCCAGCGCCGACACCCGGCGCCCGCGTCGTTCCCAGTCGGAGCCGGCGGCCTCGACGACGTCGCGGGCGGCCTGCCAGTCGCCGGTGAGCGCCTTGTCGCGGGCGGCCCGCAGGTCGTGGTCGTCGAGGGCCGGGTCGAGGTCGGCGGCCGGCTCGACGGGCTCCGGACCACGGTTGAAGAGATTTCGGAACACGGCGGGAGCATAACGACCGCGGCGGACGTGCACGGCCCGGAACGGGCTGGACGTCGCGTCAGAGCGCCAGCACCAGTTCGCGCAGCTTGCCGTCGAGGGTCGGCGCGTCGACACCGCCCGGCCAGCCCCGCAGCAGCAGGCCAACCGGCCGGCGCTGATCGAAGACCGACGTCAGCGTGTCGTCGATCCTCGGCAAGCGTGCACACCCTTCCAGGCGGCCCGGGTGGGCACCCACCTGCCCGCTCTCGGTCCAGTCGTCTACTGGCCCGAGCTGGGAATCTACCGCCTGTTGTCCGGCGTGGACGCCCGGCACCTGGACGTCGCGCGGGTGCACCCGGGACTGGGCCGGCTGCTGGGCGACGAAGCCCACCAGGTGCTGTTGGAGACGTTGGAGACCTACCTCGACCTGGCTGGCAACCGCTCATGCCACGGCTGAACGGCTGCGCTGCACCGCACCACACTGTACTACCGGCTGCAACGGGTGGAGTCGCTCGCCGACACGGATCTGAAGGATGGCAACGAACGGCTCTGCCTGCACCTGGCCTTGAAGCTCGGCCGCCTGACCGGCCGGTACCAGCTCGGTCCCTGATCGTCGGCGGGCCGGCGCGGCGGGCCCGGGAGCGGGGCGTGCGGTGCGCGACGCCCCGCTCCCGGATACCTACAGACCGGCCGCCACGGCCGCCGTCCGGCCACCCACGACGGGCAACTGGATCCGGCTGCGGTCGAAGTGGATGGTGATGTCGGCCCGGTTCTGCTTCGCCCGGCTGCTGTAACCGGAGTATGAACCCAGCAGGACCACGCCGATCTGGTGGCCGGCGTCGAAGACGTAGTCCTCGGGCAGCAGGGACAGGTCGACGGCGTTCTTCTGACCGGGCACGAGCGGGGTGGACTCGGTACGCGAATCGATGTTGAGGCCGTCGATGATGCCCTTGGTCACGAGTTCCTGCGGGTTCGCGGCGACGGTCTTCTCCACCTTGCGATAGCAGGCGTCCTCGGCGAAGCCGCCCCAGTCGGCCTCCGCACCCCAGCAGTCCTCCTCGGTCAGGGTCCGGATGCCATCGCCCGCGGTACTGAAGCGCTGACGGGTCCCGTAGTCGACCAGCAGTCCGGCGAAGCTGGTGTCCTCGCCGTCGACCGAAGCGTTGATCTTGACGATCGGTGTGCCCGAGATGTGCAGGGAGCCCGTCAACGGTGGGGACAGGAACACCAGCCGGTTCTGGGTGTTCGCCAGCGGGTCGGACGGATGCCGGATGGCATTGGTCTGGCTCATCGTGGGCGTGTCCTGGAAGGTAGCCGACCTGTTCCCGGGGCCCGGACGGACCGACAGTCCGCCCGCGCCATCGCCGACCGGCGCCTGCAGGAACACCTGGGTCGGCTGGGTGTCGGGCAGCGGCCAGGTGCGCGCCGTCTCCCAGACGTCCGGCAGCCGCTCGATGTCGACGGTCGGTTCCCGCATGATCCCGTTGTCGATGCCCTGCAACCAGAAGTCGAACCAGCGGTGCAGGGTGTCGACCCATTCGGCTCGGCGGAAGTCGAACGGGTCGACGTGCCCGGTGCCGGTCAGCCAGAGCTTGCGGGGCACGTCCCGCTCGCCCAGGGCGGCCCACCACCTGCTGAAGTGGTCCGGGCGGACGTTGTCGTCGTTGATGCCGTGCACCACGAAGACGCTCGCCCTGACCCGGTCGGCGTGCGGCACGTAGTCCCGCTCCGCCCAGAAGTCGTTGTAGTCCCCGGTGACGTCGTCACCCCCCTGCCCGAGCGTGGCACGCACCGGCGCGCAGTACGCCCGGCGGGCCGGGTTGGTGACGGTGTTGGCGAGGCTGCCCGAATAGTTGTTGGCCCGGGTGACCAGACCGTTGCTGCGCGAGTAGTCGTACCAGCTGGAGATGGCCGAGATCGGCACGATCGTGGTCAGGCCGTCCACCCCGCTCGCCGCGGCGGCGTTGGCGAGCGTGCCGTCGTACGACTTGCCGATCATGCCCGTCCGGCCGTTGTGCCAGTCGGCGACGACCTCTCTGCCGGCGGCGTCGAACCCGCGTCGCCGCCCGTTGAGCCAGTCGATCGCCGTCGGCGCGCTGAAGTTGTCGGCCCGGCCGCCCGTGACCGGGCATCCCGTCGAATTGTTGGTACCGATCATGTCGAGGAGGATCAACGCGTAACCGCGCGGCACGAAGTAGTTGTCGTAGAAGAGCGGCCATCTGTCGTTCAGCCCGTCGCCGTCGACGTCGCCCTTGCACTCACTCTCGTTGCCCCGGCACACCGTCGAGTAGTACGGGCTGGCGTCCATCACCACCGGGACCCGGAGCCCGTTCTCACTGGCCCTGGGCCGCATGACGTCCATGGCCACCACGTCGAGCGCGCCGTCCCCGTCGGTGTCGACGTCGGAGGTGACGAAGATTCTCTCCCGGACCGCGTCGCTGTAGGCGAACGCCGGTTGGGTGACGCCGTTCTCGACGACCAGCCCGGGCCGCTCGTCGGCCCCCGGCTGCGCCATCGCGCTCGTCGCCGGCAGGGCGGCCGCCGCGGTGACCGCGGCCACCACCAGCGCCCGCCAGGCAATCCTCGGACTCTGCATTCGCGTGCTCCCCCTCCCCGCGCCGACCGTCGACGGCCCGCGCCCGTCCCCGACCGGCCGGGCGCGGGTGACACCGCAACGATCGAAATGAAACTAGAAATTCGGCCGTGATCGGTCTTCGGACACGTGTGGAAGATGCGCGGCATCCGCTCCTACGCCTGTCGTACGGTCGACGGCAACGGCGGCCGGCGGCGGCGCCCACCTGGGACGGACGAGGTGCCGGGTACGGAGGCACATCCCCGTACCCGGCACCGGATCGCTACAGCTCGCGTACCCGCACGTCGCGGAACTCGATCAGGTCGTTCGTGCCGTGGTTCTGCAACCCGACGAAGCCGCTGAGGAACTGGCGCAGGTCGGTCGGCGGGTCGCCCTGGCGGGACGACGCCTTGCCCGGCGTGTTGTCGAACTCGTTGATCACCGCGCCGTTGCGGATGATCGTGTAGTGCTGCCCGACCACCCGGATCTCGTAGTCGTTCCACTGGCCCTTCGGGGTCACCCCGGCCTGGTCCAGGCCGACCGGGTCGAAGTTGTAAATCGAGCCGGTCTTCTGCGGCTCACCCGTGGTCCCGTCGTAGATCTGGATCTCCTGGCCGCAGTAGATCGCCACCCAGGCCTGGGAGGTCCGGGCCGACCCGACGGTGCCGCAACTGCCGGCGGGACGCTGGTCCAGCGGGATCCGCGGGTCCGGGAACCGGGTGAAGGCGCCGCTGTTGGCGTTGACGCCGTCGGCGGAGACGTCCCGGAACTTCATCCGCAGGGAGAAGTCGGCGAACTCGTCCTTGGCGTACCAGAGCATGCCGAGCCCACCGGAGCTGCGGATCGACCCGTCCGGCCGCAGCGCGAACGACCCGCCGGGCGCCTGCCGCCAGTCGGCCAGCGACTCCGCGGTGCCGTCGAACAGCGCCCGGTACCCGGCGACCTTGCCGATCTCGGACTGGGCCGCCGCGGTGTTGATCTTCGTCGCCTCCCGGTTGTCCAGCACGCCGTCGGCGCGCAGGTCGTTGACCACACCGGCGACGTGGCTGACGAACTGGCCGTGGTTCGTCCAGTTGCGCTCGTCGTCGATCAGGTCGTTGACCGTGCAGTTGCCGCCGGCCTGGCGGTTGGCCACGCCGGTGTCCTTGTCGAGCAGCTGCACCGTCTTACGGGCGTCCGGCGCGGTGCAGCCCGCGACGGCCTCGATCTTGGCGGTGGCCACCTCGCCGTCGGCGTAGGTCACCTTGAGCGTGGCCTGGTAGGTGCCGTAGTCGGCGTAGGTGTGCGTCGGGTTGGCCTGGTGCGAGGGCGCGCTGCCGTCGCCGAAGTTCCACTCCCAGGCGACGCCGCCGGCCCGGGCGCTGGAGAACGCGATCGTCTTCGGGCTGCTCTGCGCCACGGCCCGGGCGATGGCGTCGCTCGGTCGCGGCGTCGCCGGGCCGCCCTGGTAGGCGACGCGGATCAGCTTCTGGTTCGGGTGCAGGCTGAAGAAGCCGCCCGCGTAGTCCAGCATGTAGAGCGCCCCGTCCGGGCCGAACTTGGCGTCCATCCAGGACTGCAGCTGGTTGGCGCCGTTGCCGGACCGGATGATCTGGCGCAGGTCCTCGGCGAATGCCGGCGGGCCGTGGTCGGGCACCTTGTCCGGGTCCACCGTGACGGCGACCCGGTTGTTGGCGTTGGACTGGTCACCGATGAACCACTTGTCGTCCCAGTACGCCGGCCAGGCGACCCCGCTGTCGGTGTCGACCTTCTCCCGCTGGTAGGTCGGGCCGTCCATGATGGCCTGCCCGCCGCCCTTGAGGTACGGCTGGGTGAACTTCTCCTCGCCCGCCACGTACGTCGGCAGCCCGCTGCCGTCGGCGCGCTTCGGGTAGACCGGCCCGCCGCCCTGCGGCGAGTACCAGATCATGTTGTCCCGGGCCGGCGGGATGTTGACCAGACCGGTGTTGCGCGGCGACTCGTTCTTCAGGTTGTCGCAGTCGTACCAGCCGGTCAGCACGTTCGCGTCGGTGGTGCTGCGGTCCCGGTAGGGCTGCCGGTTGCCCATGCAGTACGGCCAGCCCTGGTTGCCCGCCGAGGTGATGATCGTGGCGGTCTCGTACTTCGCCGGTCCGAGGTCCGGGCTGGGGCCGCCGGCGTCCGGGCCGACCCAGGCGGCGGTCAGCCAGTGGTTGACCGGGTCCCAGGCGATCCGGGCGATGTTGCGTACGCCCATCACGTAGATCTCCGGGCGGGTCTTGCCGCCGCCCTCCTCCTTGCCGGTGAACAGGTTGCCCTGCGGGATCGTGTAGGTGCCGTCGGCCTCGGGGTGGATGCGCAGGATCTTGCCGTTGAGGTCGTTGGTGTTGCCGGCGGTACGCCGGGCGTCCTGGAACGAGGTGCCCTTGTAGTCCTGGGTCCAGTTGTTGCCGGCGTAGCCGTTGGACCCGCCGGAGGAGTTGCTGTCGCCGGAGCCGATGTAGAGGTTGCCGCTCTCGTCGAAGGTCATCCCGCCGCCGGCGTGGCAGCAGCTGTGGATCTGCGTGTCCCAGTGCAGCAGATCCTTGCGGGTGCCCTGGTCGATGGTCTGCTTCGCGGCGTCGTAGGTGAACCGGGACACGGTCCGCTGGCCGATCCGCCGGTCCCGGTCGATGGACTCGTGCGGCATCCAGTAGACGTAGACCCAGCCGTTCTGCGCGAACTTCGGGTCGAGGGTGATGCCGACCAGGCCCTCCTCGTTCTTGACCAGTTCGCTGCCGCTGCCCCGGTTGCCCATCACGGGCAGCGTGGTGAGCAGCTTGACCTGCTTGGTCTTCGGGTCCCAGCGGTGGATCGTGCCGCAGCCGAGGCCGACCTTCGGGTCGTCCCAGCTGGCGACCGGCCCGGTCGGGCAGGCCGCCTTGCCGATGTAGTAGACCGCGCCGTCGGGCGCGATGGTCAGGCCGTGCGGCTCACCGATCTGGTCGAGCTGGCCGGCCTGGTTGGCGGCGGTGAGCCGCTCGATCCGGTAGTTCGCGGCGATGGTCGCCTGGCAGTCGCCGCGCACCATGCCGGTCGTCCACTTGATGGCCCCGGCCAGGTGGCCCTGGAACTGCTTGTCCCCGGTCCAACTGTCTGCGGTGCGCCCCATGCCGGTATAGAACGACCGGCCGCCGTCGTAGTCCTGGCACCAGGAGATCGGGTGGAACGCCCCGTTGCCGCTCAGCCCCGCGTTGTAGGTGCCCTCCTCGACCTGGGCGATCGTGTGGACCTTGCCGACCGGGCTCGGGTCCCAGTTGATCCACTGGTCGGAGCGGGTCCAGGTCAGCGGCAGGCCCTTGTTGGCCGGGTGCTGCCGGTCGGTGACGTCGACGACCGCCCGCTGCACCGTGCTGTCCGGGGCGGGGCCGGCGTCGGGTCCGATCAGCCACAGCTCGGCCAGCTGGATCAGCGGCTCCCCGCTGTTCGCGGTGATGTTCAGCCGGTAGTGCTGGTACGCCGTGCTGTTGTCGAAGCTGAACTGCCGGGTCTGGAACCGCTGCGGGAAGGTCTCCCCGGTCCGGGTGTCCAGGTCGGTCCAGGTGGCGCCGTCCTGGGAGCCCTGCAGGGTCCAGTTCTTCGGGTCCCGGCCGGGGAAGTCGTTGGCCGAGGTCAGCGCGTAGCGGGACACCACGACCGGCTTGGCCAGCTTGGCGGCGAGCCACCCGGTCGGGGAGAACGTCAGCCACTTGGTGCCCGTCGACCCGTCGATCGCCTTCGCCGCGGTCTCGTTCGGCGGGTTCTCGGCGCTCGCCGTGGCCGAGACCGGCTTCTCCGCGTTGGGCAGGCCGGCGGCCGGGCGGGTGCCGATCAGACCGGTGAACCAGGAGGATTCCGGCTGGGCGCGCGCGGCGTCGTGGACGCCGACGAAACCGCCGCCGGCCTTGACGTACGCCTGGAAGGCCGCTTCCTGGGCGTCGTTGAGCGTCACCCCGTTGGCGGACAGGAACACCACCGAGCGGTACCGGGCCAGGTTGCCGAAGGTGAACACCGCCGGGTCGGCGGAGTCGTCGACGGTGAAGCCGTGTTGCTCGCCCAGCTGCCGGATGGTGGCGGTGGCCTTGGCGACCGGGTCGTCCTGCTTGTCCGTCGGCCCGTGGAAGACCAGCACCTTCACCGCCGCCGCGGCCTCGGCGGCGGCGGCCGGGGTGGGGCTGACGGCCTGGGCGGGCAGGGCCAACACGCCGAGCGCCAGCGCGGCGCTCGACGCCAGGGCGCCGACGCGGCGCGGCGCGGGGACGCGACGCGGAGTGGTGAGGGTGGGCGTGGTGGGTGTGATGGGACCCGTCGAGTCGGCGCGAAGGCGTCCGACCCAGCGGGAGAACCGGAAATGGCGTCTGTGAGCCATCTCGACTCCTCCTGATTGAGGGACAGGATCTTCCGGGTCGTTCCGCTGCCGGTGGGGTGTGGCGCTCACCGGAGCAGGTTGGGACCAGCAGCCACCCGGTCCGCGGGCGTCGGTGACCGCGGACCGGACCGCTGGTCAGTTGTGCTGGTGTGCGGTGCCGGCGGTGGCCGGCGCGGAGGTGATGCCGGCGGTGGCCGGCGCGGAGGTGGTGCCGGCGGTGGCCGGCGCGGCTGCCGGGTGCTGGTGGTCCATCCCCGGGGGCATCTGCCCGTTCTCGTCGAGGACGTGCAGCATCGTCGACATGCCGGCGTCGGAGTGGAACTGCATGTGGCAGTGCAGCATCCAGTGCCCCGGTCCGACCGAGTCACCGGCCACCACCTGGACGCCGAAGGAGTCGCCGGGGCCGAGCGTCTTGTTGTCGATGATCGGTACGGAGTCGGCGAACGGCTGCCCGTTGCTCACCACCCCCGTCCGGGTGTCCGCCCAGGAGTGGCCGTGCAGGTGGAAGGTGTGCATGTCGTTGCCGATGCCGATGACGACGAACTCGACCCGCTCCCCCTTCCTGGCGACCAGGCAGGTCGGGCCGGGCTGCGGATTCACCGTGTCGCAGGTGTCGGTGGCCTCGCCGCGACGCAGGTTGATGCTCTGCCGGTCACCGAAGGCCGTCACGTACGTCCGGTCCGGCTTCGGGTCGCTCGGCCGGCGGACGACCAGCCCGCCGAAGAGCCCAGCGGAGAGGCCCTGGGTGCCGTGCGGCCCGCCCACCACGTGGTCGTGGTACCACCAGTAGCCGGCGGTGCCCTGCGCGCCGGTCCGGTTGTTGCGGGGCTGGGCGTACCAGGTGTAGGTGCGCGACTCACCCGGCGGGACATACGACGCGCTCTGCACCGTGCCGTCGGACTGCTGGGTGTACTTCACCCCGTGCACGTGCAGCGAGACGCCGAGCGGGTGGGCCGGGTTGGTGCGCAGCGCCGCCAGCGTCTCGGCGGAGACCTGGTTGTGCAGGGTGATGGCGAGGCACTCCCCCTCCATCATCTCCATGGTCGGGCCCGGGTAGGAGGCCGTCTCCGGGGTGAGGCCGTAGCCGAGCCGGATCTGCGTGCCGTCCTTCGGCAGTTCCACCGCGTACAACTGGAGGCTGCGGTCCGGCTTGGCGCAGCCCTCGGGCCGTTCGGCGGAGAACACCCCGGTGCCGGCGGCCGCGAAGCTGCCGGCGCCGACCAGGGTCAGCAGCACCACCGCCGCGACGACCAGCAGTCGCCGCGCCCCGGAGCGGGAACGGTCGGGCCGGGCCGCGTCCGGCTCCGGAAGCGGACCGGTCTCCGTCAGTCGCCAGGCGCTCACCGGGCACCCCGCAGTTCCACCATGCGCTGGTAGCTCCGCTCGGCGGCGCCCAAGGACCCGGGCGGGTTGGGCTGGGCGTTCGGACCGGAGTCCTGCTCCCACAGGTACTCGAAGCGGCCCCCACCCGTCAGCTCGCCGAAGAAGTCGGCGAACGGGATGACCCCGGCGCCGAACTCGACGTCCAGGTAGGAGTTGCCCTGCTGGGGGTCGGGCAGCGGGACGCCGTCCTTGACGTGGAACAGCGGGTAGCGGTGCGGCTGGGCGTTGACGTAGTCGACCGGGCGGAAGCCGGGGTACTTGCGGGCCCCGCCGTACGCCCAGAGGATGTCCATCTCCAGGTACACGTACCGCGGGTCGGTGAGTTCGAGGAACAGGTCGTACAGCCGTACGTCGGGGCGGTCGACCGCGAAGCTGAACTCGATGGTGTGGTTGTGCTGGTAGAGCTTGATGCCCCGGGCAGCGGCGGCGGCGCCCCACGCGTTGAACTCCGCGGCGGCCGCCTGGTAGCCGGCGATCGTGCGGTCGCCGGTGGGTGCCTGGGCGGTGCCGACGGCCGGCATGCCCAGCGTCTCGGCGACGTCGAGCTCCCACTCCAGGTTGGTCCGGAAGTCGTTCAGCCCGCGGTGGCTGCCCGCCGCCTTCAGCCCGTTGTCGTCCAGCAGTTGCCGGATCTGGGCCGGGGTGATCGCGCCGACGGCGCCCTGGGTGTAGCCGGCGAACTCCACCTCGCGGTAGCCGATGCGGCCGAGTTCCTCGAAGACCGCCGCGAAGCCGACCTGTGCGATCTTGTCCCGAACGCTGTAGAGCTGGATGCCCAGGTGGCCGCGCGGGATCAGCCGACCGTTCGAGTCGCCGCTCGACGCGCAGGCCGGCGCGGCCCCGGCGAGGCCGGCCGCGCTGACCGCCACCGTGGACCCGGCGAGCCCGCGTAACAGCGTACGGCGATCGATCCTGTTCTTTGCCATGGTTGGTTCCCTTCGCTCGATCAGCAGCAGGTGGTCGAGTTGGCGGCGGAGGAGGCCGACCCGTTGGGGCAGCACGGGTTCAGCGGCGCGATCCGCACGTCGCGGAAGCTGATGAGGTCGGCGGTGCCGTGGTTCTGCAGGCCGAGGTATCCGCGCGCGCTCTGCCGTCCGGCCCCACCGGGGTCGTCGGACCGAGGCGGGCTGAAGACAGCGTCCGGGCTGTTCACGTAGTCGTTGATCAGCTCCCCGTTGCGGAAGACGGAGTAGTGCTGGCCGACCACCCGGATCTCGTAGTCGTTCCAGGTGCCCTTCGGGGCGGCGTGGGCGCCGGCCAGGTCGACCCGGTCGAAGCCGTACACCGATCCGCTCTTGTACTGGTCACCGTCGGGCCGGTCGAAGATCTGGAGTTCGTGGCCGTACTTGATGGCCACCCACTCCGGGCGGGACTCGGCGGGGTGCTGGCGCACGTCCGGGAAGCGGACGAAGACTCCGCTGTTGGCCCGGCCGTCCCCTGGG
Organism: Micromonospora sp. GCM10011541; assembly: GCF_042650725.1. Lineage (NCBI taxonomy): Bacteria > Bacillati > Actinomycetota > Actinomycetes > Micromonosporales > Micromonosporaceae > Micromonospora > Micromonospora sp. GCM10011541. The sequence goes on from NZ_JBHSBP010000035.1 coordinate 64,252, forward strand.
GCGTCGTCCCGCCACTGCAGCTTCAGCGAGAAGTCGCCGTACGCGCTCACCGGGAACCAGAGCATGCCGAGCCCCGGCTCGGGCCGGCTGCTGATCGACCCGTCGGCGTTGCGGGTGAAGCCACCCGCGCCGACGTGCTGCCAGCGGGCGAACGACGACGCGGAGCCGTCGAGCAGCGGCTGGTAGCCGTTCTTGTCGTCCGGCCTGCCGACGCCGGAGCGGCCGGCGGCGCTCACCAGGCGTCCGTGCTCCTGATGGGTGATGACGCCCAGGTGGTGCAGGTGCTCGGCGATCACCGTGACATGGCTGACGAACTGGCCGTGGTTGGGCCATGCCCGCTCGTCGGCGATGACGTTGTTGATCGTGCAGTCACCCTCGACGACCCGGTTGGGTACGCCGCTGTCCACGGTGCCGAGCCACACGGTCGGGCGGGTGTCCTTGACCGGGCAGTCGGGCCCGGGGCCGCTCGCCACCACGGTGAAGGTGACCGACGCGGTCCCCGAGGTGTTGCCGGCCTTGTCGGTGGCCCGGTAGCTGAGGGTGTGCTGACCCGGCTGGTTGACGGTGACCGGCGCCGCGTACCGGCTGTAGGGCTGGCCGTCGAGGGAGTACTCGATCCGGTCCACCCCGGAGCCGGCGTCGGCGGCCGACAGGGTCACCGTGGCGCTGCCCAGGTAGGCGCCGTTGTCGTCGAGCTGGCCGGAGACGGCGGCGGTCGCGGTGGGCGGGGTGGTGTCGGCGGGCGGCGTCTGCACGACGGTGAACGACACCGACTGCGCCGACGACGTGTTGCCCGCCTTGTCCGTCGCCCGGTAGCTGACCGTGTGCTGACCCGGCTGGTTCACCGTCACCGGCGCCGAGTAGCCGGCGTAGGGCTGCCCGTCCAGGGAGAACTCGATCCGGTCCACGCCGGAGCCGCTGTCCGTCGCCGACACGGTGACCGTGGCGCTGCCCACGTACGCGCCGTTGGCGTCCTTCTGCCCGGCCACCACAGCGGACGCGGTGGGCGGCGTGGTGTCGGCGGGCGGCGTCTGCACCACCGTGAACGACACCGACTGCGCCGACGAGGTGTTGCCCGCCTTGTCGGTGGCGCGGTAGCTGACCGTGTGCTGACCCGGCTGGTTCACCGTCACCGGCGCCGAGTAGGCGGCGTAGGCGCCCCCGTCCAGGGAGTACTCGATCCGGTCGACACCCGAGCCGGTGTCCGTCGCCGAGAGGGTCACGGTGGCGCTGCCCACGTACGCGCCGTTGGCGTCCTTCTGGCCGGTCACCGCGGCGGTCACCGTCGGGGGCGTGGTGTCGGCCGGCGGCGTCTGCACCACCGTGAACGACACCGACTGCGCCGACGAGGTGTTACCCGCCTTGTCCGTCGCCCGGTACGACACCGTGTGCTGACCCGGCTGGTTCACCGTCACCGGCGCCGAGTAGCCGGCGTAGGGCTGCCCGTCCAGGGAGAACTCGATCCGGTCCACGCCGGAGCCGCTGTCCGTCGCCGACAGGGTCACCGTCGCGCTGCCCACGTACGCGCCGGTCGCATCCTTCTCCCCGGTCACCGCGGCCATCACGGTCGGGGGCGTGGTGTCGGCCGGCGGCGTCTGCACCACCGTGAACGACACCGACTGCGCCGACGACGTGTTACCCGCCTTGTCCGTCGCCCGGTACGACACCGTGTGCTGACCCGGCTGGTTCACCGTCACCGGCGCCGAGTAGGCGGCGTAGGCGCCCCCGTCCAGGGAGTACTCGATCCGGTCGACACCCGAGCCGGTGTCCGTCGCCGACACGGTCACCGTCGCGCTGCCCACGTACGCGCCGTTGGCGTCCTTCTGGCCGGTCACCGCGGCCGTCACCGTCGGCGGCGTGGTGTCGGCCGGCGGCGTCTGCACCACGGTGAACGACACCGACTGCGCCGAGGACGTGTTACCCGCCTTGTCCGTCGCCCGGTACGACACCGTGTGCTGACCCGGTTGGTTCACCGTCACCGGCGCCGCATAGGTGCCGTACGTGCCCCCGTCCAGGGAGTACTCGACGCGGGACACCCCGGACCCGGTGTCCGTCGCGGACAGGGTCACCGTCGCGCTGCCCACGTACGCGCCGGTCGCGTCCTTCTCCCCGGTCACCGCGGCCGTCACGGTCGGCGGTGTGGTGTCCGACCCGCCGTCGCTGACCACCAGGAGCCCGGTCATGCCGCCGTGGCCGGGGATCGAGCAGAAGTAGCGGTAGGTGCCGGGCGTGAGCACCACGTCGACCGTCCACCGGCCCCCGTTGGCATCCGATGGGTCGGCCAGGATGTTCACGTCGACATCGCTGTTGTACGACGGGTTCCCGGTCTCGAAGGTGAGGGTGTGCTGCATGCCGGTGGTGTTGCCGGTGGCCGCGCTGTTCTCGAAGACGAGGGTGGCCGGTCCGGCCGTGGCGGTCGTCGGCGCGGACCGGTACGACAGGAAGTTGTCGCCGGCGGTCCAGGTGAGGACCTGGGCCTGCAGTTGCCGCGACGGCGCGGTCGCGCCCGCCGTGGCCGGCCGTTCCAGATCGGTCGGACGCGCACTCGCCGGGGACGCAGCCACGGCGGCGGTCAGCAGGAGGACCATCGTGGCGATGGTCGCCATCGGTCTCCTGAGCCGGCTCAGGGCGAGCCGGCCGCGCGGTGGATGTGAGTTCATGGATGCCTCTTTCACGGTCCGGGGGGAACACCGGGCGGAGCGTGCGTCGGCCCGTCGATGTCAGGAATTGGCAGAGCTGCCCGGCGGCCCCTCCCTGGCCGCACGGGATCCGCGGCCGTGGCGGTTTGCCACGGTCGTCCTGTATGGAGTGATGGTCCGAGGTCGGCGGCGAGCCGGATCGCACGCGGCATCGGACGCGGTTCCGCGTCGGAGCTGACTGGGGTGTCGTCGGGTACGGACGGACATCGGTCGACCCGCGGCGCGTGCCCGCGCCGGGTCGCCGTGGTGCGGCGTTGACCCGGGGACGGCCATCCCTGGCCGGTCGTGGCCTCCGGACGTGTTGCGCCGCCTGAGGGCCACAGTGGAGAGCTACCGTGCCGGTAGTTCATCTCGACGAAACATATTGACAGTGACCGACCCTACTAACTTCCTCTCAGGCTGTCCATAGCTTTCGTTCGTGTGGCAGATACTTTTCTCTTGCGGAGACGAAAGTGCCGGACAGTCACGCCACAAGGGACGGACAATCCGCTGCTCCCCGCGCCGCCTGGACGACCAACTTCGCCGCGGAGGCCGAGGCCGCCCTGCTGCCGGCGTCCCCGGTCGCCCTGGTCGATCACCACCTGCTCGCTTCCGGTCAGGATCGGGCCCGCGCGATGGCGGCCGTACGGACCTGCCGGGTCGCGGTCGACCAGGGCTGAATGCTGGCCGGCGGGCGCTCGGCGGTGGGCCGGCGGTCATGCGGGACCGGTCGAAATCGGCCAAGCGCGACCGGCATGAGCCGGCGCTCACGCCGACGGACGGTGGCGGGTGGTCGAGCTCGGCGACGGCCAGGTCAGCGACCGCTCGGCCGCCGTCGATCCGGCTGCGCTGGTCACCGCGCTGAGCCGGGCCCGCCCGGACGTGGCCTGACCGGACGTCGGCGGGGCCCGGTCAGGCCGGCGCGGCGAGCACCGCGTCGATCGACCGACCCGGGGCCGATCTGCCGCTACGCACGCCGTCCATCGAGCCGGATCGTCCACGGCTCCACCCTGTCGACCCGCAGATGCGTCCCGCTCCATGGATCGCGGGCGAGGGTGGTGCGGACGAGGTCCTCAGACTCGGCGTCGACGGCGAGTACCACCCGGTGCTCGTCCGCCAGCGGCCCGCCCAGGACGACGAACCCCGCACTCACCAGGTCGTCCATGAACGCCGCGTGCGCGGGCCAGTCGGACTGCTCCTGCATGGGCCGTGCCGGGTCCCACCGAGGGCCGGATCGACGAAGCAGGACGAGGAACATGGCCACGAACGGACATTACTGCATCGTGCGACCTCGCCGGGCCGGTGGAAGTCAGCCCCCGGCACCCGGGGCGTCAGACGCCCTTCGCCCCGTCGATGGCTTGTCGCAGCAGGTCGGCGTGCCCGTTGTGGCGGGCGTACTCACCGATCATCTGTAGATACACGTAGCGCAGCGACGCCACGTCCTCGTCCGGGAAGGTGAAGGTGTCGTCCATCGAGGCCGCAGCCACGGCCTCACGGGCAAAGCCTGTCTCCTCGACCAGAAGCGCGTAGTCGGCTGGGGCGCTCGCCGGATCGGCGCCCTCGAAGTCGGCGTCGCGCCATTCCGGCGTGGAGTAGAGCGTTTCCAGCGTTTCGCCGCGGAAGAGCGTGCGAAACCAGCTGCGCTCCACTTTGGCCATGTGCCGCAGCAGGCCGAGGAGTGACAGGTTCGAGGAGGCCAGTGGCGCCCGCTCCAGCTGGTCGGCGTTGAGACCGGCGCATTTGTGCAGCAGCGTGGCGCGATGCCAGTCGAGAAGGTTCCGAAGCTGGTCGGCCTCCGGTGCGACGAGAAGGTCACTGGGACGGCGCACATCGGGGGCGGTCCACGTCATCCCGCCATGATGGCACGCGCCGGGACGCCAGCGGCATGCTCACTCGCCCGCAATCCCGTCGCCCGAACGGCGGGCCCGTGGCGGCGGTACGGCGGATGATCACGGTCCGTTCGGCAGGGTTCGGGCGACCCGTGCGGCCCGGAGCGGTGGGGACCTCGGAGGAGTGCGAAGAGGCGCCATCAGCGTACAGCGGCATTAGCCCTGATTCGGACACGCCCTCGTTCGTGGCCGGAAACGTAAGGGCTGATCAGGGGCTATTGAAGATCATGGCTTCCTCAATCAACGAGGTCGGCGAGGCGACCGGAAGGAGACGGTTGCCCCTGTCACCCATTGATCTGCACCGCTGCCCGTGTGATCGTGCTGCCACGAGTCACCGACCCCCGGTGGCTCGGGATGGCCGGTCCGTCGATCCGGGGCAACGCCGGCAGCCCCGGGAGACCCACCATCGCCCGCCTTGCAGCTTGACCGCGGCGCGCGCCCCCACCGGGCTCCGCGCGCCGCCTAGGAACAGGAGCACACCCCCTTGAAGCTCTCATCCCGCCTCGTCGCGCTCTCCGGCGCGGCCGCGGCCGGTCTGGTCGCCGCCGGCGCCGCAGCGGCCGTACAGGCCGCGCCCCCCAGTCCCGCCCCCGACGCGGCCGAGGCCCGCACGCTCGCCGCCAACTCGGCCAGCGCGCTCGTCGCCGCCCGCCCGCAGTACCTGCACGCGAGCTCCGACGACGCCTTCGTCCAGAAGCCCGTCATCACCTCCGAGGGCACCCAGTACGTGCCCTACGAGCGCACCTACAAGGGCCTGCCGGTGACCGGTGGCGACTTCGTCCTGGCGACCGACTCCGCCGGCAACCTGAAGTACGCCTCCGTCGCCCAGCAGCAGAGCATCGGCAGCCTCGCCACGACGCCGAAGCTCAAGGCCGCGGCCGCGGAGAAGACCGCCCGCGCCCAGCTGAAGAGCGTCGCCGGCGTCGAGGGCACCACGCTCGTCGTCTACACCCTCGACAGCAAGCCGACCCTGGCCTGGGAGACCACCGTCCGGGGCACCTCCGCGGACGGCCCGAGCCGACTCACCGTGGACGTCGACGCCCTGACCGGCGAGGTGCTGCGCAAGCAGGAGCACGTCGTGCACGGCAGCGGCACCGGCGCGTGGAACGGGCCGAGCCCGCTGACCCTCAACACCACGCTGTCGGGCAGCACGTACTCGATGAAGGACCCGGGCGTCACCAACCAGAGCTGCCAGGACGCCGCGACCAACACGACGTTCTCCGGCTCGGACGACGTCTGGGGCAACGGCACGGCCACCAACAAGGAGACCGGCTGCGTCGACGCGCTGTTCGGCGCCCAGACGGAGCACAAGATGCTCGCCCAGTGGCTCGGCCGCAACGGCGCGGACGGCAGCGGTGGCGCCTGGCCGATCCGGGTGGGCCTGATCGACCAGAACGCCTACTACGACGGCACCCAGGTCCAGATCGGCAAGAACACCTCCGGTCAGTGGATCGGTTCGATCGACGTGATCGCCCACGAGATCGGCCACGGCATCGACGACCACACCCCGGGTGGCATCTCCGGCAACGGCACCCAGGAGTTCGTCGCCGACACCTTCGGCGCGGCGACCGAGTGGTTCGCCAACGAGCCCGCCAGCTACGACGCTCCGGACTTCCTGGTCGGCGAGAAGATCAACCTGGTCGGCAGCGGCCCGATCCGCAACATGTACAACCCGTCGGCGCTGGGTGACCCCAACTGCTACTCCAGCAGCATCCCCAGCACCGAGGTGCACGCGGCGGCCGGACCCGGCAACCACTGGTTCTACCTGCTGGCCAACGGCAGCAGCCCGACCAACGGTCAGCCGGCCAGCTCGACCTGCAACGGCAGCAGCGTGACCGGCCTGGGCATCCAGCAGGCCATGAAGATCATGTACAACGCGATGCTGCTGAAGACGACGTCCTCGTCGTACCTGAAGTACCGCACCTGGACGCTGCAGGCGGCGAAGAACCTCTACCCGACCGGCTGCACCGAGTTCAACACGGTCAAGGCCGCGTGGGACGCGGTCAGCGTGCCCGCGCAGGCCGGTGACCCGACCTGCAGCGGCAGCACCACCCCGCCGCCCACTGGCGGCTGCTCCGGTCAGAAGCTGGCCAACCCCGGCTTCGAGTCCGGTGCGGTGGGCTGGAGCGCCACCTCGGGGGTCATCACCAACTCGACCGGGCAGGCCGCGCGCAGCGGTTCGTACAAGGCGTGGCTCGACGGGTACGGCTCGACCCACACCGACACCCTGTCGCAGTCGGTGAGCATCCCGGCCGGATGCCGGGCCACGCTCTCCTTCTACCTGCACATCGACACGGCCGAGTCGGGCAGCACCGTCTACGACAGGCTGACCGTCAAGGCCGGCAGCACCACCCTGGCGACGTACTCCAACGTGAACGCCGCCGCCGGCTACGTCCTGAAGTCCTTCGACGTCTCGTCGCTGGCCGGCACCACCGCGACCATCTCGTTCAGCGGTGTGGAGGACAGCTCGCTGCAGACGTCCTTCGTGATCGACGACACCGCGCTCAACCTGAGCTGATCATCAAGGGAAGCGGTCGGTCGTCGTCCTCCCGGCGACCGACCGCTTCGCCGAGCTGTCGCCGCCCCTCGAAGAGGTCGAGCAGCCTCTTCCTGCCGGTCGGCGACTCGAACGCGTACCCGTGGTCGAACTTGACCATCGGGAGGCGACGACGCCGCGCGGCCAGCGCGTCCAGCGCCCGGGTGGCTTCCTTCTCGGCCTTGAGCAGCTCGTCGCGCTCCCGCTGGCACTCCTCGGCCGTCACGATCCGCGGTTTCTCCATGCCGGGATCCTGAACCGGGCACCGACATTCTGCCGGCCCGGGCGCGCCTCGGTCGGCCGGCGCGGGTCAGTCCGGCCGGCCGCCGCCCAGCCGGGCCGCGGCGTGTTCCATCGCCTGGCTGAACATCTCCATCTGCCGCCTGGACTGCTCTCGCAGGCCGCCGAGCCGCGCGGCCAGGGCGTCCGCGTCGGCCCGTGCCGAGGCGCTGACCTGGGCTTCGAGGTCGGCGAGGGCGGCGTTGACGGCCACCACGATGTGCCCGCAGACGGCCTCGACGCCCGCCGCCGACAGCCGCGGGTCGACGGTGACGGACTCCAGCCGTCCACCCTGGACGACCACGGCTCGCACCAGCCCGTCGGCCGCCGTGCCGTCGGCGCGCAGCAGTTCCTCCGCATCGCCGTCGGGGTGCTCGACGGGCCGGGAGCGCATCGCCGACAACGCCTGCTGGGTCCGGGTCAGCAGTTCATCCAGGCTCGCGGCCGCGGAGAACGGTTCGTTGGTCATACCCGCGCTTTCTTCACGTCCTTTCCGAGCACCGTGACGATAGCAATCCGCCACCCGGCCCGCCCGCCACCTCGGCGTCCCCTCCACCATTCCGGACGGCGAACGCCCGGCCGGTGCTCCGGCCGGGCGTTCGTCCGCTGCGCCGGCTCCGGCCCGTGGGCCGGAGCCGGTGGTACGTCAGCGCAGGCGCAGCCGCTGACCCGGGAAGATCAGGCCCGGATCGTCGCCGACCACGCGCTTGTTGCGCTCGTACAGCGCGTGCCAGCCGCCGGCCAGGTCCCGCGCGTCGGCGATCATCGACAGCGTGTCGCCCGGCTTGACCACGTAGGTGCCCGAGCCGCCCGAGGCCGGCGCGGTACGCCGGTGGCTGCGGGTGGCCGGCCGCTCGCTCCGCGAGGAGCGCTTCTTCGCCTTGGACTTGCTGCCGGAGTCCGAACGGGACGCCGACCCGGAGTCCCTGGTGGAGTAGCGCTTGGTCGAGCCGCCCTTTTTGCCGCAGACCGGCCAGGCACCGATGCCCTGCCCGTCGAGGACCTTCTCGGCGATCGCGATCTGCTCGCCGCGGCTGGCCAGATCGGCCCGGCTGGCGTACTTCTGGCCGCCGTAGCCGTTCCAGGTGCCCTTGGAGAACTGCAGGCCACCGTAGTAGCCGTTGCCGGTGTTGATGTGCCAGTTGCCGCCGGACTCGCACTGGGCGATGGCGTCCCAGTTCACGCTGGCCGCGCTGGCCGGCGCGGCCGGGCCGAGGATCGCGGCGGCACCGGTGGCCGCGCCGACGACGAGCGCCCCGACGGCGACCCGACGGCGGCCGGTCCGGCGGTGACGTGCGCTGTGTTCAGTTGCCATGGATTTCCTCCACGCCGACGAGGTGAGCTGTCGGGTTCGGGCCGAGGAGCCCGGCCGCCGGTCGGCGGCTTCACCCCGAGGTGTCGAGCACCGAGGAACGTGTGGGTCCCCCGCTCCCGCCTGAGGTCCAGGTACCACGGGGCCGGCGGCGGAATTAGGCGTTACCGGTCCGTGGTGTCCGCGATCGCGAACGGATACGACGTTAGGAATGATTTCGGACGATCGCCCACTTCTTGTGAAGTTCTTCACCCGGCCGAGCGAAGGCGGGGATTTCCGAGTTGCGACGCTCCCGAACATGCAATAGGGAGGCCGCCGGGTCGACTGCCCGACGGCCTCCGCGGACCCGTTCAGTACGTCAGGCCGTAGCCTTGGGCGAAGAGCGGAACCTGCCCGTCACCGGCGTTTATGGGCTGCTGGCTGACCGAGTTCATCCAGGTCATCGGCAGTTTCCCGGTGGGCGCGGCGCCGAAGAGGACGTCGGCCACGCCGGCACCCTCGGTGCCCGGCAGCCAGGACGCCAGCAGCGCGTCCCATCTGGGCAGCTCGGTGGCGATGTCCATCGGCCGGCCGGACACCAGCACCACGATCACCGGCACGCCGGCGTTGCGCAGGGTGGCGATGGTGCGCAGGTCCTCCCGGTCCAGGCTCATGCTGCCGGTCCGGTCGCCCTGGCCCTCGGCGTACGGCGTCTCGCCGACGACGGCGATCGCGGCCCGGTAGCTGCCGTCGATACCGGTGCCGCGCTGGTTGTAGGTGACCGTCGTGGTCGGACCGACCGCGGCCCGGATGCCCTGCAGGATCGTGGTGCCCGGCGTGATGTTGCCGGAGGAACCCTGCCAGGAGATGGTCCAGCCACCACTCTGGTTGCCGATGTTGTCCGCGTTCCGGCCAGCCACGAAGATCTTGTTGTCGGCCCGGGCCAGCGGCAGCACGCTGCCGGTGTTCTTCAGCAGCACCTGCGACTCGCGGACGGCCTGCCGGGCGAGCGCGCGGTGGCTGACGCTGCCGACCGTGGGGGTCCAGCTCCGATCCGTGTACGGCCGCTCGAAGAGGCCCAGCTCGAACTTCTTGGTCAGGATCCGCCGGTTCGCGTCGTCGATCCGGCTCAGCGGCACGTGGCCGTTCTGCACCTCGGCACGCAGGGTGCTGATGAAGGTCTTCCAGGCGGCGGGCACCATCACCATGTCGATGCCGGCGTTGACCGCGGCGGTGACCTCGGCGGCGGTGAAGCCGGCGGCGCCGTCGATCTGGTCGATGCCGTTCCAGTCGGAGACGACGAAGCCGGTGAAGCCGAGCTCACCCTTGAGGACGGTGGTGATCAGGTACCGGTTGCCGTGCATCTTCACGCCGTTCCAGCTGCTGTAGGAGATCATCACCGACCCGACGCCGCGCTGCACCGCGGCCTGGAACGGTGGTAGGTGGACGGTCCGCAACTCGGCCTCGGTCAGCCGGGTGTCGCCCTGGTCGTCGCCGCCCGCGGTGCCCCCGTCGCCGAGGTAGTGCTTGGCGGTGGCCAGCACTGACGTGGGCCCGCCGAGTGACGGGCCCTGGAGCCCGGTGATCAGCGTGGTCATGTCGGAGGGGAGGTCCGGCGTCTCGCCGAACGATTCGTAGGTGCGGCCCCAGCGGTCGTCGCGGGCCACGCAGAGGCACGGCGCGAAGTCCCAGTCGACACCGGTGCCGGAGACCTCCTCGGCCACCGCCTGGCCGATCTGCTGGACCAGGGCCGGGTCGCGGGTCGCCCCGAGGCCGATGTTGTGCGGGAAGATGGTCGCGCCGACCACGTTGTTGTGCCCGTGCACCGCGTCCACCCCGTAGATCATCGGAATGGCGAGCGGAGTAGCGAGGGCGCCCCGCTGGAAGCCGTCGTACATGTCGGCCCAGCTGGTGGCGGTGTTGGGCGAGGGCGCGGAGCCGCCACCGGAAAGGATCGAGCCCAGCCGGTAGGTGGTCAGGTCGGCGGCGGTCACCGAGCCCCGCTCGGCCTGGGTCATCTGGCCGATCTTCTCGTCCAGGGTCATCCGGGCGAGCAGGTCGGCGACGCGGGTGGCGACGGGCAGGGTCGGGTCCTGGTACGGGTAGGTGGCGGCGTTGGCCGGGCGCGCGGGCACGGCCAGGGCGGTCACGGCGACGAGGAGCAGGGCGAGGCTGAACGGACGGCGGACACGGTGGTGGCGGGTCACAGGTCACTCCTCCCGGAGGAACGGTCATGCCGTTGTCCGGCACCATATGCCACCCGGACATCGACGGACACCGCTGAACGACCCGAGCTGTGAACAATCCTGCCGATTCCTCCGGTCCCGTGAGCACCGGCTGCCGGCCAGGGCTCGTGAGCACCGGCTGCCGGCCAGGGCTACGGTGGCGGGGTCCGCCGGCACGACGCAGCCGACGACCCACCGGCGGCGCGGATCGGGGCGAGGTGGCGGAGCGGACATGACCGACTACGGGCACGAGCTGATCTTCGGCGGCTTCCTCACGCCCGCCGCCGCCGACCCGGCGCGGGTGGTCGCCCTCGCCAAGCTCTGTGAGCAGGTCGGCCTGGACCTCGCCACCTTCCAGGACCACCCGTACCAGCCGAATCTCCTCGACACCTGGACGCTGATGTCGTACCTGGCGGCGGCGACCAGCCGGATCCGCCTCGCCGGCAACGTGCTGAACCTGCCGCTGCGCCAGCCGGTGGTGCTGGCCCGCAGCGTGGCCAGTCTGGACCTGCTCACCGGCGGCCGGGTCGAGCTGGGCCTCGGCGCGGGCGCCTTCTGGGAGGCGATCGAGGCCGCCGGGGGACGTCGCCGCACGCCCGGCCAGGCGGTGGACGCGCTGGACGAGGCGATCCGGGTCGTCCGGGAGGTCTGGGCCACCGACCGGCGGGGCATGGTCCGGGTCGACGGGGAGCACTACCGGGTGGTCGGCGCGAAACGCGGGCCCGCGCCGGCGCACGAGGTGGGGATCTGGGTCGGCGCGTACAAGCCGCGGATGCTGCGGCTGGTCGGCCGGGCGGCGGACGGCTGGCTGCCGTCGCTGGCGTACCTGCCCAAGGGGCCGGCCGAGCTGGCCGAGCTCAACGCGCTGGTCGATGACGGCGCCGAGGCGGCGGGGCGGGATCCCCGGTCGGTACGGCGGCTGCTCAACGTCTCCGGGCGGTTCACCCCGTCCCGCTCCGGCTTCCTCGTCGGGCCGCCGGAGCAGTGGGTGGAGGAGCTGGCCGGCCTCGCCCTCGACCACGGCACGTCCGGGTTCGTCCTCGCCGCCGACGACCCCACCGCCATCCAGCTCTTCGCGCAGGAGGTGGCGCCCGCCGTACGCGAGCTGGTCGCCGCCGAGCGCGCCGAGCCCGGCAGCCGCGCCGAGGCCGTCGAGGAGCAGCGCGAGGCGGTCCAGGCCGGCGGCCCCACCACGCTCGCCGTCACCGCCACCCCGGATCCGGGGGTACGGCTGACCGACCATCAACTGTGGGACGAGTCCACCCGCCCGGCCGCCCCGCCGCCGCCGGCCGGGCACGTCTACACCCCGCACGCCCAGGCCGTCGGCGCACACCTGGTCGACGTGCACGACCACCTGCGCCAGGAACTCGGGCAGGTGCGTGACCTGCTCGAGCAGGTCCGGCGCGGGGTGGTCTCCGCCGGTGCGGCACGGGCCGTGCTCAACGAGATGACCATGCGGCAGAACAACTGGACGCTGGGGGCGTACTGCGCCGCGTACTGCACGGCGGTGACCCAGCACCACGGGCTGGAGGACAACATGATCTTCCCGCACCTGCGCCGTTCGGACCCAGGGCTGGGCCCCGTGCTCGACCGCCTGGCGGCGGAGCATGTGGTGATCCACGACGTGGTGGAGGGCGTGGACCGGGCCCTGGTGGACCTGATCCAAAACCCGGGCGACTTCACCGAGCTCCAGAAGGCGGTGGACGTCCTCACCGACACCCTGCGGTCGCACCTGTCGTACGAAGAGCAGAACATGGTCGAGCCGCTGGCCCGTTACGGCTTCTACGCCGGTCAGGTGTGACGGCCGGGCACACCCGGCTCGTCGCCGTATTCCCGATGGCGCCGGCCATCGGCGTGATCCAGGCTGACTTTGGTTTTCCTAAGCCAGCGGCGTACCGTCGTCCGCATGACGGACTTCCTCGAGCAGCGCGACGCCTGGTTGACCAGCAACTGCTCGATCGCCCGCGCGCTCGAGGTGGTGGGGAACCGGTCCACGCTCCTGCTGCTGCGGGAGGCGTCGTTCGGCACCCGCCGCTTCGACGACTTCGCCCGGCGGGTCGGCGTCAGCGAGCCGGTCGCCGCCGCGCGGCTGAAGCAGCTCGTCGCCGACGGCCTGCTCGAACGGCGCCCCTACCGCGAGCCCGGACAGCGCACCCGGGACGAGTACCTGCTGACCCCCAAGGGGCAGGAGCTGCTGCCGGTGCTCACCGCGCTGCGGCAGTGGGGGGACGCGTGGGCCGCCGACGGGGCCGGCCCCTCGGTCCGCGTCGAACACCACGACTGCGGCGCCGACGTCCACGCCCGGCTGCGCTGCGAGGCCGGGCACGACGTGCCGCCCGACGAGATCGACGTCCGCCCAGGCCCGGGACTGCGACGGGCCTGACCGGTCAACCGGTCGCCATCCAACCCTCGACAATCAGGAGCAGCACATGAAGATCGCTGGACGCAGCGCCCTCGTCACCGGGGCCAACCGCGGCTTCGGCCGCCACCTCGCCGCCGAACTGGCGGCCCGCGGCGCCACCGTCTACGCCGGGGCCCGCAACCCGGACAGCGTCGACCTGCCGGGCGTCACCCCGGTCCGGCTGGACATCACCGACCCGGACTCGGTGGCCGCGGCCGCCGCGCTGGCCGGCGACGTCACGCTGCTGGTCAACAACGCCGGCATCAGCACCGGGGCCGACCTGCTCGACGCCGACCTGGCCACGATCCGGCTGGAGCTGGAGACCCACTTCTTCGGCACGCTGTCGATGGCGCGGGCGTTCGCGCCGCGCATCGCCGCCAACGGCGGCGGGACCATCCTGAACATCCTCTCCGCGCTGTCCTGGGTGACCTTCCCCGGCGTGGGGGCGTACGGCGCGGCCAAGGCCGCCGAGTGGTCGCTGACCAACGCGCTGCGGGCGCAGCTCGCCGACCGGGGCGTCCGCGTCGCCGGCCTGCACGTCGGCTACATGGACACCGACATGACGGCCACGGTGACCGCGCCGAAGTCGGACCCGGTCGAGATCGCCCGGATCGCCGTCGACGGCATCGAGGCGGACCGGTACGAGATCATCGCCGACGAGACCTCCCGGCAGGTCCTCGCGGGCCTGTCCGGCGGAGTGGCCGCGCTCTACCCCGAGCTGCCCTGACCAACCTGCGCGCGGCGGTCCCCGGTGATCCGCCGCGCGCCCGGGGCGGGTGGGCCCACAATGGCGGCATGCGACAGGGCTTCACTCATATGGCGGTCCTCGCGATGGCCCCCGACGACGACCCGGCCGCCCCCGGGGCCGCCGTCACGACCGTCCTCTGTGGCCACTGGGAGCACGAGGGGCCCTGCCCGGTCGTCCCGCACCACACCGGGGCGGAGCGGCACGGCGACGAGCTGCGCCTCCGCATCCTCTTCGCCGCCGAACCGCACCTGGAGGAACGCGTGCGGCGCGACATCGACCGGGCCCTCACCGGCGGCGAACTGACCGGCCCCGACGGGCGGACGTCGCGGTGGCGGCTGCTGAGCAGCGGGCCGGGCGAGCCGTCCGCCCAGGAGGCGACGCACCTGGCGCGACTGGCACGCGGGTAGCGCCCGTCCGTCGGCCGCAGCACGGGCGCCGCGGCCGACGGACGGCCGCGCCCTACAGCGTGCGGGCGAGCCGATCGGCGAGGATCCGGGTGAACCGGGACGGGTCGGCCAGCTCCCCACCCTCGGCGAGCAGCGCCATGCCGTACAGCAGCTCGGCGGTCTCGGTCAGGGCCTCGGTGTCGGCGCCCTGCTCGTGGGCCTTGCGCAGCCCGGTGACGAGCGGGTGACCCGGGTTGAGCTCGAGGATCCGCTTGACCCGTGGCACCTCCTGCCCCATCGCCCGGTACATCTTCTCCAGGGTCGGGGTCATGTCGTGCGCGTCGCCCACCACGCAGGCCGGCGAGGTGGTCAGCCGGGAGGAGAGCCGGACCTCCTTGACGCTGTCGGCGAGCGCGCCGCTCAGCCAGGTCAGCAGCTCGGCGTAGTCCTTCCGCTCCCCCTCGGCCTGCGCCTTCTCCTCGTCGGTCTCCAGGTCGACCTGGCCCTTGGCCACCGAGCGCAGGGTCTTCCCGTCGTACTGGCCGACCCGCTCGACCCAGACCTCGTCGACGGGGTCGGTGAGGATCAGCACCTCGTAGCCCTTGGCGCGGAACGCCTCCAGGTGCGGCGAGTTCTCGATGGTGCTGCGGGACTCGCCGGTGGCGAGGTAGATCTCCGACTGGCCGTCCTTCATCCGCGCGACGTAGTCGCGCAGCGTGGTCAGCTCGGCCGGGTCGTGGGTGGAGGCGACCCGCACCAGGTCCAGCAGCGCCTCGGTGTTGTCCGGGTCCTCGAGCAGCCCTTCCTTGACCACCGCGCCGAACTCCGCCCAGAAGGTGCGGTAGGACTCGGCCGACATCTCCTTGAGGGTGGCGAGGACCTTCTTGACCAGGCGCCGGCGCACGGCGCGGATCTGCCGGTCCTGCTGGAGGATCTCCCGGGAGATGTTCAGCGACAGGTCGTGGGCGTCCACGACGCCCTTGACGAAGCGCAGGTAGTTGGGCATGAGCGCGTCGCACTCGTCCATGATGAACACGCGCTTGACGTAGAGCTGCACGCCGCGGCGGCCCTGCGGGGAGAACAGGTCCAGTGGCGCGTGCGACGGCAGGAAGAGCAGCGCCTCGTACTCGAAGGTGCCCTCGCCACGCATGTGGATGGTCTCGAGCGGGTCGGCCCAGTCGTGGCTGACGTGCTTGTAGAACTCCTGGTACTCGGCCTCGTCGACCTCGTCGCGGGACCGGGCCCACAGGGCTTTCATCGAGTTGAGGGTCTGCGTCTCGTGGCTGGTCGCGCCGTCCTCGCCGGGGCGCTCGACGGTCATCCGGATCGGCCAGGCGATGAAGTCGGAGTACCGCTTGACGATCTCCCGGATCGTCCACTCGGCGGTGTAGTCGTGCAGGTTGTCCTCGGTGTCGATCGGCTTGAGGTGCAGGGTGACGGAGGTGCCCTGCGGGGCCTCGTCGACCGCCTCGACCGAGTAGGTGCCCTCGCCGGTGGATTCCCACCGGGTGCCGCCGCTCTGCCCGGCCCGTCGGGTCAGCAGGGTGACCTGGTCGGCGACCATGAAGGTGGCGTAGAAGCCCACCCCGAACTGGCCGATCAGTTCCTGCGAGGTGCCGGCGTCCTTCGACTCGCGCAGCTTGCGCAGCAGCTCTGCCGTGCCGGACTTGGCGATCGTGCCGATCAGCCCGACCACCTCGTCGCGGGACATGCCGATGCCGTTGTCCCGCACGGTGAGCGTACGGGCGTCCTTGTCGACCTCGATCTCGATGTGCAGGTCGGCGGTGTCGACGGCGAGATCCTTGTCGACCATCGACTCCAGCCGGAGCTTGTCCAGCGCGTCCGACGCGTTCGAGATGAGTTCGCGCAGGAAGACGTCCTTGTTCGAGTAGATCGAGTGGACCATCAGCTGGAGCAGCTGACGGGCCTCGGCCTGGAACTCCAACGTCTCGACCCGGTCGCTCACACCGACTCCCTTCCCTCGTGCGGCCCTTCCGGCGAACAGGATACGAGCCGTGCCGGCGTGGGCGGCGGAGGGTGGCCGGAGTCGGGTCTGGTCCAACCAGTTGACGGGTTGATGTGTCCGGGGCCACACTGCTGCCCATGGCCTTCGCCCCCGTCCCCCGCGCCTCCGTCTCCGACCACGTCTTCGGTCAGCTCCGCGACGCCATCGTCAGCGGTCGCTACCGGCCGGAGGAGACGCTGCCCGGCGAGCGGGAGCTGGCCGCCGCGTTCGCGGTCAACCGGCACGCCGTGCGGGAGGCGCTGCGCCGGCTCCAACAGCTCGGGCTGGTCCGGGTCAGCCAGGGCGGCGCGACCCGGGTGCTGGACTGGCGGGTGCACGCCGGGCTGGACCTGGCGCTGTCGCTGACCCAGTCGGGCGACGTACTCCCGGTGGCGACGCTGGTCCGCGACATGCTGGAGATGCGGGCGTGCGTCGGGACCGACGCGGCCCGGCTCTGCGCCGAGCGCGGCGACCCGGCGGCCACGGCCGCGGTGGTCCGGGCCGTCGAGGAGTACGCCGCGCTCGCGCCCGACCTGCCGCGGATGGCCGAGGCCAACATCGCCATGTGGCGGCTGATCGTCCGCGGCTCCGGCAACACCGCCTACCTGCTGGCCTTCAACAGCCTGGTGGCCGGCACGCTCGCCGTGGGCGACGTCCCGCCCGACGGCCGGGCCGCCGAACTGCTCGACATCGCCGCCCACCGCCGGCTCGCCGCGGCCATCGCCGCCGGGCAGGGCGCGGCTGCCGCCCGGCACGCCCGGGCCCTGCTGACCGCCCCGGTCACCACCCCCACCACCCCGTCCGGAAGGGAAGCCCGAGCATGATCCCCGCCGTGCTCTACGCCGTCCCGGCGTTCCTGCTGCTCATCATCGTCGAGGCCCTCTCCTACCGGTTCGCGCCGGACGACGACGAACGCGGCTACGAGCTGCGCGACACCACCACCAGCCTCTCCATGGGGCTGGGCAGCCAGGTGATCGGCTTCCCGTGGAAGCTGGCCACCGTCGGCCTCTACGCCGGGCTCTGGACCCTCGCCCCGATCCACCTCTCCCCCGGCAACTGGTGGACCTGGGTGCTGCTCTTCTTCGCCGACGACCTGGCCTACTACTGGTTCCACCGGCTGCACCACGAGGTACGGGTGCTCTGGGCCAGTCACGTCGTGCACCACTCCAGCGTCTTCTTCAACCTCTCCACCGCGCTGCGGCAGAGCTGGACGCCGATGACCTCGCTGCCGTTCTGGCTGCCCCTCGCCCTGCTCGGCATCCCGCCGTGGATGATCTTCCTCCAGCAGTCGATCAGCCTGCTCTACCAGTTCTTCCTGCACACCGAGCGGGTCAACGTGCTGCCCCGGCCGATCGAGTGGATCTTCAACACCCCGTCGCACCACCGGGTCCACCACGGCGCCAACACCGAGTACCTGGACCGCAACTACGCCGGCATCCTGATCGTCTGGGACCGGCTCTTCGGCACCTTCGAGCCGGAACGCGCCACCGTCCGGTACGGGCTGACCAAGAACATCACCACCTACAACCCGTTGCGGGTGGCCACCCACGAGTACGCCGCGATCTGGGCGGACGCCCGGCGGGCCACGTCCTGGCGGCACCGGCTCGGCTACGTGCTCGGCCGGCCCGGCTGGCAGCCCGCCCGGTGAGGCGGCGCTGGCTCGGGGCGTTCGGAGGCGTCGCCGCCGCCGAACTGGTCGGCGTCGCGTTCGGCCTGACCGCGGTGCAGTGGCTGGCCAAGCCGCTGCTGGCGCCGCTGCTGCTGGGATACCTGTACAGCGCCCGGCGGCGGGTCGATCCGGTGGCGGTCGGGCTGGTCTTCGCCACCGCCGGGGACGTGGCGCTGCTGGTGCCGGGACGGCGGGCGTTCCTGGTCGGGATGGGTTGCTTTCTGGTCACCCAGCTCGCCTTCCTGACCGCGTTCGTCCGGCACCGCCGGCCGCCGGTCCCGGCCGTGGTGGCGTACCTGGCGCTCTGGGCGGTGGCCAACGCGCTGCTCTGGGGCGCGCTGGGGCCGCTGCGGGTGCCGGTGCTCGGCTACAGCCTGGCGCTGTCCCTGATGGCGGCCGCCGCTGCCGGGGTGTCCCGGCGGGCGGCCCTCGGCGGCGCGCTCTTCCTCGGCTCCGACCTGCTGATCGGGCTGGGCGCGGCCGGCGTCGCGGTGCCCGGCCAAGGGCTGCTGGTGATGGCGACCTACAGCGCGGCGCTGCTGCTGATCACCACCGCCTGGGCGCACCGGCCGACGGACGGCCCGTCGTCGACGGCGGCGGCGCCGGCCGTCCCGATCGTCCACCCGTCGCGCTGAGCGCCCCCGACCAGCCCCGACCGGTATCCTGCTCCGGGTCGACGAAGGGGAGGTGGGCGTGTCCAGGGACACCGGGCGCAAGCTCGTCGCCTCCAACAAGAAGGCGCGGCACGACTACACGATCCTCAAGACCTACGAGGCGGGGATCGTGCTGGCCGGCACCGAGGTCAAGTCGCTGCGCGAGGGGCGGGTGTCGCTGCTCGACGCGTTCGCCCAGGAGCGCGACGGCGAGATCATGCTGTACGGCCTGCACATCGCCGAGTACGGCTACGGCACCTGGACGAACCACCAGCCCCGGCGCACCCGCAAGCTGCTGCTGCACCGGGTGGAAATCGCCCGGATCCTGGAGAAGCTGCGCGAGGGCGGCGGCGGGTTGACCCTGGTGCCGCTGTCGATGTACTTCGCGGGCGGCTGGGCCAAGGTCGAGCTGGGCCTGGCCCGGGGCCGCAGGTCGTACGACAAGCGGCAGGCCCTCGCCGAGCGGGATGCCAACCGGGAGATCGCCCGGGAGCTGGGCCGACGCCTCAAGGGGGCGCGCCGCCCCGCCCGGTGAGGGACGGTACGGACCGAGGCCCGGCCCGCACCACGGGGAGCCGGGCCTTGGTTCGGGTGGCGGTGTCAGTCGGTGCAGGAGGGCTCGTCGAAGTGCAGCCTGGTGAGGAAGTCCTGCATCGCCGGGCTGTGCTGGCGGATGTCGTTGAATCCGCCGTACGCGGCGTTGCAGTGGGTGTACAGGTTGTACGCGCCGTTCCAGTCGAAGAGCCGGTCACCGTTGTTCGGGCCGTTCGCCGTGACGTCGCCCTGGAGCACGTCCCGGTCCCAGCCGCCGTAGATCCAGTCGGTGCCGTGGTGGTGCTGGTTGTCGGCCAGGACGTCGTTGTCCAGGTTCGTCATCTCGAACCAGCGGCACGGGTCGACGGTCCCCGCGGCGGTGGTCTGCGGCCAGGCCCCGGCGGCGCAGTCGTCCGGGTACGAGCCGCGCGGCCGGAAGTCCAGCAGGTCGGAGCCGAGCACCGCGTCCGCCGCCGGTCCGCTGGTCGTTCCGGCCCCGCCGAACAGGTGATCCACGTACTGGTCGCGGTCCACCCGGGCGGCGGCGCTGAAGACGCCGTCGACCTGGCACTGCGGCTCGGCCGCGTCGAGCACCGGGTCGCAGCCCTTGCCGCCCCACAGCACGTCGGCGCCCTCCGAGCCGAACAGTTCGTCGCCGCCGCTGTCGCCGTTGGCGACGTCGTCGCCGAAGCCGCCGTGGATGTTGTCCGCCCCGGCGCCGCCGCGGATGAAGTCACCCGCGCCGGCGGTCAGCCCGGCGTACGGCATGGGCGCCGAGGTGGGGTCGCCGATCCAGGCGTCGCCGTCGGTGTCGTGCAGCAGGTCCACCCGCCGGTCGTAGCCGCCGGCCCGGAACCCGGTGTACGTCTCCTGCGGCACCGACGACAGGGTGGCGGTGAAGCCCAGCGCCCCGGCCGGACGCACGAGGGGCGGCGGTCGACCGTCCAGGGTCGACCGCCGCCCCTCGCCTCCGTTCCGAAATCAGGCGGCGACGCGGACGAGCAGAGTGAACGCCCGCACCGGGTCCCCGCTGAGCTGCGCGTGCTCGGCGTCGGCGATCAGCGCCGCCCAGTCGGCCGGCGCCCGGCCCCCGACGACCGCGGCCTGGGCGGCGTCCCGGGCCACCGCGAGAATCGCGTCGGTCAGCGCCGCGTCGCCGGGCCCGGATCCCAGCGGCCGGCCGAGCAGCCGGAGCACCTCGGTGGCGTTGCGCAGCGAGCCGTCGGGGTTCCAGTTGCCGACGGCCAGCGCCGCGCGCAGGTCCGCCCGGTCGGCGGCGACGGCCGCCAGCAGCGTCCGGGTGGAGCCGGTACGCAGCCCCCAGCCGAACGGGTACAGCGGCCGGTAGTCCGCGTCGCCGACGTTGATCGGCACCTGCGCCGCGCTGCCGGGCCAGGTGACCGGCAGCCGGCCGGTGAAGGGACGCCGGCCGAAGAGCACGTCCGCCACGCCCGCGCCCTCGCTGCCCGGCAGCCAGGATGCCACCAGCGCGTCGATCTCGCCGAGCTGGTCGGTGAACAGCTGCGGCCGGCCGGAGACCACCAGGACGACACAGGTGGGGACCTCGGCGCAGACCTTGTCGACCACCGCCCGGTCGCCCGGCTGCAGGCTCAGCGACTTCTCCTCCTGCTGCGGCGTAGAACACCAGCCGCACTCCGGACCGCCGACGTCGCCGTACCCCTCGGCGTACGGCGTCTCACCGACCACGACGACGCCCACCTGGGCGCCGGCCGTGGGCGCCGAGGCGTCCGCGCTGTAGGTGACCTGCGCCTGCGGCGCGACCTCCCGGATGCCCTCGAGGATGGTGGTGCCGGGGATCGCGTCGCCGGACACCCCCTGCCAGGCGATCGTCCAGCCGCCCGCCTGGTTGCCGATGTCGTCGGCGTTGCGGCCGGCGACGTACACCCGGGCGTCCTTCCGCAGCGGCAGCGCGCCGCCGCTGTTCTTCAACAGCACCTGGGACTTCGCCACCGCCTCGCGGCCGATCGCCCGGTGCTGCGCGCCGCCCACCTGGTCGACGTTCCCGGCCGAGGCGTACGGGTGCTCGAAGAGGCCCAGCTCGAACTTCTTGACCAGGATCCGCCGCACGGCGTCGTCGATCCGCGCCTGGCTGACCCGCCCGGCGGTGACCTCCGCCAGCAGCAACTGCTCGAACTGCTCGGCGCTGTACGGCTCCATGAACATGTCGGTGCCCGCGTTGACCCCGACCCGGACCTTGTAGGCGGTCAGCCCGGTGTTGGCCGGCTCGGCCGGGTCCGGGATCTGGTGGATGCCCTCCCAGTCGGAGATGAGGAAGCCGCGGAAGCCCATCCGGCCCTTGAGCACGTCGGTGATCAGCTCACGGTTGGCGTGCATCTTGGTCGGGTTGCCCAGCCCGTCCTCGGTCCAGTCCACACTGGAGAACGAGGGCATCACGCTGCCGACGTGGTGGGAGCCCACCGCCGGGACGTACGGGGCGAGGTCCACCCGGGCGAAGTGGGCCCGGTCGGTGACCGTGACGCCCTGGTCGATCGGATACTTCTGCTCCCACCACGGCCGGCCCTCGTTGGCGGCGGCGGTGGCCTCGTCGTAGTCGGTGTCGCCGTCGCCGGCGTAGTGCTTGGCGGTGGCCAGCACCCGGTCGCCGTCGTCGAGCTGGCCGGGCCGGCGGCCCTGGAGCCCGTCGATGACGGTCTCCATCCGCACCACCAGCGCCGGGTCCTCGCCGAAGCTCTCGTAGCTGCGGCCCCACCGCTCGTCCCGGGAGACGCAGAGACACGGCGCGAAGTCCCACGGGATGCCGGTGGCGCGCACCTCCGTCGCGGTGGCGTGGCCGACCCGCTCCACCAGGGCCGGGTCGCGGGTGGCACCGAGGCCGACGTTGTGCGGGAAGATCGTGGCGCCGTACACGTTGCCGTGGCCGTGCACGGCGTCGATGCCGTAGATCATCGGGATCTGGAGCCGGGTGCTCAGCGCCTGGGCCTGGAAGCCGTTGACCATCTCCACCCAGGCGGCCGGCGTGTTGCTGGCGGGCGTCGAGCCGCCGCCGGAGAGGACCGAGCCGAGCTGCCAGCGGGCGACCGCCGTGGGGTCGTCGGCCACGGCGGCCCGTTCCGCCTGGGTCATCTGGCCGATCTTTTCCGGCAGCGTCATCCGGCCGAGCAGGTCGGCGACGCGCTGCTCCACCGGCAACCTGCGGTCGAGGTACGGCAAACCGTGCGCGTCGACCACAACGGTCGGCTGAGCCGCGACGGTGACCCCGGCGGAGGTGAGGGTGAGCGGGACGGCCTCGGCGGTCTCCGCCGACCGGTCCCGGTGCAGGGTGACGGTGAACCGGCGGATGGCGCCCGACGGGCTGCCGGCCGGGAAGGTGAGCACGCCGGACGCGGCGGCGTAGTCGACGCCGGGCGTCGCGGTGCCGGCGCCCGTGGCGTACCGGACGGTGGTCGCCGTGGCCAACGGCCGCCCGTCGGAGGTGGTCACGGCCACGTCCACCGGCACCCGGCTGCCCTCGCCCGCCTGGTAGACCGGCCGGTCGGTGCTGACGGTGACGGTCTGGGTGTCCGCGGCCGCCGCGGGCGGGCCCGGTAGCAGGGACACGGCCAGGGCGCCAGCCCCGACGAGTACGGCGTACCTGCGCGATCTCATGTCGTGCCTCCCCACGGGGGCCGGTCACCCGTACCCCGCCGGTCCGGGGCCGCCCTCGTCTCGGTAAGGAATCCTTCCGACTAGGATCGCGTTAGGTCAATGTTTCGCGCCGGTTCCGGAACCTCGACGTGACCGGCTGACCGCTTCCGGGTGCGGCTACAGTCGGCGAGCAGGGCCGAAACGGCCGGCAGCGGCGGGAGCCATTGGCCGACGCGGGCTCAGGTGGACAGGAATGACCGTAGGGCCCCGGCCGTTTCCTGTGGCCGTTCCTCGGCGAGGAAGTGCCCACAGTCGAGGGCCCGGCCGGTGAAGTGCGGTGCGCGCTCGCGCCAGATGCCGGTCACGTCGTAGGCGCCGCCGATCCCGGGCTTGCTCCACAGCGCCAGCGTCGGGCAGGCGAGCTTGCGGGAAGCGTCGGCGCGGTCGTGTGTGAGGTCGATCGTCGCGCCGGCCCGGTAGTCCTCGCAGCTGGCGTGGATGGTGGCTCGATCGAAGCAGCGCTCGTACTCGGCGACCGCCTGTTCGTCGAGTGCCCCCGGCGTTCCGCACCACTCGTTGAGTGTCCAGTGCAGGTACCCGGGTGGGTCCCCGGCGATGAGGCGTTCGGGCAGATCCTGAGGTTGAATCAGGAAGAAGTAGCGCCACACGGTGGTGGCCTGCTGTTGGTCGATCGTTTCGTAAATCGTCTTGGTTGGGACGATATCCAGGACCGCCAGGTGCGAGACCGCGTCCGGATGGTCGAGCGCGAGTCGTAGCGCCACGCGGGCGCCACGGTCGTGACCGGCGACGGCGAACCGCTCGAAGCCGAGGTAGCGCATCACCTCGACCTGGTCGAGGGCCATGGTGCGTTTGGAGTAGGCGCTGTGGTCGTCACCGCCTGGTGGCTTGTCACTGTCGCCGTAGCCGCGCAGGTCGGGGCAGATGACCGTGAAGCGCTTCGCGAGTGTTGGCGCGATCCGGTGCCACGTCACGTGCGTTTGCGGGTATCCATGCAACAGCAGCAGCGGCGGCCCGTCGCCGCCGTGGCAGACATTGATCGTCAATTCGCCGGCGGCGATCCGTTCGTTCGAGAAGCCTGGGAACATCTTCTCGTGTTACCACATGTGCCGCACGGCGTTCTCGTGCCCGGCTTTCTGTGCCGCTGTCGGTGCTGGTGGGAGCCTGCGCCAGAGGCCTCGTCACTGTATGGTCCGCCCACCCGACCGGCGCATGCCGGCTATCCGGTGCGGATCGATTCAGCCGGGCCGGCGGTCAGAACGGGGCGTCCACGGACAGCCGGCGCACCTGCGTCAGGTACGGGTCCAGCTCCCCCACCTCGAACCGGCAGGTCCCGATGACGTGCCAGAACTGACCGCCCGGGTCGCCGTCCAGCTTGTACCGCCCGTCGGGGCTGACCGCCGCCCAGCCGTCCGGCAGCCCGATCAGGGTGGCCCGCAGCTGGGCGTGCTCCGGGTCGGCCACGTCCCACAGCCGGACCGTGCCGTCGTCCCCGGCGCTGGCCAGCAGGCTGCTGTCGGGGCTGAACGCCACCGACCAGACCCGCCGGGTGTGCGCGGCCAGGGTGCCGTGCAGCCGACCCGTGACCGGGTCCCACAGCCGGATGGCCAGGTCGTCCCCCGCCGTGGCCAGCAGGTTGCCGTTCGGGCTGAACGCGCAGGACCAGAGCCGGCCGGCGTGCTCGGTGAGCATCGTGCGCCGCTCACCGGTGAGCGCGTCCCAGACCACCGCCGTGCCGTCGTTGCTGGCGCTGGCGAGCAACGTCCCGTCGGCGTTGAAGGCCACCGCGTACACCCGTTCGGTGTGCTGCTCCAGCGTGGCGCGGCAGGTCGCGGTGGCGGCGTCCCAGAGCCGGACCAGGTGGTCGTCGCAGCCGGTGGCGATGGTCTCGCCGTCCGGGCTGAACGCCACCGCCCGGACCCGGCCGCGGTGCGGGGTGAGGGTGGCGAAGTGCCGGCCGGTCCGCCGGTACCACAGCCGGACGGTGTCGTCGTCGTTCGCGGTGGCCAGCGCGTCGCCGTCCGGGCTGAACGCGGCCGCCCAGACGTGGTCGGTGTCCACGTTGAGCTCCCGTTCGTCCACGCCGGTGTCGGTGTTCCACAGGTGCACCCCGCCGTCCCCGCTCGGCGCGGCGAGCAGCGGCTCGCCCGGGCAGAAGACGGCCGAGAGCAGCCGGTCCGCCGGGCTGCTGAGCTGCCGGACCAACCGGCCGGTACGCGGCTCCCACAGCCGCACCACCCCGTCGTTGCCGCAGGTGGCCAGCACCTCGCCGTCGTCGGAGAAGGAGAGCGCGGTGACCCGCCGGCCGTGCCCGCGCAGGGTGTGCTGCAACTGGCCGGTGCGGACGTCCCAGAGCCGGGTGGTGCCGTCGTTGCTGCTGCTCGCCACCTGCTGCTGATCCGGCCGCCAGACCACCGGCCAGACCGAGCCGCGGTGCCGGGTCAGCTCGTGTCGCGGCTGGCCGTCGGCGGTGTCCCAGAGCTGGATGGCGCCGTCGCTGGCGGACGAGGCCAGCAGGGAGCCGTCGCCGTTGAACCGGACGCTGTAGATCGCGCCGCGCTGCCGGCCCAGCACCCGTACCGGGCGGCCGGTGTCCACCTCCCACAGCCGCAGCGCGCCGTGGGTGTCCCCGGTGGCCATCAGCCGGCCGTCGGGGTGCACGTCCAGGGCGTACACGTCGGCCTCGTGGCCGCGCGGCTGGCGCAGCAGCTCCCCGTCGACGGCCCGGCGCACCCACACCCGGCCGTGCTGCCCGACGGCGACCAGGGACCGACCGTCCGGGGTGTGCACCACCCGGTAGACCACCTCCGGCTCGCGGACCTGGAACGCCAGCGCCCCCGAGGCGACGTCCCAGCCGCGGATCACGCCGGCGCTGTCCACCACCACGATCCGCCGGCCGTCCGGGCTGAACGAGGTGCCCCAGATCGGTGCGGCGTGGCCGGGCCACTCGTGCCGCAGCTGGGCACTGCGGGTGTCGTAGAGCCGGACCACGCCGGCCGCGTCGCCGACCACCAACCGGCCCCGCGCCCCGTCGGTGAGCAGCGGCCAGACCCAGCCGGCGAAGACGTCCTCGATGACGTGCCGCACGTCGCCGTGGTCCGCGTCCCACAGCCGTACGGTCAGGTCGGCCGCACCGGTGACCAGCTGGTGCGAGGCGGCGTCGAAACGGACGGCGTAGACCCGCCCCCGGTGGCCCTGCAGGGTGCGCACCGGCAGGCCGGTGAGTGTGTCGCAGATCAGCACGCCCCCGTCGTCGCTGCCGACGGCGAGCACCGCCCCGTCCGGGCTGTATGCCACCGGCACCGGCAGCCGGCCCACCTCGAAGCCGTAGGAGACGCCCACCGCCGGCGGGGCCAGACCGGGCACCACCGGCCGGCCGGGCGCCACCACCGCGCCGCGCAGCTCCGGCGCGCGCAGCAGGGCCGCGTCGGCGGCCACGTCGATCAGCGCGGCCCGCCGCCAGCGGCTGCCGGTGACCCGGGCGCCCCGCAGGTCGGTGCGGAACAGCCGGGCCCCGGCCAGGTCGGCCTCGCGCAGGTCGGCGCGGACGAGCCGGGCCTGGTCCAGGCGCGCCCCGCGCAGCCGGGCGTGTTCCAGCCGGGCGTCGCTGAGGTTGGTCGCGACGAGTCGGGTGGCGGTCAGGTCGGCGGCGGTCAGGTCGGCCCGCGCCAGCTCCCGGTGGGACAGGTCCTCCCCGCGCAGCGAGGCGCCCCGCAGGTCGGCGCGGTCGGGCAGCCGCAGCCGGGCGCTGAGCCGCAGCGCGTTGGCCCGGACCGTCTCCCCGGCGTCCTCGTCGCCGAGCACCCTGGCCGTCCAGGCCGTGCACCGGCGCGGGTCGGCCAGGTCGCCGAGGAACTCCACGGTCAGCGCCGACAGCGGGCGCACCGCCAGCGCGGACGGGTCCTCCCCCCGGTTGAACTGCGCGGCGATCCCCTCGGCGACCAGCCATTCCAGCACCGAGGTGTGGATGAACCCGAACAGCCCGTCGTCGGTCCGCACCAGCAGGCTGCCGGCGCCCACCGCGTGCATCGCCTGCGGCCCGGACAGCCGCGACTCCGCCAGCCCGGTGAGCCGGCCGGCGGCATCGGCCAGCTCGGCCAGCCGCAGGTACGACTCGCCGCTCTCCCAGAGCTGGAACGCCAGCCGGCTCACCGCCGCCCACAGCTCGGGGCGGCGCAGCGTCACCGGCGCGCCCGGCACCCCCTGGGTACGCCGCTCCTCGAAGTCCAACCAGGACTCGAGGATCTCCCGGTAGAGCGCCGCGGCGCTGAACGTGCCGCCGGCCCCGGCCACCGCGGCCAGCCGGCCCTCGTCGAGGTTGGCGATGAACCCCAGCATCCGCGGGTTGCGGGACAGGCCGAGCAGGTCCTTCACCCCGGCCAGGAGGTCCATCCGGTCGCGGGCGGCCTGCTCGTCCCCGCCGTACCGGTTGCGCAGGAAGGCCTCGATCTGGCCGGGGGTGAAGTCCTCGATGGCCAGCACCCGGCGGTGCGGCAGCAGCCCGACCCGCTCGCCGAGCGCGGTCAGCACCTGCGAGTTGGTCTTGAAGTGCTGGGTCCGGCTGCTCACCACGATCTTGGCGTTGCCCTCGGCCGCCTGGAGCAGCGTCTCCAGGTGGTCCGCCGCCCGGTCGTACGTCACCCGGGCCACCAGCTCGTCGAACCCGTCGAAGAGCAGCACGATCCGGCCCTGCCGGAGCATGTAGCGGAACGCCTTGAGGTCGATCACCTGCTCGCCGTGGTTGGCCAGGTGCGCGGCGACCAGCCCGTCCACCGAGTGCGCCTTGTCCAGCGCGCGCAGCTCCACCAGGATCGGGATCAGGTCGGGCGCGGCGGTCGGCAGCCGGCGGGCCACCTCCCGCAGCGCGAACGTCTTGCCCCGCCCGAAGTCGCCGAGCACCAGCACGAACCGGCCGTCCGGGGCGGAGATCAGCTCCAGCAGCTCGTCCACCACGTCCTCGCGGACCCGCTGGTCGGCGCCGACCAGGTGCCGGTAGCGCTGCGGCACGTACTGCCCCGGCGGGTAGAGCCGGTCGGCCTGCAACCGGGCGGTCTGCGCCGCGACGTACTCGCGCAGGTCCAGCAGGCCCTGGAACTCGGTCAGGTGCAGCACGCGCACCCCGCGCCGCTGCGCCGCCTCGGCCAGCCCCCGGCCGATCCGGTCGCCGTCGTAGACCAGCTCGGACGCGATGTCCGGATCGGTGGCGTGCACCCGCCGGGCGAAGTCGTCGACGTCGGCGGCGCTCGGCGTGCCGACGTACGCGCCGACCCGCTGCTGCCGGACCACCCCGTCGGCGCGGTAGGTGACGAACAGGTGTGGCGGGTCGGCGGGCACCCGGCGGACCAGCACCCGGTCGTAGCGCGCCTCGCACACCTCGGCCAGCCGGTCCAGCAGCCGCTCGAGCGGCGCCGGCGCGACCACGGCCGGCGCGGCGGCCGGCACGCCGGGCGCCGCCGTGCCCTGGGTCGGCCCCTCCGCGGCGGTAGGCAGCCGCGGATCGGGCACCTGGGCCGGGCCGGCCGCCCCGAAGGTGGCCTCCGACCGGGGCCAGCGCATCGCCGTCGGCTCGCCCACGTCGTGCCGGTCGTCGCGGCCGAGCACCCAGCGGGTCATCCCGTCGGCGGCCAGCCGCAGCACCTGCGCCCGGCCGTCGCGGGACGCGGTGGACAGCGGCACCACCGGGTCGACCGGCGCGCGGGTCGGCGCGGCGTCGGAGAGCAGCAGGTTGAGCATCGGCCCGACCAGCCGGTTGAACGGCCCGCGGTCGCGCAGGGTCGTCCCGTCCGCGACGGCGACCTCGTCGGCGTACGGGGTGCGCGGGCCGGGTGCGTGCGCCATGGCGCCCAGCCGCAGCCAGCCGGACTGCTGGTAGTGCCGCAGGCGCTGGGCGAACCAGGTGGACTGGGCCTCGCCGAGGAAGCCGTACCGGTCCTCCTCGCGGTGGGTGACCGCGACGGTGGAGTTCAGCCCCGCCACCACGACCCGCAGGTCCGGCACCGCGAACAGCGTCCACGGCTGCTCGCTGTCGAAGATCCGGTCCTCCAGGCCCTGGTACAGCTCGTCGAAGAGCCGGGCGTAGTGCCGCCACTTCGGCCAGTACGGCGGCTGCGGGTCGACGTCGTCGGCCTCGCAGGTGGCGAAGTACGCGCGGCTGGCGGCCATGGTGACGTCCCGGGGGCCGGGCACCACGACGAGCCGGTGCGGCTCCAACCCGAGCAGCACCCGCAGCCCGGTGAGGAAGCTCAGCGCGTCGGAGAACTCGCGCGGGCTGCCCGACTCGGTCAGGTTGCCGGCCACCACCAGCAGGTCCGGCCGGGGGACGCCGTCGTTCATCAGCAGCGTCAGGTCGCCCATCAGGTGTTCCTGCAGCTCGCCCGGGGTGACCGGGGCGCCGGGGGAGATCATGCCCCGGCCGAAGCGCGGCCCGGCCACCTGGAACACGGTCACGGTGGACCGGGCGTCGGGCAGCGCCAGCGCCGCGGGCGGGAACGGCGGCGGGTTGATCGGCGTACGGCGGGAGCGGCGGGGCGCGGGCACGCCCGCGGCCGGCTCGGCGAGCACCCCGGCCGGCCCGGCGGGGTGGTGCGGGAAGGCCGGTTGCAGGACGGGCTTGGCCCGGCCGTCGAGCGCCTCCCGGATCCGGTCCAGCACCCGCCCCCGGGCCTGCGCCGCGTCGGTGACCCCGACCAGGTCGACGTAGGTGATGGTGGCCAGCAGGCCGTCGATCGGGCAGTCCTCCACCCGGACGGTGACCAGCTTGTTGCCGGTGCCGTCCGGGTCGGCGCGCAGCGCGGCCTGCCACTCCAGTTTCCCGTACGTCGAGTGCAGGTAGCGCTCGGAGAGGACGGCCACCACGACGGCGGCCTCGCGGACGCCCCGATCCATGAAGTCGATGAAGTTGGTGCCGGCGACGAAGTCCCACGCCTGGAGCAGGGTGCGGTACCCGGCGGACTCGAACTCCCACGCCAGCCAGGTCGCCCAGCGCTCGTCGGCGGGCGAGTAGCTGATGAAGAAGTCGATCGGGCGGTCGGACCGGGTGGGGTGCGCGCCTACAGCCACAGGATCATTATGGCCACCCATCGTCAATCCGTGGACACCCTCGGCAGCCGCGTCGGCCGCGCCCCGGCGGCCCGCCATATGCGAGGATCATGCTTCGTGGAGACTGTCGGCGAGCCGCCGTCCGCCGCGCCGGACCGATCCCGCTGGGGTCGGCTGCACGTCCTGGACTGGATCGCGATCGGGCTCGCCGTCGTCGGGGCGCTCTGCGTCCTCACTGGACTGTTGCCGCAGCGGGACGCCGAGGCCACCGTACGCCGGATCATCCCGATTTTGGTCTTTCTCGGCACCGTGGTGGTGCTGGCCGAGCTGACCGCGGTGGCCGGGGTGTTCGACGCCCTCGCCGCGCGGGTGGCGATCACCGCGCGGGGCAGTTACCGGATGCTGTTCTGGCTGTGTGTCGCCTTCGCGTCGGTCACCACCATCGCGCTCAACCTGGACACCACCGCGGTGCTGCTCACCCCGGTGATGATCGCGCTGGCCCGCAAGCTCGGCGTGCCGCCGACGCCGCTGGCGATGACCACGGTATGGCTGGCCAACACGGCGAGCCTGCTGCTGCCGGTGTCCAACCTGACCAACATCCTGGCCAGCGACCGGATCGGGCTGGAGCCGCTGCCCTGGGCGGCCCGGATGTGGTGGCCGCAGCTGGTCGCGATCGTCATCACCATGCTGCTGCTCTCGTGGTGGTACTGGCGGCCGGCCCGGGCCGGGGCCGACCCGTTCGTCCCGCCGCCGCCGCACGTGCCGCCCGACCCGGTGCTCTACCGCACCGCGCTACTTGCCTGCCTGCTCTTCGTCGCCGGCATCCTGGCCGGCGTCCAGATCGGACTCGCCTCCGGGGTGGCCGCCGCGATCCTGGTGGCCGGCTTCGCCGTCCGGGCCCGGCGCAGCCTCCGCCCGGCGCTGGTCCCGTGGCGGCTGCTGGTCTTCGTCACCGGGCTGTTCCTGGTGGTGCAGACCATCGGCCGGCACGGCCTCGACGAGGTGATGGGCGCGCTGATCGGCGGCGACCCGGGCGCCGAGGGGTCGCTGCGGGCCGGCGCGGTCGGCGCGCTCTTCGCCAACGTGGTCAACAACCTGCCCGCGTACGTGGCCGGTGAGGCGGTCATCGCCCCGGCCAACCACACCCAACTCCTGGCCCTGCTGATCGGCACCAACGTCGGCCCCCTCGCGACGCCGTGGGCCTCGCTGGCCACCCTGATCTGGTACGAGCGCTGCCGCGCCGCCGGGGTGGCGGTGCCGCTCGGCCGCTTCGTCGTCACCAGCGCGGTCCTCGCCGCGCTGGCCACCACCGCTACCGTCGCGGCGCTGCTGCTCACCCCGTAGTCCGCGGCCTGAGTCGCCGCCACACCACGGTCCCGCCGAGAAACCCCACCGGCACCAGGCTGAGGACCGCCAGCAGGACCGGCACGAATCCGGGTACGACGTAGGCACGCGTCTGGTGCGCCAGAGCGACCTGCCGACGCGCGGACCGCGGCACGTCCACCTCCCACTCAAAGTTCGCGTCCGGGTCCACCGTGAGGACCTGCCATCGCGGGCTGACCTGCACGCCGTGGACCGGTCCGGAAGCGACGCGGCCAACCCGGGTCCAGTGCCCCACGCACCGGCTGTGCTGCTGCTCCTGCCGGTCGTACGTGACGTGGCAGTGGTCCACCGTCGCCCGAGCCGAGTCGCCCGGCACCAGGCCCGCGAGGTAGCCCGCCGCAGCCACAACTGCCACGAGAGCACCCGCGACGACCGTCCACCCGCGTGACATCGCTCCCCCTCACGTACCGGCGGTGGTGCCCACCTGTCCCGGGGCGCGGGCGCCGGCGACGGCATCGCCGGGCGCTGACGGAACCACACCAACAGTAGGTGCCCGGCGGGCAGCTGTGGGGGCGGCTCGGCGCACGATCGCGGCCAGCTCCTCGACCTGCGCCGGATCGTCGACGTACCAATACAGCACCAGCACTCCGAGGATGCGCTGCTCCTGGCCATCGCTCGCTGCGCCCTCTCCCCGACCAGGTACGGCGACAGCATTGCCGGGTACGTTGCCCTGCTAGAGGGCGGCGATGGACGTGGGAGCCCGCTCTGCCCGGCTGAGGGCACGCAGCACGTCGGTCGCGCCGTGGCGGCGCAACGCGATGCGCGAGAGCAGATCGACGACCGTCTCGGCCGGGAAGTCGGGGGTCGCCACCCCGACGCTGTAGGCGATCCCCCGGGGTATCTCCCGACGCCGGCTATTCCTCGGGGGTCTCCCAGACCGTCACGTCGGCCAAGTACGTGCCGCTCGCCCTGTCGAACCTCTTGATGACGAGGTAGGCGACCCGGTCAGCCGCAGTCTTGACGCAGAAGCGGCTGTCGTCGGCGACCGGGATGGTTTCCGTCCCTTGTGTGGAAATCAAATCGGCGCACTGCTGCCGGGTGGGGGGCGGAGCGTCTTTCCAGGCGGCGATGCTGGGCTTCGTCGTGAAGAAACCGCCACTGAGCCCGTAGAGCACCTTCCTCGAGGTGCCGTAATTGACCCAGGCGCTCGCCTCGTTGTTGCTGCTCAGCACTTCAACAGGGACCGAGTCGAGGTTGACGTAGGTCAACCGCACCCCCCGGTCCGCCGATCGAACCTTGTCTGCCGGCGGGAAAGCTGTCCCGCCCGGAGGGGAGGGAGGGGGGCTCTCGCTCAAGGTCCCCACTCCGGGCATGGTCGGTACACCTCTCGCCGGGTTCGGCGTGTCCGCCCTGGACGCCGGGGCGCCATCCGAGGAGGAGAGGAGGGTGAACACGCCGGGGACGACGGCGGCCACGACAGCGGCGACACCGGCGATGACGGACGACAGCACCGCCGCCCGGATCGCCGTGCGGTGTTCGCGTCGCTCCGACGCAGACGGCGCTGGCGGGACGGGCGTCGCCCCTCCCGGGACTTCTCCCATGGACCCTCCAATATGGTGCGAGCGGCGGGAGCCAGTGTATCGACCACCTGCCCCTCAACCCCTGGTTGAGGAGGTACCCGAAGAACGCGGCCGCCTACGGCGGATAGGTGGCATCGTCAGAAAACCTCCCAGACGTCCACCTGATCATTTACTCCCCGACGGAAGATCGCTTCAGTCACCGCAAGGATTGAGCCAGTGACCCGGAGTGCCGAGCGGCTCGTCAGACCTGCACCCATCTTGCGCCGAATAGGAGCGTCCTCAAACGTTGAAGCGGAACTGAGACTGGCGGCCTCCGGGCCTGCGGCAACACCCACCTGAGCAGCCGCCAGGCCCCTTCTCAGCGCACGTCGCTGCCGAGACGTTGACGACGTTTCACGCTGCCGTGTGCCCCCTGGGTGCCCCAGGCCCCTCGCCCCCGATGAATACACCAGCCCGTCTACGACGCCCGGCGGTCGGGATGGCCATGTGGCAGTTCGCAGGCGGCCACCGCTGGTCAGGGTGCGATGCGGAGCTTGCGGATCCGGGTGTCGTCGTAGTCGTCGAAGTGGAACCTGAGCCCGGCGAACGGGCTGCCCGGGAAGTCGCCGCTGATCGTGGCGGTCACGACGGTGCCGGTGGGGGTGTCCTCGACATCGGTGATCTCGTACGACACCAGCGGCACGTCGCTGCGCCAGCGGCGGATGGCGTCGATGGCGCAGTACTCGGTCGACTCGTCCTCGACCACGGCGTCGTCGGTGAACAGGGCGAAGAAGTCCTCCTTGTCCGCCTGGCTGGCGAGCTGGAAGTAGCGGCGGATGATGGCCGGCGCCGTGTTTGTGGTGGTCATGGTCGGGGTCCTTTCCGGATGGGAGGGTCGGTGTCGGATCAGACCGTCGGGATGGTGCCGCCGTCGATGACGTGTTCCGCGCCGACGATCGCGGAGGCGCGGTCGGAGACCAGGAAGGCCACCAGGTCGGCCACCTCGGCCGGTTGCGCCGGGCGGCCCAGCGGAATCCCGCCCAGGGAGGCCATCAGCTGCCCGAGGGCGCCGTCCCGGTCGATGCCCTGCCCGGCGGCGATGCGGTCGATCAGCGCTTCCGCGGCGGTGGTCTGGATGAAGCCGGGCGCCACGCTGTTGACCCGGACGCCCTGCGGCGCGACCTCGTTGGCCAGGCCCTTGCTGTACGCGGTCAGCGCCGCCTTCGCGGCCGCATACCCCAGGGTCGCCTCGTACATCGGCTTGAGGCGTTGGATCGAAGACACGTGCACGATTGCACCCGATCGCCTTTCGATCATGGACGGGAGGAGTCGTCGCCCGCCTTCACCC
The DNA here is from genome assembly GCF_042650725.1 of Micromonospora sp. GCM10011541. Taxonomy (NCBI): domain Bacteria; kingdom Bacillati; phylum Actinomycetota; class Actinomycetes; order Micromonosporales; family Micromonosporaceae; genus Micromonospora; species Micromonospora sp. GCM10011541. The sequence continues at coordinate 98,438 of NZ_JBHSBP010000035.1, forward strand.
ACGGCCCCGAAATCACGAACCGCGCCCGCGAACAGGTCCGGACCTTCCTGTCCCGTCTGCGCTGACCCGCCCCCCCCACGCAGCCGCGCCGCGCTCGTCCTGTCAACGCCCTCATCTTTGAGGCCGGCGTCCGCAAACGGGGGCATGCACCAAGTCGAGGTCCTCTAGGCTTGGCCGGAGCCGATCCAGATGCGACCGATGAGTTGATCGGGCCTGCGTTGTCTTGGTAGTCGACGGCAACGTTCAGCCACTGAGTTGGAGAAGCATCACGAGGAAGATCACCGCGGGACTGTTCATCTCGCTCGACGGCATCGTGGAGGCGCCCGACCAGTGGCATTTCCCGTACTTCAACGAGGAGATGGGCGCTGCCGTGGACGCCACCCTCGGCGCGGCCGACACCATGTTGTTCGATCGCAAGACCTACGACAGCTTCGCCGGGGCCTGGCCCGACCGGGAAGCCGCCGGTGGCGAGGACGCCGCCTTCGCGAAGAAGCTCGGCGACGCCCGCAAGATCGTCGCGTCGAACCGGCCGCTCGAGTTCACCTGGCGAAACTCCGAACAGCTCCAGGGCGACCTCGTCGAGGCCGTCACCGCGTTGAAGAACCAATCCGCTACCGGCACCATCGGCATGAGTGGGTCGGTCTCCGTCGTCCGCCAGTTGCTGACCGTTCACCATGCAGTGGATCTGACCGCAAAGTTCGAGAAGTGGCCAGGCAATCTCATCTCCACACTTGGCGGACCACCCGCGCCACTGCCGCAGCAAAGGTCGCTGTTGGACAGGCTTCGTCGCCGTTGACAGATGGTGGCGCGCCAGTCCGATCCGCAGCACAGCGACCAGGAACGCCTTCTCCTGCTCCTGCCCGCGATGGCCGACGCCAACGCTTCATCAGACGCCGCTGAAGTCGTCGCGGCCGCCGTTACCGCCATCGGTGGGAGCGACCTTCAGGACCAGGTGGCGGTCGAGCTGCTGAGCGCCAACGGTCGGTACTGGGGCGTCTGCGCTTGGACCGACTCGCAAGGGTTCCGGACATGCCTCGGGCCGCACAGCAACCGCCATACGGGCGGCGGTCTATCAGTACCCGAGCACCGCCCGGTCGCCGACTCCTTCCACCGTCGCTAGCCACCAGGCTCGGCTTCGGTGGCCGTGACCCCCGTCGGGGGGAGCCGGGTACGGCTTACCAACGGGTGCGGCCGAGTGCTAGCAAGCGTCGACCCGTGCAGCTCATCGGCCGTCCGTTGTCCTCCGATCCCAGGCGCTAACAGGGCTTTCGCTGCTTCCTCGCTGCATCGCTCGGAGGCTGGCGCCTCGCTTACAAGAACCATCCGCCACGCCTGAGGCCGTCTGACGAGCGCCGTTCGCTCTGGTCGTCGTCTCGTCGCATTCCGGCTCGCGCTCCGTCGTGCGTGGCGGTTGCTGTCACCGATGCTGTCAGTCGTGGTGGGCCGGTGCCGGCCGGAGGTCGCCAGAAGGCCGAATGAACGACAGTGACGGCAATGGATGCCTCGTCGGGCATCCACCGTTCGGGCGAGCGAAAGAGAGCCGAACGGCCTGTCGTCCGGCTGGTAGCAAGGCCGCGTCTTGGAGGGCGCACAGGACATGCACGACGCCCGGCCGGCGACCTACCCTCCTTTTCCTCAGAACGGGGCTTGTCATGAACGCGCTTTCCTCGCGGAGCATCGCGCCGGACTTTCCTAGCCACCGCCGCCTTCGCGGCCGGCTCCGCAGCCCTGCTGCCCGCCGCCTGCGGCACTGGCCAGGCCGTCGCCGGAAGCCAACCGCCGTCCTCGGTACCGGCGGTCTCATCGCCGCCGCCCCTGGCGGCCGCATCGCCGTCGCCTGCGGTGCCGGTTGCGGGTTCGATCGCGGGGTTGCCGGGTTGGTTGTACTACGCCGATTCTGATCGGCTGCTTCGGTTGACCAGGTCTGGCGTGGAGACGGTATCGAGTGCGGGTGCGTACGGGGCGAACGTGTCCCCGGATGGCGTCAGCATCGCCTTCGTTGACCAGAGCGGCAATGTGGTGGTCGCCGACCGCGACGGGCAGCACCGCCGCACGGTGCTACGCGGCAGCATCGACGTCGGGTACGAACCGGCCTGGTCGCCCGACTCCCAGCGCCTGCTCGTCGCGAAGGGCGTCGCTGGCGGCAACGTCGCCATGGGGATTGTCACCATCGCGTCGGGCAACTTCACCCCGTTGGCGCACCAGCCCCAGGATGCGATCCATCTCCTGTGGTCCGCCGATGGAGAACACCTCGGATACGCCACGGGTACCTGCAAGATCGCCACGGCTGACGCCGATGGCGGCAACGCCCGCACCGTGCCGGTCTTCGGCGACCCGAACAGTGCCGCGAACCCGCAACGGCGGCGTAGCTGTGACCCTTACAGCATCTCCCCGGACGGCAGCCTGATCGCGGTCAACCAGCGCACCGGTGACCAGCCCGACGGCGACATCGGCCGGGACCTGTTCGCCAACACCATCATCGACACCCGCACCGGCCACAACGCCACCCTGCCCGTCACCGGTTCGATCACCGCCATCCTCTTCCAACCCAACGGCGACATCCTCGTCCGGACCAAGAACGGCACCAACCAACTCACCCTGCTCAACCCCGACCGCACCATCAAGGCCCAGGTCACCGAACCCGCCACCGTCAAGAACTCCCGCCTCCTCGGCTACACCCCCAACTGAATGCTCATTCCCGACCGGAGCCCCGCCCGAGGACGGGACGCCCGCCGAACGGCCTGCGGCCACTGCACGATCGAGTAAGAGGCGTCAAGGAGTCCTTAACACTCCGGTCGGGTGAGTCGCCCCTGGCACCAGAGCACGCCGTGCGTCGCGTGCCCTGAGCCTGCGCCGACGGCGGCCCTCAGACCGGGGTGGCGCCCTCACCGGTGCCAGACGCCTGGGCGAGGCGCCAGGCCGGCGCGTCAGATTGCAACCGGGTGGCGGGGTTCGTAGAGACCGAGTTCGCCGCCGCCGGGCAGCCGCAGCGCGGTGCGCAGCCCCCACCGCTCCTCGGTGACCGGGATCGTGAACTCGACGCCCTTCGCGGCCAGGTCGGCCATGGTCGCCGCGACGTCGTCGCACATGAGGAAGAGTTCGTGGGCCGGCTCGCCCTCGGTCGGGTGCATGGCGAGCTCGGCCGGCGGGAGCTTGAAGATGAGCCAGCCATGGCCGGCGTCGACGTGGTGGTAGCCGAGCGTGTCCCGGAAGAAGGCGCGGTCCGCCTCTGGGTCGCGGCTGTAGATGATCACATGAGCACCATTGATCATTCACCGACCATAATGCTGAGGTCCGACGTGGCAACGCCAATCTCGCCAGAAAATGCCGCCGCCGTTCGCGCCGCCCCATCTGTCGGTACCGGGGGCCAGGTGCCCGATGATCTCTTCGCGGCGTTTGTCGCAGCTCAGCGGCGGTGAAGAGTGGGCCGCCAGGGACTCGAACCCTGAACCCCCTTGCGGAGCCCGACGTCGATAATGGGCGTTGCTGTCCTTCTCTGCTGTGCTGCTGGCATCGGCCGAGGCTCGCTCCCGTCAGCAGCTCGGGATCGCTGGCCTGACGGGCCGTGCCTGCCCCTCACGATTGCGGCACGGGCCAGTCGGTAGCGGATTGTGGGCGGTAGGGCCGATGCCATGAGCTAAGTGACCGCGCGAAGGATGCGGTCGGGTTGGCGGCGCAGCCGCTCCATGGCCCGCGCCGTCGTGTCGTCGGCGGGCAGGAGAACGACCAACTCCTGCGCGTCGGTTCTCGGCAACTCGAGCTTCTCCCGCTGCCACCGAAGCTCGTGCGCGATGGGGTGGTTGAGCCGCAGCGGGACGTGCGGTGGGGGCAGGTGGCGGTTGAGTCGTCGGGTGAACTCCTTTCCGGCCAGGGGGGCGCGCTCGGCCCTGAACCATTCGGAGGTCTCCGCAGACGGCCCGAGCCACAGGTCGAAGGCTCGTTCGTCGGCCACCTGCTCCCAGTCTGGAAAGAACGTCCGGGCGCGCGGATCGGTGAACACGTAGCGCGTCAGGTTCGGCATCCCGCTCTCGAGCAGCCCGATCCCACGCATCAGCAGCTCGAACTCACTCGTGTATGCGAGCACGTCTCCCAGGCGGTTGGTGACGAATGCGATGCCGGGCTCAAGAAGTTGGAGGGTCGCCAACACGGTCGGCCGGACATGGCGGTTGGGTGGCACCGGCCGCCCGCGCCCTGCGCACGCTCCGCCGGTGATTTTGGCGAGGTGGCGCAGGTGATTGCGCTCGGCGGCATCGAGGCTCAAGGCGTCCGCAAGTGCATTGACCACCGCAGGGGACGGGTTGCGGTCACGTCCTTGCTCGATGCGGGTGAGGTATTCGACGCTGATCCCAGCACGCGTGGCGAGGTCTGAGCGCCGTAGTCCAAGGGACCGGCGGCGGCCACGATCAGGCAGCCCGAACGAGTCTGGCTGGATGCTGTCGCGCTTGGCACGGATGAAGTCGCCCAGCGGCGTGCTCATGTTCCGAGTCTACGGCGATCTCCCCAGCGCCTCGAGCCCCGCAGGGTGGCCCCACGGGGGCCAGCCTACGTTCGGTCTGGTTGCCATCGTCCGAACGGTGGACCGTGGAGCGCATGAGTGAGAGAAGCACAAGTTGGTCATCATCGTCGGGAGCGTCCGAGAGGGCCGGTTCGCGCCTGTCGTCGCCTCCTGGGTCGCCGACCAAGCGCGCGAGCACGGCGGGTTCGACATCGACGTCGTCGATCTCGCCGACGCCGAGATCCCGCTGTCGTTGCCGGCAGTTTCACCGAAGTTCGTCGCTTTCGTCAGCTACGGCGGCCCAGCTGGCGGCCGCCACGCTGTCCTCCACCTGGAGAACGTGCTCACCGAACTGCACGCCGTGACAATCCGCGATGGTCTGGCCTTCCCGAACTACTTCACAGCGTGGGAAGACGGTCGGCCGCTGGACCCCGAGGCGCCCGGATATGCCAAAACCCTGCTGGACCAGCTCGCTTGGTGGGCCGCCGCCCTGTCTGCGGCACGCAACTCGGTCCCGTACCCGGCATGAAGGGATCACTCAAGGAGTAGGCCGGACTGGGAACCTCAGGGCTGAGAGTGAGCGGCATCGCGCTCGGCGGGCTTCGGTGAACATCACATCGTCGTGCAAACCGGACGGGTCGCGCCACTCTGCTGGTCGGGTGCTTCGCCATCTGGTGGCGGTCTACCCGCCACCAGATGCAAAGACGGCCCCTGAGCAGCAGGAATTGCGGTCAGGGGCCGTTCTTTCAGTCCCGCTGAATCCGACTGTTGCCCACCGTCGCTGAGAGCCGGGGGCGTATCGGGGGGAGTTGCCCGCGGCCGGGCGAGCCGAGGTTGGTGAGTTCCGTCGCCGATGAGATCTGCGGCATCGTCCTCCGTGACTACCCGCGCTCGACAATCGCGGTATCGCCATCGTTCGGGCTGAGCCAGGTGCGGATGCCAGCGAGGGCGGTAGGGCCGTAGTCCTCATCGACACTGCGGGCGAGGTCCGCGATGGATATCGCTTGCAGGGCGGCGCGCCAGGCGGCGTCGGCGCCGGCCATAGCGCGGGCAATCGGGCACGGCCGGGTGCAGGCCTCCTGTGGTGCCGCCAGGGGGCCGCGCTGGCGGATCTCGGTGCACACGAACGCGGGCTGAGCGCCGTCGACGGCTGCGACGACGTCGAGGATGGTGATCAGTTCGGGTGCCCTGGTCAGGACATATCCGCCCGCCTTGCCCTGGACGGAGGTCACGAGGCCGGCGCGGGAGAGTGCCTGCAGCTGTTTGGCCAGGTAGCTGCCGGAGACGTCATGCAGTTCCGCGAGCCGGGCGGCCGGCACGGGCTCCGTCGCCGTGGTCAGCACCACGCAGCAGTGCAGTGCCCACTCGACCCCACCTGACAGCTTCATCCGACCCCCCGATTGACTCGGACAAAGACTATCCGACTATTGTCTCGGACAGAAAGTATCCGAGTTGGGGGTTACGCCCCGACGAAACCGGCGTGCCTTGTGGCACGCCGTGGAGGGGTGAGAGCCATGAAGCTCACAGTCATCGGCGGTACCGGACTTATCGGCTCGCAGGTGGTCCAAAAGCTGACCGCGGCCGGACACCAGGCCGTTCCCGCGGCGCTGTCGACCGGCGTCGACCTGATCACGGGAGAGGGCCTGGACCAGGCGCTGGAGGGCGCGGAGGTCGTGGTCAACGTCGCGAACTCGCCGACCTTCGACGAGGCCTCCCTGGGCTTCTTCCGTACCTCCATGACCAACCTGCTGGCCGCCGGGGAGCGTGCCGGCGTCCGTCACCAGGTGATCCTCTCGATCGTCGGTGTGGACCAGGTGCCCCAGCTCGACTACTACCGCGCCAAGACCCTGCAGGAAGAACTGCTCCGGCAGGGGCCCACGCCGTACTCCATCGTGCGTGCCACCCAGTTCTTCGAATTCATGAACGCGGTCTTGTCCTGGACCTCCGACGACACCACCGTTCGCCTGCCCGCTACCCGTATTCAGCCGATGGCCGCTGCGGACGTCGTCGACGCGGTCGTTGACGTCTCCACCGGCACGCCGCTGCAAGGCATTCGGAACGTCGCCGGCCCGGACGTCTTCGCCCTCGACGACCTCGGCAGGGTCACCCTGGCCGCACAGCAGGACAATCGGACCGTCGTCACCGACGACGGGGCCGGCATGTTCGCGGTCGTCGCCGGCGACGTGCTCATCGCGGGCCCGGACGCACACCTGGCACCCACGCACTACCAGGACTGGATCCAAGCGGCCCGCTAACCCGGGCACTCGGCCCTTCAGCGGATGAAGTCGATCGGACGGCGGCCGGAACGCCGAGTTGCTGCGACCGGCCCTGGCCGAGGCCCTGTCGTGCGTCGGACGCCCATGCGGGGTGCGTGCAGCGAACGAGTCGGTCGACTACCAGGCATGATCGCGACGGTCACTTGCTCGGTCCGCCTGATCCCCCAGCATCCATCCTCCCGGCGCACAGCACGGCGATGACCGGTCCGTGCTGTGCGCCATGGTCAAGCCGCTCATGGCCGCGGGCCGTCGGTTTCCGCAGTCGCGCTGAGGCGATCCCGGATCAGCGCGATCACGGTGTCGGCGGTCCGGTCGAGGTGACTACGGCCATCGGGTAGCCGGGCCTCCGGGCCGATGTAGCTACGCGGACCGACGTGGGTGGCCGGGTCGAGCCGGTGCACCGTGATCTTCCCGTCGCGGTCAGCCCGGTTCCATCCGCTCCAGCGGAACAGCCGCCACCGCTGCGGGAACATCCAGGTGCCTACTCGCTCAATCCGATCGCCGGCACTGGTGAGCCGGTCGAGGTGCTGGGCGTGGCTGATGTCGTTGGCGCCATTGTGGAATCCGCCGAGAGTGATCAGCCAGAGCGGGGAGCGCAGCTGGGACCACAGTTCGTCCACCGCGCCGGTGGCGACCTGGGCGCCGCCGCTGTAACTGAGCATTACCACGGGGACACCGCTGTCGCGCCGGTAACCGGCGAGCCGGAGCTGATAGGCGATCTGCGAGCCGACGGCGCGGTTGTACAGGGGACGGTACCGGCGGTCGGCGGCGACGAAGATCTGCATCACGTTGTGCAGGAACAGCACCAGCCCGATGTGGCGGCGCAGCCACGTCCATACCGGCCGGTCGGCGAGCGGATCGGCCAGCGGCGAGTAGGGCTGCACCTGACCCAGCACCCTGAGCTCCGGCGCTCCGGTGATCAGGGACTTGACCAGTCGGCCGCCGTCGCGGGTGTCGTGGAAGCGGCGTTTCCCGATGCCGTCCAGATAGACCAGGTAGGCGTCCGGAGGGCGGTCCGGGTCGGCGCCACGGGCGTAGGGCATGCCCGTGGGGAGTGCGGTGGTGGGAGTCCGCCAGCCTGCGGCATAGGCCAGCACCTCGTAGCGGGCGAGCAGAGCTTCGGCGAGCAGGACCGGTCCGATCCCGCCGATCAGCAGCAGGAGCGCAAACTCGATCATGTGAGTGGCTCCGGTGCTCTTGTGGTACTGAGCCTTACGACCAGGCGGCGGACGCCCTCGACGGCGAGGCCAAGCCCGATTCCCGTGATGGCTACGCAGCCGGCGGCATCCCACCAGCCGAGCCCGGCCACCGTGGCGAGCGCACCGGCGAGGCCGGCCCCCACTCCCACCATGAGCACCAGGTGCAGCAGCGGCCCGAGCAGCGGGAACGCGAGGACTGCGGCAAGCAGCAGCGGGGCGGCCAGGCCTGGTGTCCAAACCAGCGCGGCCTCGTCGGACGGTGAGGTGGGCAGCACCAGCTCGGCAAGGGTCCACGCGGACAGCGGCCAGAGCGCGAATACCGCGCCCTCGACCATGGCGCCGAGCAGCATCAACCCGACCACCCTGGGGTGCGACGCGCTGGACAGGCGTGCCACCACGGGCAGGAGACGCCCGGCGGCCTCGGACAGCCCGGCGAACAGCAGCAGGATGGCGACGACCGGGGACATCCGTCAGGCCTGCGGTGGCAGATCGGCAGAGCCCGGCTGAGTGACCGGGCCGGTCTGCTGCAGATAGCGCTCGAGTTCGTCGGCGGCGCGCGGATAGCCGCCTGCCTGACGCTGGGCGACCTGCAGGGTGCTCGCGGCGGCCCGGAATCGGGGCTCGTCGAGCAGGCGCTGGGCGAGGGCGCGCACGACCTCCACGTTGACGTCCTCGGTGCGGATCGAGAGGCCGGCACCGAGCTCGACGACGTGGGAAGCCACCAACGGCTGGTCAGCGCCCTGCGGGACCACCAGCATCGGGACACCGGCGTACAGTGCCTCGTTGACGCTGTTCACCCCGCCGTGGGTGACAAACAGCGCTGCGCGGGCCAGCACCTCCGGCTGCGGTACGGAGCGGTGGGCGATCACGTTGGGCGGCAGCGGACCGAGCGCGGCGGGGTCGGTGTGTCCGGTGGAGACGATCACGGTGCCACCCAGCGGGGCGAGCGCGCCGGCGAAGCTGCGCAGCAGCCCCGGGCCGACGTCGAACAACGTGCCCATTGAGGCGTACAGCACCGGGTCCCGCAGCCGATCGACCGGGAACGACGAGTCGGCTGGGCGGGCACCGACGCTCGGTCCGACGAACCGGTAGGACTGGTCGAAACTGTCAGCCTGGGGGTGAACCGCCCGCGAGGTGTAGACCAGGTTGAGCGGCTGACGGATGTTCGCCAGGTCGATCAGGGGCACCGCACGCGTGTCGTACCGGCGGCGCAGCTCCCAGCGCGACCTCAGGTATCGCCCGGCGTGGCGCGGCAGGGCCGCCGCCGCGGCGAGCAGCTCCCAGGAGCCGCGGGTGGGGCTGGGCAGGTGCCGGTTGAACGCGAACGTGGTGAACGACGACGCTGCCGGCACGTCGAGTTCCCGGGCGGCCACCGGCCCCCACGGGCAGAGGGAGTCGTGCACGATCAGATCGGGCCGGGTACCGCGCAGATCGGTGAGGACGGCGGGCAGCACGCGTACGGCGGTGCGCGCAAGCTGGTCCATCAGCGTGAGCGGCGTGCCGGCGAGCGGTTGGTCATCCCCGGAGTAGAGGAGCACTCGTGCGCCGGTGGCCGCGATCTCCTCGGCGTAGGCGGGCGTCGTGTGGTAGGTGACCGAGTGGCCACGACGAACAAGCTCGGCCGCGACCGGCAGCGTCGGGTTGATGTGCCCGTGCATGGCGATGTTGAGGAATGCGACTGCGCTCATCGGCCGACCGCGGACAGGAAACGAGTCAGTGCCCGGCAACATGTAGCGATCATGATCCGCCCTTCTCGCCCCGACGCAGAATCGCGTTCGCTTGCACCTAGTACGGCAGCCGCCCGTTCGGGATCTTGGTCGGGCCGATAAGCGCAGCGCAGCCACCGCATGGGCTGGCTGGTTGGACAACAGTCGCATGTTGCGGTGGCCGCTGGTCCCAGCGTAGACGTTGCCGGATGGCAGCAGGTCGGGGACCAGGCACTCATCTCGTTCGCGGGCAGGTTCGGGCGGGTCGAGCCGCGCCGCACCCCGACCGGGCTCGTGACCGGCCTGCTCGCCGAGCTTGAGGTCAAGGCGTGCTGGCAGCTCGCATAGGCCGGACATGCCGTCCGGACGCGATACAACGTCTGCCGTATCCGGCGGTTGGGACGCCGACGCGGTCCGCGACGACCTGCGAGCCCTGGTGGCCGAGCGGCTCGGCAACCCGCTTCCTGCTGGTTCTCTGCCGTCCCCGCCGGTTGGTGGGGACGGTGGCGTCCCACCAGACGCTTGACATGATCGGCCTATTTGGGCTTCCACGCCGGCCCGTATCGTGCGTTTCCGCAGGCAAACAGGGGTGCGTGTGGCGGCGCGCATAGCGGGAAGGTCGGTTGGATGACTGACCCAGGGGAGCTGGCACGAAGCGCGCTCCAGCGGATCCACATGGCTGCCGTGAGACATCGGGACCTCGAGCTACACCACGCGGCCGACGAGATCGTCCGAGCGGCCCAGGCGAAGGACCTCGATCCGGGGCCCGTCGAGTCGTACCGCCCCTGCCCTGTGTGCGGTGCTGAGCCGGGACAGTTGTGCATCAACGTCCCTGGTCGCCCCCCAGTGACCCCGGGCGACATGCACCCTGAGCGCACGAAAAAGGAGCGCCGTTCCGTTCCCGACAGCCCTTACGGCGGACGTAGCCAAGCTCCGCGTAGCGGGAGTATGGCTTCCCGTCCGTCCCGCACGAAGGACTAGACACGCGACAGCCGGCCGGATCGAACGTGTGTTCGAGTAGGCTGCTCGGGGTGGAGGTACGTGGCATCACCAGCCGACGGTGGTGAGGCTGATCGGGGTGAGGTGGCGGACCTGCGGCTCGATCCACTGGGCCGCGGTGACCAGCTTGACGAGCCGGTCGATGCTCTCCGGCGGCCCGGCGACGAAGCTGCGCCGCTCGGCCGGGCAGCCGTACCGGTCGTCGAAGCAGCCGCCGTCGAGGGCCCGGACGACCATCCCGGCCTCGGCGGCGAGCAGCATCCCGGCGGGCAGGTCGACGGCCTCCGGCCGGTAGCCGACGATGCCGTCGATGTCACCCCGCGCCAGCATCACCCAGGACAGCAGCGGCGCCCACAGTTGCAGCACCCGCCGGGCGGTGGAGTCCAGCACCACCTTCAACGCCCGGGCGGTGCTGTCGTCCCGGCGTACCTCGTGACCCTGGGTCCAGGCCAGCACCGGCGCGGACGGCACCGGCCGGTGCGGCGCCCGCAGCGGCCGGCCGGACGGCCCGGCCGCGTGCACGAACGCGCCCTGCCCGCGCACCGCCGACCAGGTGCGGCCGGCGACCGGGTCGTGGACCACGCCGAGCACCGGCGAGCCGCGTTCGCAGAGCGCGATGCCGACCACGTACGCGGGCAGCCCGATCGCCACGTTGTTGGTGCCGTCGAGGGGGTCGACCAGCCACGCCCAGGCGTCGTCGGCGGCGTACTCGCCGCCCTCCTCGGCGATCACGCCGTGTTCCGGCCAGCGGGCCCGGATCCGGTCGACGATCAACCGCTCGGCGGCCAGGTCCAGGTCGGTGACCAGGTCGCCGGAGGCGCTCTTGGCGCGGGCGTGCAGCTCGCCTCTCATGCCGGCGCGCAGCACCTTTCCGGCGGCGCGTGCGGCGTCGACCGCGAACCGGTGCGCCTCGCGCAGGTCCGGCCCGGTTCCGAGCGGCTTCACGTCCATGGCTCCTCCAGCCGTGTCAGCCCCGTGCCACCAGTCGCGCGATCTCCCGCGCCATCCGTGCGGTCTCCGCCGCTTCGCATCGGTCCCGGCGCACCCGGTGGCTGCGCCCGTCCACCGCGCCGAGGCTCAGGTCGCAGCCGCCCGGCGTGGTACGCCCCAGCGCCACCGTCACGGCCGGCTGCCCGGGGTCCACCTCGGAGGTGTGGAACCCGCCGGCGCGCAGCGCGTACGAGTCGCCGGCCTCGTGCGTCTCCACCGTGGCGGTCACCGCGGTGACGAGGCGATCGGTCGCGGCCATCTCGTCGACGTCCGCGCGGCTGCGCACCTCGTACACCCGCCAGACCGGTTCGGCGGGCGCGTCGGTCACCTCGATCAGCTCGTTGCGCACCCGGCCGTGCAGCACGTGGCTGAGCAGATCCCAACTGTGCGAGTGCATGGCGGAGGTGGTCGGCTCGACCGGCGGCGGGCCGGCCGGCCAGGCGTGCACGCAGATCCCGTCGGAGCCGGTGCGGTCCACCGGCAGGCAGGTGAAGCCGAGCGGGTGGCGGACCGCGCGGAGCGGCCGGCGGCCGTCCGCGACGTCGTCGAGCACGTCGAGCACCCAGCGGCGCAGCAGCTCCGGCCGGGTGCCCCGGTCGATCTCCCGTTCCAGCTCGGCGTAGGTCATCATGCGTACGGGTCCCTCGCCTGGATGGCCTTGCCCACGATGTCGGCGACCTCGCGGTCACCGAAGGAGCGCGGCAGCGGCAGGCCGAGCGCGGTGAACAACCGGCGGACCTGTTCCACGGACGGCTCGTCGTCGAGCTTGACCTGCCCGGCGGCCTCGATCGGCACCCGCCGGCTCTGCTCGCGGCTGTACTGCAGCTCGATGTTGTACCGGTTGTAGTACAGCTCCTTGCGGTCGATGCGCAGCGCCGGGGTCTGCGGATTCTCCTGGGTGATGATGACGCAGCTCGACGAGAGGTCGTAGCGGAAGGTGCTCATCCGTGGGGAGAGCCGCACGTCGATGGTGAGCAGCCCGGACCGCTGCAGGTGCCAGCAGGCGGCCAGCACGGTCGCGAAGGACTCCTTGCGGGTGCGGTCGACGGTCCACCGCTCCCCCGGCGCGTTCGGCGCCAGGCTGCGCCGGAACCGCGCGTACCGCTCGCAGACGCCCTCGTCGGTCGGGTCGATGATCTCGATGGAGAAGTGCAGGGTGGCGTTGCGCCGGCGGGCGTGGTCGAGGCACTCCGGCAGGGTGACCGCCCGGGTGTAGGTGCCGGTGCCGCCCTTGAAGTCCCAGCGGTCGGTGTGCCGGCGGGCCTCGGCGAGCGCCTGCCCGACCTCGGTGCCGTTGAGCACCCGGACCATCGAGACGCTGTCGATGGCCTCCCGGGCCCGGTTCAGCGCGCCCTCCGGGCCGGTGATCTCCCGCATCTGCGGCACCAGCTCGGTGAGCCGGTCCCGGGTGTCGTTGAGCACGTGCCGCACCTGGTGCTCGGCGGTCTCCCGGCGCAGCCGGTCCCGCAGCATCGCCTGGGCGAGCAGGGCGAGGATCAGCAGGATGGCGCTGTTGACCACCTCCTGGCTGACGGTGCTGGTCAGCCCGAGGACGGCGACGGTCAAGGCCAGGAGCAGCCCGATGAAGGCGTCGAGATTGTTGACGACCCAGGTCAAGAGGCGGGCCATGACATCCCCCGGTCGATGACGATTTCCCCATGATAGCCCTTTGTCAATATCACGATCACACGCTGTTCGGCTGCCCCGAGACGGTCGGTGACGGCGGCCCGGCGGCCCGGCGGGCCGCGCAGATCAGCGAACCGCCGAGGCCCGGCGCCACGCGGGCGAGCAGCCGGGAGGTGACCCACCGGCCGCTGGGCAGCCGCCAGCCGACCTGATTGGAGCGGATCGCCAGCGGCACGAACCCGGCCCGCCGGAGCACCCGGCGCAGCAGCGACGCGGTGAACGGCCGGATGTGCAGCCAGAGGTAGGGGTGCAGCGGGTCGACCTGGCGCGGAGCGCGGCCGAGCAGAAAGGACACCCGGTCCTGCACGGTGGCCAGGTTGGGGGTGGTGAGCACCAGCAGCCCGCCCGGCGCCAGCACCCGGTGGCACTCGCGAAGCAGCGCCACCGGGTCGTACACGTGCTCGATCAGCTCACCGGTGACCAGCCCGCCGAAACTGCCCGCCCGGAACGGCAGGCCGCGGGTGGCGTCCAGGCAGGCCGGCAGCGCACCCGGCCCGGCGGCCCGCCGGGCGTCGCGCAACGCCGTCTCCGCCAGGTCCGCCAGGACCAGCGGCACCGGCAGGTCCGCCGGGTCGAGCATGCCGCGCGGGCCGCAACCCAGCTCCAGCACCGGCAGCCGCCCGGTCACGCCCTCGGCCACCATCCGGGCCGCGACCGCGCGGCGGATCCGGTGGTACGGGTCGTCGACGTACCCGTTGACCCTGGCGCCGTCATGGTAGCTGCGCCGGTTGGCCCGGCGGCCGTGCGCCTGCGCGCCACGCCACGTCCCTCCGGCCGGTGGCTCCGGCATCGCACCCTCCCCAACGTCCCCGGCGACCGTCCTGGCGTCCAGCCTCGCATCGCACGACGTCCAAGGTCGCGATCGGCGCGACGGTGTCCGGAGACGCCGACGCGGCGGCCGGAAGCCGGCCGCCGCGTCGGAGGGTGGATCAGGTCAGAGGGCGCGCGCCCAGTCCAGCCGGCTGCTGTCGTCGTACTCGTCGCCGGGGATCCACCACGGCTCACCGAAGCCGCTGGTGGAGACGATGATGTTGCCGCCGTCCGGGTACTCGTTGGTCGGCGGCACGGACAGCGCCGCGCAGTAGCGGCCGTCCGGAGAGAACACCGGCGACAGGTAGAGCCGCGGGGTGTCGGTGAGCCGCTTCAGCCCGGTCCCGTCGATCCGGACCGAGGCCAGCGCCGCGCCGCTGGGCACGTCGGTGTCCCGGGTCCAGCGGTTGGTGCAGAACACCACCCGCTCCGAGTTCGGCATGAAGACCGGCCAGTCGAAGTTCTCACCGGCCGCCTCCGGCAGGTAGATCCGCCGCAGCTTCCCGGTGGCCAGGGTCAGCGTCTTCAGCTGCGGACCCTCCGAGCGGCTGTGCCATCGGGTGACGATCATTGAGCCGTCCCGGGACCAGTTCGGCCGCACCATGTAGTGCCCCTGCACGAGCACCCGGATGGCGCCGGTGGCCACGTCGACCGTCACCAGGGTGTCGTGGTTGCGGACCAGGGCGAGCTCGGTGCCGTCCGGCGACCAGGTCGGGCTCTCCCAGTAGACGCCCTCCTCCCCCGCCACCAGCGGCAGGGTCTCCCCGGTGACCCGGTCCCAGAGCGCCACGGCGGCCGGGCGCGGCTGGCCGGGGATGTAGGAGTTGTTGCGGAAGGCCACGTACCGGCCGTCGGGCGAGGCGGTGGCGTCGTCGCCCTGGGAGAACAGCAGCTTCGGCGTGGTGTGGCCCGGCTCGATCTGGAACACGCCCGCGGCGCTGACCAGCCACGGCCCGTTGACCACCTCGGTGGTGTCGGCCGCGCTCGCCGGCGCCGTCCCGGCCAGCCCGCCGGCCAGGCCGGTCACCGCCGCGGCCCCGGCCAGGGCGGCCCCGCGCAGCATCGTGCGTCGATTCATTTCCATGTTGTGAACCCCCGTGGGAAAAGACTTCGTCCCACCCTCTAGAAGGGATAGAGCCGCCTCCATCGGGCGTCCGGCCCGAGCCGGGTGGGCCGGTCGGTCAAGGCGCGACCCGAACCCGGGCCGAAGCGGACACCGCAGCAAACCCTCATCCGGCACTAAGACCGCCGTCACGGGCCGTTCCTAGCGTGTGCGGGCATGGCGACCCCACGCCTCGTCGCCGTGCTGAGCAGAAACGGGGTACCCATGCCACCGCCACCGACGACCGCCGACCGACCGACCGGGGCCGCCGCCTGGCTGAGCTGCGCCGTGCCCCGCCCGGCCGCCCGGCTCCGGCTGGTGTGCCTGCCGTACGCGGGTGCGGGGGCCGGCGCGTACCGGCCGTGGTCCGCGCTGCTCGGCGACGAGGTGGAGGTGTGGACCGCGCAGCTGCCCGGCCGGGAGCGGCGACTCGCCGAGCCGCCGCTGACCACGATGGACGGGCTGGCACCGCCGCTGGTGGAGGCGATCGCCGAGCGGGTGCCGGCGCCGTATGCGCTCTTCGGGCACAGCATGGGCGGCCTGATCGGGTACGAGGTGGCCCGCCGGCTGGTCGCCCGGGGCGGCCCGGCGCCGCAGCGCCTGGTGGTCTCCGCGGCCCGCCCGCCGCACCGCACCGCGTCCGTCGGCGCGGCGCACGCCCTCGACGACGGCACCCTGACCGCCTGGCTGCGCGACCTCGGCGGGATACCCGACGAACTGCTCGCCGACCCCGCCCTGCTGGGGCTGATCCTGCCCACCGTGCGGGCCGACCTGTCGGTGGTGGCGTCGTACCGGCCCGGGACACCCGAGCCGCTGCCGCTGCCCGTGGACGCGGTGGCGGCGGCCGACGACCCGCTCGTCGACCCGGACGAGGTGGCCGGCTGGGCCGCCTGCACCGGGGTCTCGTTCTCGCTGACCGTCGTCCCCGGCGGCCACCTGTACCTGCACGACTCGCCTCCCCCGTTGACCCGCCTGCTGACCGGTGGACCGGCGACCCGACCCGGCACCGCCGCCCGCGCGTACGCCGAAGGGGCCACCCCATGACCCAGGACCTGCACCCCGACCTCGCCGACCTCACCCCGGAGCAGCGGGAGCTGCTGGCCCTGCGGCTGCGCCGGGCGCGGGCCGACCGCCCGGACCCCGCCGCGCCCCGTCCGCTCTCGTTCACCCAGGAGCAGCTCTGGTTCCTCGACCGGCTGGAGCCCGGCACCCCGGTCTACAACGTCCCCTTCGCCGAGCGGATCACCGGCCCGCTGGACGTGCCGGCCCTGCACCGGGCGGTCGGCGCGGTGGTCGCCCGGCACGACGCGCTGCGGATCGTCTTCGCCGAGGCCGACGGGATGGTCACCCAGCGGGTCCGGGACGCCCCGGAGGTGCCGCTGCCGGTGGTCGACCTGCGCGCGCTGCCGGCGGCGGAGCGGCGGGCGGCGGCCGACCGGGAGATCGCCGCGCACGCGGCCGTCCGGTTCGACCTCACCGCCGGCCCGCTGCTCGCGGTCCGCCTGCTGGCGCTCGCCGACGACGAGCACCTGCTGCTGGTGACCGTGCACCACATCATCTTCGACGCCTGGTCGGCCGGGCTGTTCCGGGACGAACTGGTCCGCTGGTACGGCGAGTTCGCCGCCGGCGTGCCGGCGGAGGTGCCCGCCCTGCCGGTCCGCTTCGTCGATCACGTCGCCGCCCGACGGCAGCCGGCGGCCGAGCGGGCGCTCGCCGGGCACCTGGGGCACTGGCGGGAGCGGCTGGCCGGCGCGCCGGCCCGCTCGACGCTGCCGCCGGACCGGCCGCGCCCGCCCGTGCAGACCCATCGCGGCCGGTCCCTGCCGTTCACGGTGGACGCCGAGGCCACCGGCGCCCTCGACGGGCTGGCCCGCGGGGCGGGCGCGACGGTCAACGCGGTCGCCCTGGCCGGGCTGGCCGCCCTGCTGCACCGGGCCACCGGGCAGGACGACGTGCTGCTCGGCATGCCGGCCGCCGGCCGGGGCAGCACCGAGCTGGAGCCGCTGATCGGCTGCTTCGCCAACATGCTGGTGCTCCGGGTCGACGTCGCCGGCGACCCGACCGTCCGCGACCTGGTCCGGCGCGTCCACCGCACAGTCAGCGAGGCGTACGCGCACCAGGAGGCCCCGTACGCGCGGGTGGTGGAGGAGGTCCGGCCGCCCCGCGACCCGAGCGTGAACCCGCTGTTCCAGGTGCTGGCCACGATGACCGACGGCGGCGGGGACGAGCGGCAGGCGGCCGGCGCCACCTTCGCCCCGGTGGCCGCGGAGAACGGGCTCACCGACTTCGACCTGTTCGTCAGCCTCACCCGGCGGGGCGACCGGATCGAGGGCGCGGTCGACTTCAACGCCGACCTGTACCTGGACGAGACGGTCGCCCGGACCGTGGGCCGGCTGCCGGAACTGCTGCGGGCGATGGCCGCCGTCCCGGACCGGCCACTGTCCCAGGTGGCCGGGCTGGGCCGGCAGCGGATCTCGCTGGCGGCCACCTTCACCGTCGACCCGCTGCGCGACCCGGTGGAGTTCTGGCTGCGCTTCCTGCGCATGCCCGCCGCGGTGGAGCCGGTCGGCTACGGCCAACTGGTGGGTCACCTGCTCGCCGGGGCGGAGACGGACGCCACGGTCTGCCTGCTGCGCTGGGAGGACTGGCTGCGCCGGCAGGACGGGGCCGGCGGTGCGGCGGCGCTCGACGCGGCGATGGACGACCTGGCCGCGGCGGTCGGGGCGTACCGGCGGCGGACGGCGGCGCCGCTGCTGCTGGTGGTCTGCCCCGCCTCGCCGGCGTTCGCCGACCGGCGCGCCGCCGAGCTGTCCGGCCGGCTGGACGACCGGTTGGCGGTGCTGGCCGCCCGGACGCCGGGGGTGCACGCCGTCTGGGCGGCCGACCACGCCGGCGCGTACCCGGTGAGCGAGGTCAGCGACGGGCGGGCCGACGAGCTCGGGCACGTGCCGTACACCACCGAGTACTTCGCCGCGCTCGGCACCATCGTGCTCCGCGAGCTGCGCCGGGCCGTCGGCCAGCCCCGCCGGCTGGTGCTGGTCGACGGCGAGCGGGTAGTGGCGGACCGGCTCGCCGACGCGCTGCCCGGCCACGAGGTCCGGGCCTGCCCGGCCGGCGGCCTCGCCGCCGCGCTCGCCGGCACCGACCCGGCCGCCACGGTGGTCCTCGACCCGGAACCGGAGACGGTCGCGGCGCTGCGCCGGGAGCACCCGGAACTGCTCGCGCTGACCGTGCCGGGCGGGTGGGACGAGCTGCGCCGCTTCCTCGCCCACGTCTGGCCGCTGGACCCGCCCGCCGACGACCCGGTCCCGGTCGCCGGGCTGGCCCCGCCGATCGGGCCCGAGCGGGCGGTGTACCTGGTCGAGGAGCTGAGCACTCCGGCGGCGGTCGCCGAGCGGAGCCGGCCCGCCCCGATCCGGGCCGCCGGGCCGGACGACGCGGAGACCGTGGCGCCCCGCACCCCCACCGAGGAGCGGCTGGCCGGTCTCTGGGCCGCGGCGCTCGGCGTCGAACGGGTCGGCGTGACCAGCGACTTCTTCGGCCTGGGTGGACACTCGCTGCTCGCCACCCACCTGCTGTCCCAGGTACAGGCCGAATTCGACCGGGAGGTGTCCCTCTACACCCTGTTCACCAACCCGACCGTCGCCCAGCTCGCCGCGATGCTGGACGCCGACGACGACGGCAGCGCGCTCGCCCCGCTCTCCCCCGCCGCGCCGGGCACACTCGCCGTGGCGTCCTCGGCGCAGGTCCGGCTCTGGGCACTCGACCAGCTCGGCGACGACGTCGTCCGGCACAACACCACCGCCGCCGTGGAGCTGCGCGGCCACCTCGACGAGGCGGCCCTGCGCCGGGCGCTCGACGACGTGGTGGCCCGGCACGAGCTGCTGCGCACCACCTTCCGGGACGGGGGCGGCGAGCCGGAACCGGTGGTCCACCCGCACCTCGACCCGTGGGTGGAGCCGCTGGACCTGACCGACCTGCCGGCGGCGAAGCAGGCCCGGGCGCTGCGCCGGGCGGTCACCGGGCACGCCGCCCACCGGTACGACCTGGCCGCCGGCCCGCTGCTGCGGGCCCGCCTGGTCCGGCTGCCCGAGGGACGCCACCAGCTGCTGCTCGGCATGCACCACATCGTCTGCGACAACACCTCGTGGAGCGTCCTGCTCGCCGACCTCGCCGCCCGGTACGCGTACCACGTGACCGGGGCCGGCGGGGAGCTGCCACCGCTGCCCGCGCAGTTCGCCGACTACGCCCGTCACCAGCGCGACTGGCTGGCCTCCCCGGCCGTCGAGCCGCACCTGGCGTACTGGCGGGACCGGCTGCGGGACGCGCCGCCGCTGCTGGAGCTGCCCACCGACCACGCCCGCCCGCAGGAACGCTCCGACGTGGCCGGGTACCAGTCGCAGGGGCTGCCCGCCGGGCTCGGCGCGGCGGTCCGCGAGCTGGCCCGGGCCGAAGGGGTCACCCCGTTCGCCGTGCTGCTGGCCGGCTTCGCCGCCCTGCTGCACCGGGAGAGCGGGCAGACGGACCTGGTGCTGGGCGTGCCCACCGCCGGCCGGGACCGCGCCGAGTTGGCCCCGCTGGTCGGCTGCTTCGCCGACCTGCTGCCGCTGCGGGTGGACGTGGCGGGCCGGCCCGCCTTCCGGCAGCTCGTCGGCCGGGCGTACCGCACCGCGCGGGAGGCGTACCGGCACCAGGGGGTGCCGTTCGCGACCATCGTGGAGGCGCTGCGGCTGCCCCGGCAGACCGCGTACCACCCGCTGTTCCAGTGCGTCCTCAACGTCATCGACGGCGCGGACGACCTGCCGGAGTTCCCGGGGCTGGCGGCGTCCCCGGTGGACGTGCCCAGCGTCGGGGTGGACTTCGACCTCTTCCTCAGCCTCACCTGGCAGGGCGAGGAGTTGCACGCCGACCTGGCCTACAGCGCCGACCTGTTCACCCCGGACCGGATGGTCCGGCTGTTGACCGGGCTCGGGCAGGTGCTCGGCGAGGGGCTGCGCCGCCCGGACGCGCCGGTCGGCGGCGCCCGCCAGGCCGCGCCCGCACCCCGGACGACCGGCCGGCCCGCCCCCCGCCTGGTGGTGGGCGGCACGGTGGCGCTGCCCGGGCTGCCGGACACCGTCCGGTTCTGGTCCGAGCTGCTGGACCTGCCGTACGCCCTCGGGCAGCTCCCGCCGGGCGCGCTGCTGCGGCTGCTGCGCGACCCGGCGGCCGGCCTGGCCACCGCCGCCCGGGACCGCAACGTGCTGCTGCTGCGCTGGGAGGACCGGGTCCCCCCCGGCCCGCTCGGCGCGGCCACCGTCGGGCTGCGCGACTTCCTCGCCGAGCTGGCGGCGGCGCTGGACGCCTACCGGGCCCGCACTGCCGCCCCGCTGACCCTGCTGGTCTGCCCCGCCTCGCCCCGGTACCGGACCGCGCCGTGGGAGGGATTCTTCGCCGACCTGACCGCGCGGCTGCGGGAGAG
Source organism: Micromonospora sp. GCM10011541 (assembly GCF_042650725.1). Lineage (NCBI taxonomy): Bacteria > Bacillati > Actinomycetota > Actinomycetes > Micromonosporales > Micromonosporaceae > Micromonospora > Micromonospora sp. GCM10011541. The sequence goes on from NZ_JBHSBP010000035.1 coordinate 119,162, forward strand.
CCAGGCCGGCCGGCCCGGCGTCGACGTGGTGACGGTAGAGGCGTGGGCCCGCCGGTACCGGGTGCCGGAGCTCTTCGCCGGGGACGACTGGTCGCCGGAGCTGGCCGCGGTGACCGGCACCGTGCTGGTGCGGCGGGTGCTGCGCCATCCGGCGGTCGGGCGGCTGGTCGTACCCCCGGGGCCCGCCGATCGGCAGGCGGAGCTGGCGGCTCTGCTCGCGGCCCAGGCCCGGGCCGGGCGCGCGGTGCTGCTCACCGCGGCGCCGCAGGCCCCGGGGCTGGCCGCGCTGGTCACCGCCGGGATCCTCCGGTACGCCCCGACGCCGCCCACCGACGCCGGCACCCTGATCCTGCACCCGGCGACCGAGCCCGGCCCGCCCGACGGCGTGGCGCTGCCCTACGATCCGGACGCCGGCCCCCCGGACCTGCTGCGCGACCTCTGGCTGCTCGACCCGCCGACCGGCTGCTTCGGGCCGGCCATCATGGACGGTGCGCGGCCCGACTGGCAGGTCGACCGGATCCCCACCGACCTGCTCGCCGAGGTCGCCACCGAGCTGGCCGACGCGACCGCCGTGCGGGCCGCCGTCGCCGAGGGCTACCGGCGGCGGGCCGACCGGGCCGCCGCCGCGCCCCGCACCGAACGGGAACGCCGGCTGGTCGCGATCTGGTCCGACCTGCTGCGGACCGGCAAGCTCGGCATCCACGACGACTTCTTCGCCGTCGGCGGGGACTCGCTGCTCGCCATGCAGCTCGTCGCCCGCTGCGCCGAGGCCGGCATCGACGTCACCCCCCGGCAGCTCGTCCGGTACCCCACGGTCGCGGAGCTGGCCGCCAGCCTCGGCGAGACTGCGACGGTCGACGCCGAACAGGGCGAGGTGAGCGGCGACGCCCCGCTGACCGGGGCGCAGCGCTGGTTCACCGACCTGGTCGCCCCCACCATGGCCCGGCCCGCCCTGTTCAACCACCCCTACTACCTCCAGCTCGCCCGCCCGCTCGACACCGATCTGGTCCGCGAGGCGGTACGACGGCTGGTCGCCCAGCACGACGCGCTGCGGCTGCGCCTCTCCCGGCAGCCGGACGGAAGCTGGCGCCAGCACCACGCCGACCCGGCCGAGGCGGTCCCGTTCGCCGGCCACGACCTCACCGCCGTGCCGGTGGCGGAACGGGAGGCGGCGGTCGAGGCGTTGGCCGCCGAGGCGCAGACCGGGCTGGACCTCACCGCCGGCCCGCTGGTCCGGGTGGCGCACTTCCGGCTCGGGCCGGAGCTGGCCGACCGGCTGCTGATCGTGGCCCACCACCTGGTCGTGGACGCGGTCTCCCGGGGCGTGCTCCTGGCCGACCTGGAGACCCTCTGCGGTCAACTGGAACGGGGCGAGGAGCCGGCCCTGCCGGCGAAGACCACCTCGTACCGGAGCTGGGCCGGCCGGCTCGCCGAGTACGCCGGCTCGGCGCGGCTCCGCGCCGAGCTGCCGTTCTGGCTGGCGCAGGCCGACGACGGGGTGCTGCGACGGCTGGCCGACGAACCGGAGACGGCGCCGTTCCGCCTCGGCGACCTCGGCCTGGCCTCCGTCACCCTCGACGAGGCGGCCACCCGGGGGCTGCACGCCGCCGCCCGCCGGCTGCGCGCGAGCGTACGGGACCTGCTGGTCTGGGCGGTGGTGCACACGGTCGCCGGGCGTACCGGCGGCGCGGTCACCGTGGCGACCACCGGCCACGGCCGGGAACCGCTCTTCGACGACGTGGACGTCACCCGCACCACCGGCTGGTTCCAGGTGCTCTACCCGCTGCGGCTGGAGCTGCCCACCACCGCCGACCCGACCCGCTCGGTCCGCTCGGTGATCCGCCAGCTCGGGCCGGTCCCGGACAACGGCATCGGCTACGGGCTGCTGCGGTACCTCTGCCCCGACGCGGAGGTCCGCGGGCGGTTGGCCGCGACGCCGCCACCGGCGATCGCGGTCAACTACATGGGCGGCTTCGGCTTCGACGACGTCTCCCCGGCCAACCAGCTCCTCGACGTGTGCACCGCCCCGTTCGGGCCGACCGAGGACGCAGACGGCCACTGGCCCTTCCCGTTCGACGTGACCGGGTCGCTCAGCGGCGCCGGGCTCCGCGTCGACCTCAGCTACGCCACCCCGGCCTTCCGGCCGGACACCGCTGACCACCTGCTCGACGGCATCCGGACCAGCCTGCTGCGGCTGGCCGGGGACCACGGGCAACCGCCACGGCAGTAGGAGGATCCCCATGGCGTTCCGACGCCCGTCCCGGTTCGCCGGGTTCACCACGATCTGGTTCGGCCAGCTGCTGTCGGCGCTGGGCACCCGGATGACGAACTTCGCCCTGAGCATCTGGGTGTGGGACGCCACCGGCCGGGCCTTCGACCTGACCCTGCTGATGGCGTTCGCGTTCGGTTCGACCGTCATCTTCAGCCCGATCGCCGGCGCGCTGGTCGACCGGTGGAGCCGGCGGCTGACCGTCGTGCTCAGCGACATCGGCTCGGCGGTCACCACCGGCGTACTGCTGCTGCTCTTCCTCACCGACTCGGTGCAGGTCTGGCACCTCTACCTGGTCAACCTGGTCACCGGCGCGTTCCTCGCGTTCCAGCTGCCGGCGTACCAGGCGACCATCACGGTGATGATGGAGAAGGGCCAGTACCCGCGGGCCAACGCGATGATGTTCGCGGTCCGGACCATCCCGGTGATCTTCGCCCCCGGCTTCGCCGCCGCGCTGCTCGGGCTGATGGACATCAAGACGATCCTGCTGATCGACGCGATCTCCTACCTGGTGGCGATCGGCGCGGTGCTGCTGGTGAAACTGCCGCCGGTGCCCCGGTCGACGCACGACGACGGCGGCTTCTGGTCCGACACGACCCACGGGTTCCGCTACATCCTGGCCAGCCGGGCGTTCACCGGCCTGGAGGCGATCCTGTTCGCCATCAACGTGCTCGCCGCGGTCGGCTTCGCCCTGCTGGTGCCGCAGATCCTGGCCCGCACCGACAGCAGCACCAACGCCGTCGGCCTGGTGCAGACCATCGGCGCGGTCGGGGGTGTGGCCGGCGCGGGCCTGCTCGCCGTGCTGCCCAACACCCGGCACAAGATCCGCCGGATGCTCATCGCCATCCTCGTGTTCAGCGTCCTCGGCCGGATCATCTACGGCATCGGCGACACCGTCATCGTCTGGGCGATCGCCCTGCTCTTCCTGCACCTGGCCATTCCGTTCATCGACGGGTACGCCCAGTCGGTCTGGCAGGAGAAGGTCGAACCGGCCCAGCAGGGCCGCGTCTTCGCCGCCCGGCAGTTCATCGAGGACCTGGCGTACCCGGGCGGCACGGCGCTGGCCGGTATCGCCGCGGACCGCTGGTTCGAGCCGATGATGCGCGACGGCGGGCCGGGGGTGCCGCTGTTCGGCTGGCTGGTCGGCAGCGGGCCGGGCGCCGGCATGGGCCTGATCTTCGTCATCGTCGGCGTGCTCGGCATCGGCGTCGCGGTGGCCGGGTTCGCCTCGCCGAGCATCCGCCGGATGGAGGTCGACCTGCCCGACTACGACGAGGCCGCCGCCGGGCCGGCGCCGCTGCCCGCCCCGACCGGCACCGACGAGCTGACCGACGACCGCGCGGTGGTGGCGAAGTGACGCTCAGCGAGGTGGTGGCCGGGGTGCTGGAGGTCGACCCGGCCGAGGTGACCGACGAGTCGGGGCCGCAGACCATCGGCACCTGGACCAGCCTGCGGCACCTGCAACTGGTGGTGACCCTGGAGGAGGTCTACGGGCTCTCCTTCGCCTTCGAGGAGATCCGCGACGTGCGCAGCGTCGGGGAGCTGCGCACCGTGCTGCGGGCCAAGGGGACGGAGGCGCGATGAGCACCGACCTGTTCGCGCTGCGCACCCGCTGGCAGGCCGTCGCCCGGGGCAACGCGGACCCGGTGCTGCGGGTCGCGCTGCTGGCCAGCTACACCGTGGACCCGCTGGTGCCGTACCTGGGACTGGGGCTGCACGACGCCGGGCTGCCGGCCGCCTTCACGATCGGCCCGTTCAACCAGGTCGTCCAGCAGTGCCTGGCCGACGACGGTTTCCTCGCCGCCACCCGGCCCGACGTGCTCGTGGTGGCGCAACGCCCCGAGGAGGCCGGCGACCCGGGGCCGGCCGGCGCGGAATGGGTGGCGGAACTGCTCGCCGCCGCCGAGGCCGCCGTCGCCGCCGCACGCCGGCACGGCGCCCTGCTGGCGTACGTCCTGCCGGCCGTCCCGCCCGCCCGGCCGTGCGGGGTGGGCGACGCGCTGGACGCCGACGGGGTGGCCGCCGCCGCGACCGCCGTCCGGGAACGGCTGCGGGAGCGGCTGGCCGCCGACCCGTGGGTGCTGCTCGTCGACGCCGAGGAGGCGGTACGGGCGGTGGGTGCCCGGCGCGCGTACCACCCGGCGCTGTTCCGGTTCGCGAAGATCCCGTACACCGAGGAGGTCTTCGCCGCCCTCGGCGCCGCCGCGGCAGGGCTGCTGAGCTGCTGGTTCGGCGCGGGCCGCCGGGCCCTGGTGCTCGACGGCGACGGGCTGACCGGGGCGGCGCACCTGCTGCCGGCGCTGCGCGAGCTGCGCGCCGCCGGGGTACGCCTGGCGCTGCGGGCCGGCGGCGCCGGCTTCTGGTCGACCGCCGACGCTCCGGAGCTGCTGACCGTGTTGGACGGCTGGGTCACCGACGACCGGCCGCTGCCCGACCAGCTCGCCGAGATCGCCGCCGAGCTGGACGTGCCCGTGGCGCAGCTGGCGCTGACCAGCACCGGCAACGGTGGGTCCGACGGGCCCGGAGCCGGTGCGGGCGCCAGCTCGACCGGCCGGGACGGGCCGCGGCGGGTGCAGCTGGGCGCCGATCCGCGCGCCTGGGCGGACGAGCTACGGGCGGCCGGGCTGACCGACCGGATCCCGGCCCGGCGCTGGACCGGCGGCGCGCCGGGACGACCGGCGCCCGCCGAAGCACCGGCCGGGCTCTCCCTCGACGACTTCGTGGCCAGCCTGGACGTCCGCGTCGAGTACGCGCCGGTGGCGCCGGACGGCGTCGCGGCGGTGGCCGAGTTGGTGGCCCGGGCGCACGACTTCGCCCTCGCCCCGGCCCCGCCGGCCGCCGCGCTGGCCGACCGGGCCGGCGACCTGCTGGCGGTCCGGGTCCGCGACCGGCTCGGTGACTACGGCACGGCCGGGCTGGTCGGCGTCGACCGGGCCGGCGACCGGTGGACGGTCGACGTCTTCTCGCTCTCCTGCCCGGTACTGGGCAAGGGCGTGGAGGCGGCGGTGCTGCGCGAGGTGGCCCGCCGCGCCGGGGAGGCCGGGGCCGGCGAGGTGCTGGTCCGCTGGACCGACACCGGCCGCAACGGCACGGCCCGCCGCTTCCTGTCCGAGCTGGACGCCGTCGTGCCCGCCGACCCGGCGGTCCGGCTCCGCGCCGCCCGCACCGGAAGCGGCCAGGTCGGGGCCGCCGCCGACCGGGTCGAACCAACGGTCGGGGCGACCGGACCGGCGCCGGCCGGCGAGCCCGCGGCGGTGGCCCGGTGAGCGGGGCGCCGCCGGTCGGCGTCGGGGTGGCCGCCCTGGCGCACGTCCTCGGCGAGCCGGTCGACGTGGCGGTGGCCGCCGCCGAGTACACGACCGACCTGGACCGGGTGCGCTCCTGGGAGTACCGCGCCTTCCACCGGGCCGGCGCCGGGGTCGGGGTGACCGACCTGGCAGTGGTGGCCGGCGGCACCGCGCTGGACCGGGCCGGGGTGTCCGCCGCCGACGTGGACCTGGTCGTGCTGGCCCTCCCCGACCTGGCCGAATACCTCTACTGGGACCCGGCCGCGCACACCCAGGCCCGGCTCGGCGCGCACCGGGCCGAGGCGGTCCTGCTCAACCAGGCCTGCGGCGGCGGGGTGGCCGCGTTCGACACGGTGGCCGGCCGGTTCGCCACCCACCCCGCGTACCGGACGGCGCTGCTGATCGGCGCGAACCGGGTGTGCGAGCCGTACTGGAACCGGATGGAGATCAACACCAGCGTCTTCTCCGACGGCGCGGCGGCCGCGGTGCTGGTCCGCGACCACGACCGGTGCCGCTGGCTGGCCACCGAGACGATCAGCGACGGCCGGTACGCCGGCTTCATGCGGATGCCGGCCGGCGGGACGGCCCAGCCGTTCACCCCCGACGCCGGGACCCCCCGGGTGGGCGACCCGGCGGACCGGCTCGACGAGTTCTTCGCCGGCGACGTACGGCGGATGTTCCAGTTCGTCGCCACCATCCGGGAACGCAACCGGGGCGTGGTGGAGGCGGCCTGCGCCCGGGCCGGCGTCGAACTGGCCGACGTCCGCCGGTTCCTGCACTTCCACGACAACGTCCGGCAGTTCGCCGAGCTGGCCAAGGACCTCGGCGTGGAGCTGGAGCGGACCAACGTCGAGCTGGCCCTGGCCCACGGCCACGTCGGCTGCGCCGACCAGCTGATCGGGCTGGAGCACCACCTGAGCACCGGTGGGCTGGCCGACGGCGACCTGGTGGCGCTGACAAGCACCGGCAGCGGCATGCACTGGGTCTGCACCCTGCTGCGGGTCTGACCGCCCGCCCGGACCGACGACCGGCCCCCCGGTCGACCAACCCGTCCCCGCCGGCACGCGCGGGAGAGGAAGGACACGCGATGAGAGTCGAGGAGCTGCTCCTCCGGATCCGCCGGCTGCGGCGTCCGGACGCGGCGCCGGACCCGGAGCTGGCGCCCGGGCTGGTCCACCTGGACGGCGCGGCGGTGACCACGGTCGCCGCCGCCGGGCGGCTGCTCGCCGACGTGCCGGCCGAGAAGCTGGCCAGCCCGGACTTCCCGCTGCGTCCGCTGCGGGTCGCGGTCACCGGCACGTTCACCCCGGGCACCGTCGAGCCGCTGCTGCGGGTGGCGCTGCTGCGCATCGGCATCGCCGCCGAGCTGCACGTCTCCGGCTTCGACCAGCTCGTGCTCGACCTCAGCGGCCCCCGCTCCGAGCTGGCGGAGTTCCGGCCCGACGTGACGCTCTGCCTGCTGCACGACGGCTGGTTCCTGCCCCCCGAATGGGACCCGGGTGACCTGGCCGGGCTGCGGGACGTGCTGACCGAGCGGGTGGCGGTGCTGGCCGCCGCGGTCAGCGGGTACGCCGCCCGCAGCGACGGCGCGCTGCTGCTGCACACCGTCCCGCTGTCCCCGTTGGAGCACCGCAGCCTGGTCAGCTTCCGCGGCCGGGCCGAGCTGGGCCGGATCTGGCGGGAGCTGAACGGGCGGCTGCTGGAGCTGGGCGACCGGGACGGGACGTACACCCTGGACCTGGAGACGCTGCTGGTGGACCACGACGGCCCGGTGCGCGACGAGCGCCTGTACCGGTTCGCCAGCATGGCCTGGACGCCCACGGTGGAACGCCGGTACGCCCACGAGGCCGCCACCTTCTGCCGGGCCGTGCTCGGCAAGGCGGCGAAGGTGCTCGCCCTGGACCTGGACAACACCCTCTGGGCGGGGGTGCTCGGCGACGACGGGCTGGCCGGCATCAAGCTGGGCACCGACTACCCGGGCAACTGCCACCGGGACGTGCAGCGGCGGGCGCTGGCGTTGCGCCGGCAGGGCGTGCTGCTCACGGTGTGCAGCAAGAACGACCCGGACGTGGTGGCCGAGGCCTTCGACCAGCACCCCGACCTGCTGCTGCGCGCCGACGACTTCGTCGCGCAGGCGGTGAACTGGGGACGCAAGGACGAGAACCTGCGCCAGCTCGCCGGCACGCTCAACCTGGGCCTGGACGGGGTGGTCTTCGCCGACGACAGCCCGTTCGAGTGTGAGCTGGTCCGGCGGGAGCTGCCTGGCGTACGGGTGGTGGAACTGGCCGGCGACCCGGCCGGCTTCTCGACGAAGCTGCTGGCCGAGGGGCACTTCACCGTGCTGGCCACCGGCGCCACCGACCGGGCGCGCACCGAGCTGTACCGGGCCCGTGCCGGCCGGGAACGCTTCGCCGCCACCTTCCACTCGGCCGAGGACTACCTGCACGAGCTGAAGCTGCGGGTGGCCGTCCGCCCGGTGGACGAGCTCAGCCTGCCCCGGCTGGCGCAGCTCGGGCTGCGGACCAACCAGTTCACCATGACCGACCGGGCGCACACCGAGGCGCAGACCCGGCAGCGCGCCGACTCCCCCGACCACCTGGTGCTCGCCGTCGAGGTGACGGACCGGTTCGGCAACGAGGGGCTGGTCGGCGGGGTGTGGCTGGACCGGGGCGACCCGGACGGCTGGGTGATCGAGAACTTCGTGCTGAGCTGCCGGGTGTTCTCCCGGGGCATCGAGCAGGCGGTGCTGCACCGGGTGGTGGAGCTGGCCCGCGCGGCCGGCACGGCCCGGCTGGAGGCGCTGTTCCGGCCCACCGCCCGCAACCGGCCCGGCGCGGCCGTGTGGCCCGCCGCCGGCTTCGTCGCGGCGTCCGAAGAGGACGGTACGACCCGGCACGTGCTGCCGCTGCAACCCCCGCCCCGGCTGCTGCCGGCGTGGATCACCCTGGAGGAGGGAGACGTCCGTGCCTGAGGTGTTCACCACCGTCGCGGACCTCATCGAGCAGGTCGCGGACGTCCCGGCGGAGCGGATCTCGCCTGACGTCCGGTTCGAGACGCTGGCAAACTGGACCAGCCTGGAGGCGCTGCGGCTGCTCGCCGCGATCGAGGACGACCTTGGGGTCCGGCTGGACCTGCGGGCCTACCTGGCGGTGACCGTGGTCGGCGAACTGGTCGACCTGGTCGCCGCCGAGCTGGACGGGGTGCCCCGGTGACCGCCACCCGTACGGAGGCGCCGCCGACCGCGCCGACCCGGCTCGCCGACGCCGACCTGGACCTGCTGCTGCTGATCCGCCATTTCGAGCTGGCCCTGCTGGACATGTTCGCCCGGGGCGAGCTGCACGGCACCACGCACACCTGCCTCGGGCAGGAGTACGTGCCGGTGGCGCTGCGCCCGCTGCTCACCGACGGCGACTTCGTGTTCAGCAACCACCGCGGCCACGGGCACTACCTGGCCCGGTTCGGCGACCCGCACGGCCTGCTCGCCGAGGTGATGGGGCGCGAGGGCGCGGTCTGCCACGGGGTCGGCGGCAGCCAGCACATCCTGCGCGACCGCTACCTGTCGACCGGGGTGCAGGGCGAGAGCGTGCCGGTGGCCGCCGGGGCGGCCCTGCACCTCAAGCGGGCCGAGCCGGGGCGCCTGGCGCTGGTCTACCTGGGCGACGGCACCTGGGGTGAGGGGGCGGTCTACGAGGCGCTGAACATGGCCGCGCTGTGGGGGCTGCCGCTGGTGCTGGTGGTGGAGAACAACGGCATCGCCCAGTCCACCCCGACCACCGCCCAGCTCGCCGGCACCATCGCCGGCCGCGCCCGGGCGTTCGGCGTGGACCACCTGCTGGTCTCCTCGACCGACACCGGGGTGGTCCGGGCCGCGCTGGCGCCGGCGCTGCACCGGGTCCGGGAGCGGTCCACGCCGTACGTGGTGGAGCTGCTGACCCACCGGGTGGGGCCGCACAGCAAGGGCGACGACAGCCGCCGCCCGGAGGAGATCGCGCACGCGAAGGCGAACGACTGGTACGCCCGCTACGCGGCGGCCTTCCCGGAGCAGTTCGCGGCGCACGACCAACGGCAGCGGGCGTACGTGGCGCAGGTGGTCCGGGAGGTCGCCGGACGGCCGGCGAGCCGCTGGGAGGAGGACCACCGTGGCTGAGCGGGTGGTGGAGAACCTCAACCAGGCGCTGCGCGCGCTGATGGCCGACGACCCGGGGCTGACCCTGCTCGGGGAGGACCTGGTCGACCCGTACGGCGGGGCGTTCAAGGTGACCCGGGGGCTGTCCGGGCGCTGGCCGGACCGGGTGCTGTCCACGCCGCTGAGCGAGGGCGGCATCGTCGGGATGGCCGGCGGGCTGGCCCTGGCCGGGCAGAGCGCCATCGTCGAGATCATGTTCAGCGACTTCGTGGCGCTGGCCTTCGACCAGATCCTCAACTTCGCCAGCAAGTCCACCGCCATGTACGGGCGGCGGGTGCCGATGCGGCTGGTGGTCCGCTGCCCCACCGGCGGCAACCGCGGGTACGGTCCGACGCACAGCCAGAGCCCGCAGAAGCACTTCGTCGGCATCCCCGGCCTGACCCTGCACGAGGTCTCCCCGTTCCACGACAACCGGGCGGTGCTCGCCGGGATGCTCGCCGCCGGCCGGCCGGGGCTGCTCTTCGAGGACAAGGTCCTCTACACCACCCGGATGTACGCCGACGGCGTCGTCGACGACCTGTTCCGCTACGACCTGATCGGCCCCGACGGCGGTGTCGCCCGGGTCTGGGTGGACGACCCGGAGCAGAGCGACTGCGTGCTGGTGGTCCCCGGCGGGCTGGCCGGCCGGGCCGTGGCGGTGGCCCGGGAGCTGCTGCTCCGCGACGACATCGTCTGCCAGGTGCTGGTGCCGTCCCGGCTGTGGCCGCTGGACGTGGACACGCTGCTGCCGCCGATCGCCCGCGCCGGCCGGGTGGTGGCCGCCGAGGAGAGCACCGCCGGCGGCACCTGGGGCGCGGAACTGGCGCAGGCCGTGCACGCCCGGCTGTGGGGGACGCTGCGGGCGCCGGTGCGGCTGGTCCACTCCGCCGACCGCGTCATCCCCACCGCCGCCCACCTCGAACGCACCGTGCTGGTGCAGGACACCGACATCCACCGGGCCGTGAAGGAGGTCGTCAGCGGTGACTGACCTGGTCGTCCCCAAGCTCAACAACAACGACACGTCGTACGTGCTCACCGACTGGCTGGCCGAGGACGGCGAGCAGGTGAAGTCCGGCGACCCGATCGCCGAGGTGGAGACCTCCAAGGCGGCCGAGGAGCTGCTCAGCGACGCCACCGGCGTGCTGCACCGGCTCACCGCCGTCAGTCAGGAGTGTGCCCCCGGCGACGTCATCGGGTACGTCTTCGACAGCGAGGAGGCCCGGCAGCGCTTCCTCGCCGAGGCCGTCGCCGCCGCCGCCGCACCGGCCGAGGACGGGAACTCCGGCGGCCCGGTGCTCACCGACTCGGCCCGGGAACTGGCCGCCGCGCACGGCATCGGCGGCACCGAGCTGCGCGGGCTCGGCAAGGCGGTGGTGCGGCGTACCGATGTGGAACGGCTGCTGGCCGACCGGACGGCGGCCCCGGCGGCGGCCGAGCCGGTGGTGGTGGCCGGGGCGGCCGCGCTCGCGGCCGGCGACGGACCGGAGGCCGACGACCCGCGCTCGGTGCACCAGCTCACCCGCGCTCAGCGCGCGGTGGCCGCCGTGGTCACCGAGTCGCACCGGGAGGTGCCGGCGGCGCTCGCCGTGGTCAAGGTCCGCGCCGACGCCGCTCTGGCCGTGGCCCGGCAGCTCACCCGCGCCACCCGCACCCTGATCGGCCTGCCGGAACTGCTGGTAAAGGCGATCGGCGGGTTGCGCGAGGACCACCCGTTGCTGTTCGCCTCCCCCGGCGACGGCGGCAGCGTACGGCTGGCCGAGGCGGCCCACGTGGGGGTCACCATCGACGTCGGCACCGGGCTGTTCATCCCGGTGGTCCGCGACGTCGAGGAGCTGACCTGCGCGGAGATCGCCGAGACGCTGATGGACTTCCGCACCCGGGCCGGCGGCGAAGGCTTCCGGGCCGGCGAGCTGGCCGGCGGCACCATCGTGGTCTCCCTGCACACCGACCCCGACGTGGTGCTCGCCGGGCCGATCGTCTTCCCCGGCCAGACCTGCGTGGTGGCGATCGGCGGCACCCAGGACGAGCTGGCCCTCGACGCCGCCGGTCAGGTGGTGGTCCGCCGGTTCGTCAACCTCAGCGCCGTCTACGACCACCGGGTGGTCAACGGCCGGGAGGCGGTCGCCTTCCTCCAAGCGGTGAAGGCGGCCCTGGAGGCGCCGGACCGGCTCGCCGAGGAGTGAGGGCGCCGGGCGCCGTGGGGGCCCGTCGACGCCCCCACGGCGGCCCGCCTGCCGGGCATGATGAGGGCATGGACCGCTGGATCACCGTGGCCGGCTACGAGAACCTGCCGGGCTGCCCCGCGCCGACGGCCGCCGTGCGGGCTTGACTGCGCGGCCGGGGCATCGACTGGATGCCGTTCCGGCCGCACGAGATCCGCTTCGACCTGGCCTGCGGCCCGGGGCTGGTGGCACGCCGCCGCCGAACGCTACCTCCACTGACGTCAGACCAGCCGGCGCATCCGCGCTGGCCCGGACGAGCTGCGCGCCCAGGTAGAGGGCGAGCGAGACGGGCGCGTCGTCGAACTCCGCGCGCAGCTCCCGGCGGCGGGTCGGGCACGGCCAGGGCAGGTCGCAGCCGCCGCAGCTCCACACCGGCAGCACCGGGTCGTGGACGCTCACCGCTCCCCCGGCCGGTGGCCGCGGCTGATCGGGATGCGGTGCCGGGTCCGGCAGGGCAGGTCCGCGCCACAGCGGCAGCGCCACCGCCGCCAGCACTGGACCGGGCGGTGCCGGCGGGCGAGGGTGAGCGCCACGGCGAGCAGATATTCCTCGTACGACACACGCCGCACGGGATCTCCCCTCTCTGAAAGGTGAACGACGGCAGGAACAGCAGCTTGTTCCCACGCGAACACCCACAGTCATCGTCGCCCTCACTCTGCGGCGGTACGCTCAGCAGGTCGACGGGTTGCGGGTTGCCACCGACGGGCGGCAACAGGCAACGGCGGGGAGGGCGGTGCGGTGCCGTCGTTCGGACCACAGTTGCGGGCGATGCGCGAGTCTCGCGGTCTGTCGCTGGCCGCCCTCGCAGAGCGGTTGCCCGCCGACAAGGGCCACCTGTCGCGGATCGAGAACGGCCGCCGCAGGCCGACCGAGGACCTGGTCCGCCGGCTCGACGACGTGCTCGGCGCCCGCGGCGAACTGATCGCCTGCGCCCATCTGGACGTGGCCGCAGCCGTCGACGCCCGGCCCTGGGAAACCGCCGAGCTGTTGCGCCGGATGCAGGCCGGCGACACCGCACCGGCCACAATCGAGACTCTCCAGGCGACCGTCACGGAACTCTGCTGCGAGTACGGCTGGCGTGACGCACGTCAGCTCCGGGCGGAAGGTCAGGGCTGGCTGCGCCAGGTGGCCCGACTGCTGCGTCAGCCGATAGGACTGCGCGAGCACCGGGAACTGCTGGTGTGCGCGGGCTGGCTGGCGCTGCTGATCGGCTGCGTCGAGTACGACCTCGGCATGCGGGCCGGCGCCGAGGCGACCCGGACCGCCGCCCGGCAGCTCGGCGAGGAGGCAGGGCATTCGAGCATCACCGGATGGGCTTGGGAGATGGCCGCCTGGTTCGCGCTCACCCAGTCCCGGCACCCGGCGGTCCTCGCCGCCGCCCGGGCCGGGCAGGAGGCGGCCGGTGGATCCGCAGTGGCGGTGCAGCTCATCGCGCAGGAGGCCAAGGCGCTCGGCCGCCTGGGCGACGTCACCGGCGTACGCCGGACCCTCGATCGTGGCCGACGCATGCTGGAATCACTGACCCCGCCCCAGCGCCCCGACAACCATTTCGAGGTCGATCCCGCCAAGTGGCTCTTCTACGCCATGGACGCCTACCGGTTCGCCGAGGACGACCGGCTCGCCGAGCACTTCGCCATGGAGGTCATCCGCGAGGCAACCGCACCCGACGGTACGGACCGGTCGCCCATGCGGACGGCCGAGGCGCGGCTCACCCTGGCCGCCACCGCTGCCCGAGCCGGTGACCTGGAGAGGGCGGTCGGTACGGGGCTGACGGCGTTCACCGCCGCTCGTCGGTCACTACCGTCGTTGCTTCTGGTCGCTGGCGAGGTGGACGCGGAGTTGCACCGGCGTTATCCGCGCGAGCCGGCCACCGCCGACTTCCGCGAGGCGTTGCGGGCAATCCACTGAGCTGTCGGCCCCAGAATCCGCTCCATCGCCTACCCCAGCACGGCGGAGTGCTGATCGGCACGCGGCCGCCCGGCTACGGTCACGTGCCGACGCCGCCCCGGCTCGGCTCGATAGGCTGACCGGGACCGGATCGGCAGTGAGCGCCGGCCGTGTGCCAGGAGGGGCGGAGGCATGACCGGTGGTATCCGGCGGTCCGGCCAGGGTCCCGCAGCCGGCGCGGACCTGGACGCGAGCCTGGCCGCGATCGCTCGAGCCGCCAGCGCGGACGCCGGTGGGGTTCCCGTCGACCTGCTCGGCGACTACCTGTGGCTGCTCGCCGAGGCGGCGGTGACCGGACGCCGGCCCCGTCGCGCCGAACTCGACGCCGTGGGTGTGCTGGGGCGGCGCGCCGCAGAGCAGGGTGTGTCGGCGGGGCGGGCGGTCCGGCTGTACCTGTCGGCGGCCCGGCGGTTGTGGCAGCAGATGCCGCAGTTGACGAGGTCCACCGACAGCGAGGTGGTGCGCGCGTCGGCCGAGGCCGTGCTGCACGTCGTCGACAGCGCGGTCGCCACCCTCGCCGAGGGCTACGCCGCGGCCCGCCGGGACCTGGTCCGGCGGGAGGAGACGCTGCGCCGGGAACTCGTCGATGACCTGCTACGCGGCGACTCCGACCTGGGTGGCCTGGTGGAGCGCGCCGAGCCGTTCGGGCTGGACCTGGCCCGGGTGCACCAGGTGGCGCTGGCGGCGCCGACCCGGCGCCTTCCGGACACGGACGCGGCGATCAGCGCCCTGGAAGCGGTCATCTTCGACCGGCTGGGTGACCGCGACGTGCTGGTGGCCACGAAGGAAGGGCTGCTCGTGGTCATCGCCCCCGCCGACGCGGTCACCCGCGACCGGGGGGCCCGCGGGCGGGACTCGGTCGGTGACCTCGGCCGGTTGATGCACGCGGAACTCGACCGCCTGCCGCGTGGCGGCCCGTGGCAGGTCGCGGTCGGCCGCCCGCACCCCGGCCTCTACGGCATCGCCCGTTCCTACGAGGAGGCCCGGGAGGCGCTGACGATGGCGCAGCGCCTGAACGCCGACACGGCCGTCATCGGTGCCCATGACCTGCTCGTCTACCGGGTCCTGCTGCGTGACCAGCCAGCCATCGTCGATCTCGTCCAGGCGGTGCTCAGCCCGCTGCGCGAGACCCGCGGTGGTGCCCAGCCGTTGCTGGACACCCTCGACGCGTACTTCGCCGCCGGCGGCGTCGCCACCGAGGCCGCCCGCCGGCTGCACGTGTCGGTCCGCACGGTCACCTACCGGCTGACCAGGATCAAAACGCTCAGCGGATACGACCCGAGCGACCCGACCGACCGGTTCACCCTGCAGGCCGCGGTGTACGGGGCGAGAGCGCTGGACTGGCCGCACCAGCCCCTGCCCGGTCCGACGTCGTAGCCGGCGACCTGACGCTCATCCACACGGGTCGTCGGCAGCGGCCGCCTCGACCACGTCGAGCAGGCCCAACAGGCCGGCCAGCGTGGCCGCCTCGGACCGGGTGAGGCGCAGGCTGCAGGTGCTGTCCGGATCATCCAGGTCATCGTGGGTGACATCCCGGCGGTCCTCCCCGCGGTACTCGACCACGCCGACCCGGCGGCCCTGAGCAGTGGTGAAGGTGTGCCGCACCCCGATGCCGGGCAGCGGCGTACGTTCGATGTTCATGCGTGCTCCGGAGTGGAGAGGCTGGTGTCGGTGGCCGCGACCCTCGCGGGCGCGCGGCCGGTCTTGCCAGGAGCGGCGGCGTCCGGGGGCCGGTGGCTCCGGACCCGGCGTGGACCCGGGCTGGTGGCGTGTTTCCCGCGGCGCCCTCAGGCGACGGCGGGGCGGCCCGGCGGCGCCCGGTCGGCCGACCAGGCCGGCACACATCCGGGGACGGCCTTCACCAGCCTGATGACGATGCACAGTCCCACCGGACGACACGCGTGCCGGGCAGCGGTGAGCACGGCCACCACGACGAGCATCGCCGGCGCACGGCGCTGGTCGACGTCGGATCGGGGCCCGGGCGGCGGCATGCGGCCACCATAGCCGCACGACCGACTCCACGGCGGAGGTAGCGGTCGCTGCCGGATGAGGGCCAGGCAGATCGCCGGTGACCGGCAACCAAGCCGCCGGATGTTGGCCGACCGCATGCCATGCCAGTCCGTCGTTTCGGACCGACTCTGGAGGTTCCACACGTTGCTGACCGACGAGGAGGCGGATGATGACGACGAGCATGGCGGCTCTGCCACCGGTGCCAGCCGATCGCCCCCGGTCTCGCCGTCGGCGTGTCCCGGGCAGCCGCCGCGAGGGCACCGCGATGATCGGCCGCCGGATCCCGCTTCGGACCCTGCCCCACCGGCCGGCGCCGATCGGAGTTCCGGCCAACGGCCGACCGGGCCCCGGCTGACCGCAGCCACTCAGGGTCAGCGAACTTCCGTCGTCTCGCCCGCCGCCCCACCTCGGGGCGGCGGCATCGTCACATCCACCGTTGAAAGAAGAGGTCGGCATGCCCGTCGCCCAGGCCCCCACCGGTCACCGGCCGGACACCGCCGGCACCGTCTCCGTACCCACCAGCACCATCGGGGCCTCCACCACCCGTCCCAGCCCGATCGCCGTCGACCTCGGCAGCGGCCAGCTGCGGATCCGGCTGGGCAGCCACGAGCCGGTCCGCACCCTGGTCGGCGACCGGTCGGCCCGGCGTTGCCCGGTGGTGCGGCGCGGCCGGATCATCGACGGCCCCGAATGTGCTGCCGCGCTGGCTGAGCTGCTGCGACAGCACCACGTCGAGGTGCCGGCCCGGCCGCTGGTCGTCGTCTGCCGTCCGCTGCTGGCAACAGCGGCCGACCAGGACATGATCCGACGAGTCCTCGACGCCGTGTTCGCGCCCGCGCGACTGCTGTTCGTCGACACCGTACGCGCCGCCGCCATCGGCGCCGGGGCCGGCGCCGGCACGCTGCTCGTCGCCGACGTCGGCGCCCAGCTCAGCGAGGTTGCCATCCTGCGAGACAGCCAGGTCATCGCAGGTCGGCGCGCGAACCTCGGCACCTGCGACCTGGCCCACGGAGCCACCGTCGAGATGCTCGCCGACACGGTCACCCGCCTGGTGCGGGAGCTGACCCAGGGGCCCCGGGCAGTGCCGTCGGCCGCCACCGCCATGGCCCGCGGGATGGTCATCGTCGGGGACGGCGCCACCCGACCCGACCTGAGAGACCGCCTCGCCGCGACGATGGGGATCGCGGTGCATCGTGCCGCCGGACCCCGCACCGCGGCGCTGACCGGCGCGAGCCTCGCCGCGGCGGCCGCGGCTCGACATCCGGCCGGGGACTGAGCCGAGCCCCAGCCCTCTCTCCGCACCGGTCCCGGACCGCAACGTTCCACCCACAGGAAAGGCACCTACGCCATGACCGACACGCTCCGCAGCCACACCGAAGCCCTGCGCGACCTCCTCGAACGGCAGTTCCAGGCGCACACCGGTCAGCTCACCGAACTCACCGTCTACAGCCGGGAAGCCGACCACGGCGGCTACGATCCCGACACGTTGCGGGCCCTCATGGAGACCGCCCGCCAGGGCATCGCGGACACCGCGACGGCACTGCGCCGCATGTCCGAGGGCACCTATGGGAGCTGCGAGGCCTGTGGCGGTGAGATCCCGGTCGCCCGGCTGGAGATCCTCCCATCGGCCCGCCACTGCGTCCCGTGCCAGCAGCGGCAGCGACGTTGAGCATTGTCGCTCAGCTCACCGGGACGAGTCCGATGCCAGGTGTTCGCGGACGCTGCGCGGACGCATGTCGGTCCAGGTCCGCTCGACGAAGTCCAGGCACTCCTGCCGGCTGCCGGCGCAGCCGGCCTCCCGCCACCCGGCGGGGACCGCCTTGTGCCGGGGCCAGAGCGCGTACTGCTCCTCGTCGTTGACCAGGACGCGGTGCTCGCCGTCGTGCTCGTCAGCCATCGCCGTTTCCTTCCTCGTGTCGGGCCAGGTGCAGTTCGCGGGCCAGGCGCTCCGGGGACAGGGCCCGGATCTCCGCGAGCAGGCCGGTCAGCATGTCGTCGGGGGGCAGGTCGTCGGCCGGCCGGCGGGGTGCCGGGACCGGCGCGGCCAGCGTGGCGACGGTACGGGCCAGCGCGGCCGGGGTGGGTGACTCGAAGATCGCGCCCGGCGGCAGGTCGACGCCGAGCGCGTCCCGGATCCGGGCCACCACCCGGGTGCCGAGCAGCGAGTGCCCGCCCAGCTCGAAGAAGTCGTCGTGCGGGCCGATGTCGTCGACCCCGAGCAGCTCGGTCCAGATCCGCCGCACCACCTCGTACGGCTCGTCCGTTGCCGAGGCCGGCGCGGCGGCGACCGGCCCGACCTCCGGCGGGTCCTGGTCGGGCGCGACCGGCGCGGGGTGGTCGAGCCGGGGCGGGTCCACCCAGTGCCGCTGCCGGGCGAACGGGTAGGTGGGCAGCGCCACCCGCCGCCGCCCGGCGGGCCGGCCGTCCCGCCAGGTCACCGGCGCCCCGGCGAGCCAGAGCCGGCCGACCGCCGTGGCGACCGCGACGTCCTCGCCGGCCGGCGTCCGGTCGGCGGGCAGGGTGGTCAGCACGACGACCCCGCGGGCCGTCTGGTGCTGGCGGACGAGGGTGGCCAGGGTGCGGCCGGGGCCGGCCTCCAGCAGCGCGTACCCCTGGCCGAGCAGCAGCTCGGCCCCGGCGCTGAACCGCACCGGGCTGCGCAACTGCCGCACCCAGTAGTCGGGGTCGGTGGCCTGGGTGTCGGTGAGCCAGCCACCGGTCACGTTGGACACCACCGGGAGGGTGGGCGGGCGCAGCGGCACGTCGCGCAGGTGGGCGGCGAAGCCGGCCAGGGCCGGTTCCATCATGGCCGAGTGGAACGCGTGGGAGGTGCGTACCTCCCGGCAGGCCACGCCGCGGTCCCGCAGCTCGGCGGCGACGGCGGCGACGGCGGCGGTCTCCCCGGAGACGGTGGTCAGCCGGGGCGCGTTGGCGGCGGCCACCGAGACCGTGGGCGGCAGCAGCTTCTCCACCTCGTCGGCGGGCAGGGTGACCGAGAGCATCGACCCGGGCGGCTGCGCCTGCATGAGCCGGCCGCGTACGGCGACGGTGGCGAGCGCGTCCTCCAGGGTGAAGACCCCGGCCAGGCAGGCGGCGACGTACTCGCCGAGGCTGTGCCCGGCCAGGGCCACCGGGCGGACGCCGCGGTGGCGCAGCAGCTCGGCCAGGGCGTACTCGACGGCGAAGAGGGCCGGCTGGGTCAGCCGGGTCTCGTCCAGCTCCGGCGTGGCGGGGACCCCCTCGCCGGGCGGGCAGAGCAGGGTGCGCAGGTCCACGTCGAGCTGCGGGCGGAGCAGGTCCGCGCAGCGGTCGAAGGCGGCCCGGTAGACCGGTTCGGTGCGGTGGAGGGTGCGGCCCATGCCGGCGTACTGCGCGCCCTGGCCGGGGAAGAGCAGCGCCACCCCTGCCGGGGTGCCGGCCGCGACACCGGTACGGACCAGCGCCGAGTCGCGGTCGGCGAGCTGGGCGGCGGCGTCCCTGCCGGTCGCGGCCACGGTGACCAGGCGGTGCGGGAACTCCCGCCGGGTGGTCTGCAGGGTGTACGCGACGTCGGCGAGCGGGGTCTCCGGGTGCTCGGCGAGGTGGCCGGCGAGCCGGGTGCGGGCCCGGTCCAGCGCGTCGGCGTCCCGGGCGGAGAGGACCAGCACCTGCGGCCGGCCCGCCGCCGGCTCCTCGGCGGGGACGGGCGCCGGGGCGGCTTGGAGGACGACGTGGGCGTTGGTGCCGCCGATGCCGAAGGAGCTGACCGCCGCCCGGGGCGGCGCGCCGAGGTCGGGCCAGGGCAGCGGCGCGGTGTTCACCCGGAACGGCCCGGCGCCGGCCAGCTCGGGGTGCGGCTCGGTGCAGTAGGGGCTGGGCGGCAGCACCCGGTGGTGCAGGGCCAGCGCGGCCTTGATCAGCCCGGTCACCCCGGCCGCGACGTCCAGGTGGCCGAGGATCGACTTGACCGAGCCGAGCGCGCACCGGCCGTCGCCGGCGCCGCGGAACGCCTCGCCGAGGGCCCGCAGCTCGATCTGGTCGCCCAGCTCGGTGCCGGTGCCGTGCGCCTCGACGTAGCCGATGGTGGCCGGGTCGACCTCGGCCACCTCCTGGGCGGCCCGGATCACCGCGACCTGGCCGTCGACGCCGGGTGCGGTGAAGCCCACCTTCAGCCGGCCGTCGTTGTTGATCGCCGAACCGCGGATGACCGCGTACACGGTGTCGCCGTCGCGGCGCGCGTCGGCCAGCCGGCGCAGCACCACCAGGGCGGCGCCGTCGCCGCCGACGGTGCCGGTGGCCCGGGCGTCGAACGGGCGGCAGTGCCCGTCGCGGGACATGATCCCGCCGGGCTCGTACCGGTAGCCGGTGCCGGCGGGCAGCCGGACGTGCGCGCCGCCGGCGAGCGCGACGTCGCACTCCCGGGCCAGCAGCGCCTGCGCGGCCAGGTGCACCGCGACGAGCGACGACGAGCAGGCGGTCTGCACCGCCACGGCCGGCCCGCGCAGGTCCAGGTGGTACGCGACCCGGGTGGGCAGGGAGTCCTTGTCGTTGGCGAGCATCAGCTCGTACTCGGAGACGGAGTCCAGTCGCGGGTTGCGGAACAGGTGGTGCAGCAGGTAGCCGCTGGCCGAGCAGGCGGCGTAGACGCCGACGAGGCGGTCCGGGCCGCCGGTGAGGTGGCCGGAGCGTTCCAGCGCCTCCCAGGCGCATTCGAGGAAGAGCCGCTGCTGCGGGTCGATCAGCCGGGCGTCGCGCGGCGAGTAGCCGAAGAAGGCGGCGTCGAAG
Source organism: Micromonospora sp. GCM10011541 (assembly GCF_042650725.1). Lineage (NCBI taxonomy): Bacteria > Bacillati > Actinomycetota > Actinomycetes > Micromonosporales > Micromonosporaceae > Micromonospora > Micromonospora sp. GCM10011541. Next base: position 139,826 of record NZ_JBHSBP010000035.1, read on the forward strand.
CGGTCCACCTCGGGCAGCGCGCCGTGCGCCGGCACGTGGTCGGGGTGATCCCGCTCCTCGTCGGACACCCCGGCGGCGGCCAGCTCCTCAGGCGTGAACCGGGTGATCGCCTCCTGCCCGGCGAGCACCTGCCGCCACAGCTCGTCGACGTCCGCGCCGCCCGGGAAGCGGCCGGCCAGCCCGACCACGGCGATCTCCAGCCCGGTCTCCTGCTCGATCATGACCGCCCCTCCCCCACCGGCACCGGGCGGGCCCGCCGGGCCCGGTCGGCCAGTGCCTGCTTGCGTTCGTCCCGCCGCCGGCCGGCGGGGTCCCCGGTCGGCGCGGGCTGCGGCGTCGCGTCGACCCCGCCGAGGAACCGGGCCAGCAGGGCGACGGTCGGGTGCCGGAACAGCTCGACGGCCGGCACCGGGCGGCCCAGCCGCTCCACCAGCCGGGTCTGCACCCGGGCCAGCAGCAGCGAGGTGCCGCCCAGGTCGAAGAAGTTGTCGTGCGCGCCCACCTCGGCCAGCCCGAGGACCTCCCGCCAGGTGTCCGCGACGGCCCGTTCCAGCTCGCCGTCCGGCGCGACGTACGCGCCACCTAGGTCGGCACGGATGACGGCGGGGGCGGGCAGCCGGGACGGGTCGAGCTTGCCGCTGGCGGTCACCGGCAGGTCCGGAACCACCACGAAGGCCGATGGGACCAGGTAGCGGGGCAGTTGCCGGAGCAGGTCCCGGCGCAGCTCCTCCACCTTCAGCCCGTCGCCGACGAGGTAGCCGACCAGCCGCCGGCCACCGGGCGAGTCGGTGCGGACCACGGCGGCGGCGCGGCGCACGCCGGGGCACTCGCGCAGCCGGGCCTCCACCTCGCCCAGCTCGATCCGGAAACCGTTGATCTTGACCTGGTTGTCGGCCCGGCCGAGGAAGACCAGCTGCCCGTCGGCGCGCCAGCGGACCAGGTCCCCGGTGGCGTACATCCGCTCCCCCAGGGTGGGCGCGTACGGGTCGGGCAGGAAGCGCCGGGCGGTGAGCGCCGGGTCGCCACGGTAGCCGCGCGCCACCCCGGCGCCGCCGAGATGCAGCTCGCCGGGCACCCCGGGCGGCACCGGCCGCAGCTCGGCGTCGAGCACGTAGGCGCGTACCCCGGGCAGGGGACGGCCGATCGGCAGCTCCATGTCCTCCGGCGCGCATGGGGCGGCGGTGGCGGTGACGGTGGCCTCGGTCGGGCCGTACCCGTTGATCAGGAGCCGGCCGCGCGACCAGGCGGCGGCGACGTCCGGCGCGCACGGCTCGCCGCCGACGGTGAGCACCCGCAGCCCGGGCGCGGCGGCCGGGTCCAGGGCGTCGAGGACCACCGGCGGCAGGTCGGCCACGGTGATGCCGTGCCGGGTGAGCGCGGCGGCCAGGTCGGGGCCGGGGGTGCGCTCGTCCGGGCCGAGCAGCCGCAGCGTCGCGCCCGCGGTCAGCGCGGTGACCAGGTCGGACAGTGACACGTCGAAGCTGAGCGAGTGGAACTGGAGGACCCGGTCGCCCGGCCGGACGCCGACCAACCGGGCCTGCGCCTCGGCGAGGTTGCGCAGCCCGCGGTGGGTGCCGACGACGCCCTTGGGCAGCCCGGTCGAGCCGGACGTGTAGATCAGGTAGGCGGCGGCGTCCGGGTGGACGGTCGCCGGCAGCGCGGCGTCGGCGGCCGGCGGCGGGTCGTCGAGGCGCAGCAGCGGCACGTCGGTGGCGGGCAGCGCCGCCGCCGCGCCGGACCCGGTGACCACCAGCCGCGCGTCGGCGTCCCCCAGCAGGTGCGCCAGCCGGGCCGCCGGCAGCTGCGGGTCCAGCGGCAGGTAGACCCCGCCGGCCCGGAGCACGGCGAGAAAGGCGACCACCCAGTCCGGGCCGGCGGGCAGGCAGACCCCGACGGTGGTCTCGGCCCGCACGCCGCGGGCCACCAGGGTCCGGGCCAGCCGGTCCGCCCGGGCGTCCAGCTCCCGATAGGTCAGCCCCTGCTCCCGGTACGCCACGGCGACCGCGTCCGGGGTGGCGGCGGCCTGCCGGGCGACCAGCTCGGGCAGGGTGGGCTGGTCCGCCCGCGGCGGCGCGGTGGCGGCCCACCGCTCGACCAGGTCCCGGCCGGCCGCCGGGGAGAGCAGCGGCAGCCGGTCCACCGGGGTGTCCGGGGCGGCCAGCGCGGCGGTGAGCAGGGTGTCGAGCTGGTCGGCGAGCACCCGGGCGGTCGCCTCGTCGAAGAGCCGGGTGCGGTACTCGACCCGTCCGTCGATGCGCCCCTCGTGCGGGATGACGGTCAGCGTGAGGTCGAACATGGACGTGCCGGTGTGCGTCTCGCCGCTGGCCAGCACGGTGACCCCGGGCAGGGTCAGCCGCTGCTCCCAGCCGTCCTCGACGGCGAACATCACCTGAGCCAGGGGGTGACGGCCGGGGTCCCGGTCCGGCCGCAGCTCCTGCACCAGGGCGTCGAAGGGCGCCGGGTCGGTCAGCGCGGTCAGGGCCCCGTCGCGCAGCTGCTCCAGCAGCGCGGCGAAGGTCCGCCCCCCGTCGACCCGGCTGCGCAGCACCAGCGTGTTGACGAAGAAGCCGACCGCGGTCTCGCTCTCCAGGGTCTGCCGGTTCGCCACCGGCGTGGCGACCAGCAGGTCCTGCTGCCGGCTGCGCCGGTGCAGCAGCGCCGCCCAGCCGGCCGCGAAGATCATGTACGGGGTGGCGCCGGTCCGCCGCCCCGCCTCGGCGACCCGTTCGGCCAGCTCCGGCGGCCAGGAGAACTCGATCTCGTGGCCGGCGTCCTCCAGCTCGGGCGGGCGGGGCCGGTCGGTGGGCAGGTCCAGCCCGGGCGGCGCGCCGGCGAGGGCGTCACGCCACCAGTCCAGCCGCCGGGCCAGCTCCGCCGGGTCGAGCAGCCGGTCCTGGGCCAGCGCCGACGCCACGTCCCGGGGCGCCGGCGCGAGCGCCGGGGTCCGCCCCGCGTGGAGCGCCGCGTACGCCTCGGACAGCTCGTCGAAGAGCAGGCCCATGCTCCAGCCGTCGCAGACCACGTGGTGCAGGGAGAGCAGCAGCGACCAGTCGGCCGGGCCGGTGCGGCACAGGGTGGCCCGGACCAGCGGGCCCCGGGCCAGGTCGAACGGGCGGACCGCCTCGGCGGCGGCGTGGGCGTCGATCCGGTCCGGGGCGACGTCCACCACGTCCAGCGGCAGCCCGGCCGGCGGCAGCACGAGCTGGTACGTCTGCCCGTCCAGCGGCACGAACACCGTGCGCAGCGCCTCGTGCCGGGCCACCACCAGGTCCAGCGCGCCGCGCAGCGCCGCCACGTCCAGGCCACCGCGCAGGTCCACCCGGTACGGCACGTGGTAGGCGGGCGAGTCCGGGCGGAGCTGGGCGAGCAGCAGCATCCACTCCTGGGCGGCGGTGAGCGGGTGGATGCCGTACCGGTCGCCGTCGGCGCGGACCGCGGCCACGAAGGCCCGCCGCCGCTCGGGCGGGAGCGCGTCGACCCGGCGCAGCAGCTCGCCCGGGGTGAGGGTGCCGGTCATCGGGCGCCCGCCCCGTGCTCGAGCTGGTCGAGCAGCCCGGCGAGGTCGGTGGCCGGCCGCCCGTCCGGCGCGGTGTCGGGGGTCCGCCCGGCGGGGGCGACCGGGCCGCCGCGGGCGCCGGCGATCTCGTCGGCCGCGGCGGCGAGCGCGGCGACCGTGGGGTGGTCGAAGACCAGCCGCAGCGGCACCTCCGTGCCGATCGCGGCGGAGAGCCGGGAGCGGACCCGGGTCGCCTTCAGCGACCGTCCACCCAGGTCGAAGAAGTCGTCGCCGCGGCGGCGGACCGGCACGCCCAGCACGTCCTGCCAGATCTCGGCCACCGCCCGCTCGGTCGGCGTGCGCGGGCCGGCGTCCTCCACGGCGGTCGGGGCGTCGTCCGGCGCGGGCAACGCGGACAGGTCGACCTTGCCGTTGCGGTTCAGCGGCAGCGCCGGCAGCGGCACGAACACGGCCGGCACCAGGTGGTCGGGCAGCTGCTCGCGGACCCGGGCGCGGACCGCCTCGACGGTCACGCCGTCGTCCGGCACCACGTACGCGACGAGCCGGCCGTCGCCGGCGGCGTCCCGGTCGGCCCGGACGATCGCATCGCGCAGCAGCCCGCCGCGGCGCAGCACCTCGGTCACCTCGCCCGGCTCCACCCGGTAGCCACGGATCTTGACCTGGTGGTCGGCCCGGCCGACGAACTCGATCAGCCCGTCGGCACGCTGCCGCACCAGGTCGCCGGTGCGGTAGAGCCGGCCGCCGGGACGGGACGCGAACGGGTCCGGGACGAACTTCTCCGCGGTCGCGCCCGGCCGGCCCAGGTAGCCGCGGGCCACGCCGTCGCCGCCGATGAACAGCTCGCCGAGCACCCCTGGCGGCACCGGCTGGAGGAGCCGGTCCAGCACGTACACCCGGGTGTTGGCGACCGGGCCGCCGATCGGCACCACCGGGTCGGCGTCGATCAGCCGGGCGCAGTCGTACGTGGTGGTGTAGGTGGTGCCCTCGGTCGGGCCGTACCCGTTGACCAGGGTGGTGTCCGGGCAGGCGTCGCGGAGCCGGCCCACCGCGACCCGGTCGGCCTGCTCGCCGCCGAAGGTGAGGTAGCGCAACCCGGCGACGGCGTCGGGCGCCTCCATGGCCAGTTGCCGGGCGACCGAGGTGGCCAGGAACATCATCGTCACGCCGGTGGCGCGCAGCCGCTCGCGGAGCCGGTCCGGCACGATCACGTCGTTGATGTCCAGGTCGGCCAGGCAGGCGCCGTTGAGCAACGCGCCCCACACCTCGAGGGTGGCCGCGTCGAAGGACATGGTGGCCGCCTGCCCCATCACGTCGTCGGGGCGTACCGCCACGAAGTTGGTGTCGCAGACCAGTCGGACGATGTTGCGGTGGCTGACCCCGGTGCCCTTCGGCTGGCCGGTCGAGCCGGAGGTGTACATCACGTAGGCGAGCTGGTCGGGGTGGACGGTCAGCTCCAGCGGCTCCGCCGGCCCGTCGTCCAGCCGGTCCAGCGCCACCCGCGGCGTCCCGTCGTCGGGGAGCCGGTCGGCGAGCGCGGCGGCGTGCAGGATCACGCCCGGCGCGGCGTCGGCGCACATCAGCGCGAGCCGCTCCCGCGGGTAGCCGGGGTCCAACGGCAGGTACGCGGCCCCCGCCTTGAGCGTGGCCAGCGCGGCGACCACCCAGCTCGTGGTGTCGGCGAGGCAGATGCCGACCAGCGACTCCCCACCCAGCCCGAGCCGACGCAGGTGGTGCGCCACCCGGTTGGCCCGCCGGTCCACCTCCCGGTAGCTGAGCACCTGATCGCCGTCGCGCAGCGCCGGGGCGTCCGGGGTCCGCCCGACCCACTCGGCGAAGAGCTCGGGCACCGACCGGTTCCGCGGGTACCCGGTGTCGCTGGCGTTCCACTCGACCCGCACCCGCCGGTCGGTGGCCTCGTCGAGCAGCGGCAGGTCGGACAGCCGCGTCCCGGGCCGCTCGTCGGCCCGGGCGAGCAGGACCGTCAGCCCCGCCGCGACCCGGGCCGCGTGCGGGTGGACCACGGTGACCGCCGGCCGCCCGTCGGCGTCGGCGAGCCGGAGCAGCAGCGTGCCGCGGGCGTCCGGCGGGAGCGGGTCGGCGCCGAGCGACGCCACCGGCCGGCAGTCCGGGGCGGGCCCGGTCAGGTCCGCCTCGTTGGTCCGGCTGTTCCGCACCGCCGCCCGGACCAGGTCACGCAGCTCGGCCCAGGTGGGATCCTCTGGCAGCCGGACCCGCACCGGCAGCCAGCCGGCCGGGTCGGCCCGGCCGGTCGGCGTCTCGGCGAGCAGATCGCGACGCCCGGTCCAGCGGTGCAGCAGCGCGAACAGCCCGGCGAGCGCGGTGACCAGCGGTTCGGCCGGCCGGCCCGGCAGGGCGGCGACGGCCGACGCGGCGTCGTCCCGGCCGGCCGCCGGCGGGAACGGCAGTTCCGGCGGCTCCGGCAGGGCGGTCAGCTGCCGCTGTCGGAAGGCGGTCTGTTCGGTCATCGGATCTCAGCTCCGATCGGCAGGTGACATGCGATGACCGGGATTCTGGGCGGCGGGCGTGCCGGTTGCTTGTACGGCCGGTTCGGGTCCCGTTCCGGCTGCCTGAGGGAACCCTGAGCGCGGCCCTACGCCATTAGCGCATTGCAATCAGTAAGTATACCGACTCTTTTGGTTATGGCGATGTCGCTCGATGGACGCAAGGATCGTGCCCGGGGGGAAGCCACGCCGGGCGACGATTCAGTGCGCCCGGTTGCTCTTCGCTCGCCTGAGCCTCCACGAGAGAACACAGGAGCGGTGGATGTCCGGAGACAACGTCAACCACGCCTGGCGCCCGTCGACGCCGGCCCGGGACGGAGGGAAGGACGAGGCAACCGCACAACGATCCCGCCAGGTCTGGACACCGGGCGGCGACGATCCCGGGGCGGACCTGCGCCGCCACGCCGGGGCCGGCGACCGGGTAGCGGCCCACCTGTGGCTGGTGACCCAGCCGGACCTGCTCACCACGACCCCCGGGTCGGACGACGCCCCGCTCGCCGACACCTGGCGGGCCGCGCTGCGCCACCACCTCGCCGGCGAACCCGACGAGGCGGCCGACCGGCTGGCGTGCGCGCCGATCGGCGCGACCGGCCCGCACGCCGTCCAGATCCACTGCTTCGCCGCCGTCCACCACCTGGTCGTCGGTGACGCCGACCGGGCGGCGGGCGTCACCGAGGAGGCCGTCCGGGTCGCCCACGGGTGCGGTGACCCGGCGGCCGAGCAGGCCGCCGCCCGGCTCAGCGTCCTGGTGGCCGCCGCGAGCGGCGACGAGACCGTCGCCCGGGGCCGGCCGGAGCTGGCCGAGGGGCTGCGCCGGACGGACGGCGGGCTGTTCCGGCTGATGATCCACCTGGACCTGGCCGACGACCTGCTGTGCAACGGCGACGCCACCGACGCGCTGCGCCACGCCGAGGCGGCCGTCCGGCTGGCCGAGGTGACCGGTGACACCGGGTACGAGCCGTACGCGCTCACCCTCGGCGCCGCGGCGAAGTGCCAACTGGGCCGGCTGGAGGACGGGCTCGCCGACGGCGCCGCCGGTCAACGCCTGCGCGAGCTGACCGGGGTCCCCCACGACGAGGCGTTCTCGCTGGCCGTACTGGGGATGGTGCACCGCCGCCGGCGGGAGCCGCGCCAGGCGCGGCAGGCGTTGGAGAGCGCCCTCGCCGCCCTCGACGACGGGCCGCGCCGGCCGCCGCTGCGGGCCTGGATCCTCGCCGAGCTGGCCCGGGTGCGGGCCGCCGACGACCTGGACGCCGCCCGGGACCTGGCCGAGCGGGCGGTCACCGTGGCCCGCGAGCCGGATCGGCCGTACGCCCTGCTGGCCCGCGGCTGGGTGGCGCTGCTGCGCGGTGACACCGCCCGCGCCCACCACGACGCCGCCGAGGCCCGCACCGGCGCCACCGTCGGCCGGCGGCGGGCCGCCCTCGTCCAGGCGCTCCAACTGACCGTGCTGGCGGCGGCCGACCCACGGGCCGCCGCCGGGCTGCTCGACGACGCCGCCGCGCTCTGCCAGGAACTCGGCGACCGCGCCGAGGAGGCCACGGTCCGGCTGATCGCCGCCCGGCTGCAGGGGCGGCAGGCGCGCCGCGGCGCGGAGGGCGCCGAGCAGAAGCTGCGCCGCTGCGGGGTACGCCTCGACCCCGGCGTGGCCGACGGGCTGACCGCGATCACGCTGCGCGTCCCGGCCGTCGTCATCCACACCCTCGGCGACTTCCGGGTGTTCCGGGCCGGCGCCGTCGTCCCGTACGGCGAATGGCAGTCCAAGAAGGCGCGCGACCTACTGAAGATCCTCGTCGCGCACCGGGGACGGGCGGTGCCCCGCCCCCGGCTGATGGAGCTGCTCTGGCCCGACGAGTCGCCGTCGCGCACCGCGAACCGGCTCTCGGTGCTGCTGTCCACCCTGCGCCGGGTGCTCGGCACCCGGCAGCGCACCAGCGGACACGGGCCGGTGCTCGCCGACCGGGGCTCCGTGGCGATCGACCTGGACGTGGTCGACGTGGACGTGGAGGCGTTCCTCACCGCCGCCGAGGAGGCGCAGGCCGCGCAGCGCACCGGGCATCCGGACGCGCCCCGGCTGCTGACCCGGGCCGACGAGCTGTACGGCGGGGATTTCCTCGCCGACGACCCGTACGAGGACTGGGCGCAGTCGTTGCGGGAGGAGGCGCAGGTGGCACACACCAGCGTGCTGCGCGCGCTCGCCCAGCACGCCCCGGACACCGACCAGAAGCTGGTCTACCTGATGCGGCTGGTGCACCGCGACCCGTACGACGAGGACGCCCACCTGGAGCTGGTCCAGGTGCTCCGCGCGGCGGGCCGGCACGGTGAGGCGCAGCGGCGCTACCGGGCGTACGCCGAGCGGATGCGCGAGTTGGGCATCACCCCGGCCGGCGGTCCGGTACCGGCGACCGTGAACCCGGTCGCCCGGCCGGGCGGCTCCGCCGGTGGGCTCCGGCCCGACCGGTCGGCCGGGCTCGGACCGCGCAGCGCGCTGCGGCGCGCGCCGACCGACCTGCCGCGGACCTGGTCGACGGAGCTCGGGCCGACCCACCGGCAGACCGCGATCCCGTCGCCCCGCACGGGCGGCGTCGTCGGCCGGTCCCTCATCGACCACCCGGCGTGACCTCCATCGAGGACGGCGCCCGTGGCCACGCCGACGGCGGCGCCGAGGGACCGCAGGAGTCGACGTCGGGTGACCGGCATGCGGCCACGGTAGAGGCCGCGGTCAGCCCAGCTGGTCCGGCAGCAGCGCCAGCGTCGGCGGTAGCTGCGAGTGCAGCGGCGTGGGCAGGTCGTCCCGGGTGTGCCAGCCGAGCCGGTCGAACTTGTGCGGCTCGCCGATGGCGACCGTCGCCGGGTCGACCCGGACCGCGAACACCACCGCCACCCAGTGCGACGGCGGGTCGTCACGCAGCACGTTGCGGACCCCGAGCAGGCTGATCTCCAGCGGCGTGGTCGCGTACTCCTCGCGGACCTCGCGGGCGACGGCGGCCTCGAAGGTCTCCCCGTACTCCAGCGCGCCCGCGCCGGTGTCCCAGGTGCCGGGTTCGTCGCGGGCACCGGCGCCGCGCCGGGCGAGCAGCAACCGGCCCGCACCGTCGTGGCAGACGAAGACGCAGGACACCGCGGGGGTACGCGGGGAGCGGTCGGACATCCGGCCATTCTGCGCCACCGCGGACTGTTACCTGCCGGTTACCCGGCTGCGAAGCCGCTGTGGCACGGCGCGCCGACCGTCGAGTCGGGACCGCTGGAGCAGGTCCCGCGACATCGACAGGGAGGGCACGATGAAACTGAGGAGAGCGCTGGTAGCGCTGACCGTGGTGCTCGGCGGGCTGCTCGCCGGCACGGGGGGCGCCGCCGCGGCGATCACGCCGTACTGCGGGATCACCTGGGGCAGCACCGCCAAGTCGGGCGGCGCGCTGAGCGGCGCCCCACTCGCGGAGGTTCGCGCCGGGCGGCACGACTGCTGGGACCGGGTGGTGTTCGAGTTCGCCGGACCGGCGAACGGTTTCTCCGTCGCGTACGGCGAGACGTGGACCGAGGGGCAGGGGCTGGCGCTGTCGCCGTACACGGCGGGCGGGGCGCTGCTGCGGGTCTCGCTGCGGGCCCCGGCGTACGACGACAGCCACGTCGCCACCGTGCCGTACCGCACCGGTGACCACGCGATCAACGCGCTGGGCTATCGGACGCTGCGGGACGTTGTCTTCGGCGGCAGCTTCGAGGGGTACACCACCTTCGCCGTGGGCGTCCGGGCGCAGTTGCCGTACCGGGTGTTCGTGCTGACCGGTCCGGGCTCGCACAGCCGGATCGTGCTCGACGTGGCGCACCAGTGGCAGCAGTGACCATGCCGGTGATGAGGGCCGGTCGGCCCTCATCACCGACCGTTGCGCCAGGGTCCCGCCGCGTCGCGCCGGAGCTACCCTGAGGTCGTCATGGAGGGCCGCGTGCTGGTCGTCGAGGACGATGCCTCCATTCGGGAGGTCACCGCCCTCGGTCTGCGCCGGGCCGGGTTCCGGGTCGACACCGCGGTCGACGGGCCGACCGCCCTCGCCGGCTGGCGGGCCCGGCCGGCCGACCTCATCGTGCTCGACGTCATGCTGCCGGGCCTGGACGGCTTCGAGGTGTGCCGGGAGATCCGCCGGACCAGCCAGGTGCCGATCCTGATGCTCACCGCGCGCACCGACACCATCGACGTGGTGGTCGGGCTGGAGTGCGGCGCCGACGACTACCTGCGCAAGCCGTTCGACCTGCCGGAGCTGGTGGCCCGGGTCCGCGCCGTGCTGCGCCGGGCGGTCGCCCCCGCCGAGGAGACCACGGTGACCGCCGGCCCGCTGGAGATCGACCCGGCCCGCTTCGTGGCCCGGAAGGCGGGACGGGAGCTGACCCTGACCGCCACCGAGTTCCGATTGCTGCTGGAACTGGCCCGCCGCCCCGGTCAGGTGTTCACCCGCGAGCTGCTGCTGGACCGGGTGTGGGGGCACGCCTACCTCGGCGACTCGCGGCTGGTGGACGTGGCGGTGCAGCGGCTGCGGGCCAAGGTGGAGGACGACCCCGGCCAGCCGGCGCTGATCCGGACGGTCCGCGGCGCCGGCTACAAGCTGTCGACGGGGTGACGTCGTGGCCGGCCGCGTACCCCCGGGGCGTCTGCGGCGCCGGCTCGTCGTCGCGTTCGTACTGGTCGCCGGGGTCTCCGCCGGGGTGCTGGCCGGCGGCTCGTACCTGATGCTGCGGCAGGCCCGGTTCGACGGCTCGCTGCAACGCGCGGCCGCCGACGCCCGCTACCAGCTGGTGCTGGCCGGGCAGTTCCTGCCGCTGACCGACGCCCGCCGGGCGGACCTGCTGGCCAGCTTCGAGGGCAACGGACGGCACGTGCTGCTCGTCGCCGGGGACACCGCCGCGTCGAACCCGCGGTACGCCCCGACCCCCGGGCGGGACCTGCGGGCCGCGGTCGCCGCCGGGCAGCTCGGCTACCAGCGCTCCCGCGCCGACGCCCGGCCGCACCTGCTCGTGGTGGGCGGCCGGATCCCCGGCTCCACGGCGGAGCTGTACGTGGTGACCGTGGAGGACGACCTGGCCGACGGCCTGGGCCAGCTCCGGACGGCGTTGGTGGTGGGCTGGGCGGCGGTGCTGCTCCTCGCCGCGGGGGTGGGCAACGCCCTGGCCCGGCGCACCCTGGAACCGGTGGGGCGGGCCAGCCGGGCCGCCCGGGCGGTCGCCGAGGGCCTGCTGGACACCCGGCTGCCGGTGCGGGGCCGGGACGAGTTCAGCGCCTGGGCCGCGTCGTTCAACGAGATGGCCGAGGCGCTGGAGACGAAGATCGAGGCGTTGTCCCGGGCCCAGGCCCGGGAGCGGCGATTCACCGCCGACGTCGCGCACGAGCTGCGTACGCCGGTGACCGCCCTGGTGGCGGCGGCGTCGCTGCTCGCCGAGCAGCTGGACGCGCTGCCCGCCGACGCCCGCCGGGCCGCCGAGCTGCTCGTCACCGACGTGGTCCGGCTGCGGCGGCTCGTCGAGGAGCTGATGGAGATCTCCCGGCTCGACGCCGGGCGGGAGGCCGTGTCGGCGCGGCCGGTCGACATCGTCGCGCTGCTGGGCGGCATCGTCCACGCCCGCGGCTGGACCGACCGGGTGACCGTGGCCGGGGACGCGACGCCGGTCGACACCGACCCGCGCCACCTGGAACGGGTGCTGGCGAACCTGGTCTCCAACGCGGTCGAGCACGGCGGCGGCGCGATCCGGGCCGAGGTGTGGCGCACCGACGGGTCGGTCACCGTCGAGGTCCGCGACGAGGGGGCGGGCATCCCCGCCGCGCACCTGCCGTACGTGTTCGACCGGTTCTACAAGGCGGACCCGTCCCGCACCGGCCCGGGCAGCGGGCTGGGCCTGGCCATCGCCCGGGAGAACGCCCGGCTGCTCGGCGGACGGCTGGGCGTGCGCAGCGAGGTCGGCCGGGGCACCCGGTTCCGGCTCGACCTGCCCGTTCACGTTCCGGGGGGTGACTCGTGAGGCGGCTGCTCGTTCCGCTCGCGGCGTTCGTCCTGCTCGCCGCCGGCTGCGCCCCGGCCCGGACGGGCACCCTCGGGCCGGCGCCGGTCGGCGCGTCACCGACCGCCGGCGCCACCGCCACGCCGCGCGCCCCCGCACCGGCCGCCACCACGCCGAGCCGTCGTCCCCCACCGGCCTCCCCCACCACGACGGTGCCGGTGGCGCCCGACGAGTCGGGCGAGGGCGGGACGATCGTGGTGCAGCTCTGGTTCGTCCGGGACGGGAGGCTGGCGCCGACCCGGCGTACGCTCCCGGCCACCGTCGCCACGTCCCGCCTGGCGCTCACCGAACTGGCCGCCGGACCGTCCCGCGCCGAGGCGGCGGCCGGCCTGACCACCCGGGTGCCGACCGGCGTCCAGGTGGTCCGGATCGCCGACGGGGTGGCCACGCTGGCCCCGCCAGCCGGTTTCGCCGACGGTGGCGCGGCGGCCGTCCGGCTGCGCCGGGCCCAGGTGGTCTGGACGCTGACCCAGTTCCCCACCGTGCGCGGGGTGGCGTTCGCAGGCGCCGCGCCGGTCGGGCGGGACGACTACGCGGACCTGCTGCCGGCGATCGTGGTGACCGGCCCGTCGGTCGGTGACCGGGTCACCAGCCCGGTCAGCGTGACCGGGAGCGCGGAGGTCTTCGAGGCGACCGTGAGCGTCCGCGTCCTGGACGCGACGGCTCGGGAGGTCGGCACCTCGTTCACCACGGCCGCCTGCGGCTCCGGCTGCCGGGGCGACTACCGGGCCACCGTCCGCTACCGGGTGGCCGCCACCGGTCCCGGCACCATCGAGGTGTACGAGGTCTCCCCGCGCGACGGCAGCCGGGTCAACGTGGTGGCGGTACCAGTCGTCCTCGTCGCCGCCGGCAGGTGAGGGTCGCGGGAGGCGGTCACTGCCACCGGGCGGTGAGCGACGGAGCTTCCCGCCGCTCCGCGCGTCCGATGCGCAGATCCTCGAAGATCGTGTTCCGGGCCGCCCGCTCGACCTCGGCGTCGAGATCGATCCCGAGCTCGGTCGACGCGTCGTGGGCCGCCCCGACCAGCACCATCTCCACGCCCGCGTGGTCGAGGAACCGGGGCGGGTCGAGCGGCGCGAACCGGCGGGTGCCGAAGCGCTCCTGCAGGTCGGCGGGGAGCTCCGCGCGAGCCGGACCGCGCAGGCCGACCCCGGGCGGCGACGGCGCCTGCGGATTCTTCACCGTGACGACGTAGCTCGCCTCCGGTTCGATCCGGAGCTCGTGCTGCGGCGGCCCGGGACGGCGGGGCAGCTCGAGCTGATACGCCAGATGCGTGTGGTCGTCGTGCCGGGTGACGCAGTACGCGCCCTCGGCCACCGGCCGGGCCGGTGGCTGGAACCGCTCACCCCGGGTCTTCGTCCCGTACAGGTGCGGTCGGAGCGCCTCGTAGAGTTCCGCCGGCCGACTCACCACGGTGTCGACGAACGCCCAGAAACGGTCATGCTCGTCGATCTCGGGCAGGCGCTTGCGGCCCACGACGAGCAGCCGCAGACGCCGTCGTCCGTGCCACGGGTGCAACACGATCAGCAACCGCTGCACCTCGTCCAGCGACTCCACGTGCCGCTCGCCGACCCGCGGCCGGTAGAGGAAGTAGATGTCGCCGTCCTCCAGCACCTCGCTCACGTCACGGCCGCTCTCCTACCGCGGCCCGACGTCGGACGCCTCGTAGATCCAGTCCTCGGCCGCGTCCTCCGGCGCGCGCGCCGCCCGGCGGTACCGGTAGGTCTCCGCGGCCTCGTGCGGTCCATGGAGCTTCAGGTCGTACGACATCGGCGGATCCTCCGCGTCCGGCACCTCCCAGGCCACGGTCTGCCCGTCGTACGGCCCGCCACGTAGGCACAGCTTCACCTCGACCACGCCCCGACGGTAGCGAAGTCGGGTGCCCGGTGTGGCCGAGACGAGTTCTTCGGCGTGACCGGTGAACCTGCGATGAAGCAGGCAAGGTCCGTACAGCCACTGATCCTTAACGCACAGCCCTGCGGATACTTTCACCAGGCAATATAGAGTGTCGTCGACTATTGTTAGCGCCGTTGGGTGCAGTTTGTTGCGATTCGGGGCGCGCCTGCTGGGTCTGCGCCGGGCGAAGTGCAAAACCGCAGGTCAAGGCCCCTGCAAAAGCCGTTCGACGCTGTTGCTTGCGGCCCGCCTGCCGTTCAGCGCACACCGCTGCCGACACGCCGCTCCCCCATCGCCGGCTCAGCATCGATGGCACCTCCCTGGACGTCGCATCCCGAGCGCTGCCCGTCGCCATCTTCCAGTCCACGACGGCGATCAACCCGTGCCCGAGATGCGGCCACCACCACCGGGGACATCAGCCGGCCGTCCGACCGGTAGCCCGCTCGGGCCAGCACACCCGACGCTTCATCCGGATCGGCCCGATCTGTCGCGTAAAACCGGCGTGTTCGCCTTTGCGTGATGTTAGCTTTGCCTCCTGTTCATCCCGGTCCAAAGAGGCCGATTCGAACAATTCGGACATTCCATGCGAAATGGCTCACTGCCGCATGGGCATCACGGGGGAAGAGGGGCTGATGAGAGGTACAACGAATGTCGCCGGCGGCGGTAGAAGGGGGACCGACTTCGCATCGCGGAAAGGTCTGACGGCGCCCCGCGGAGAGGGGATCCGGTGACGCTGAACCGGGACATCGACACGCACGTCCCCAGCCTGCTGACCGCGCCGCCACGCACGGCACCGTCGGAGCATGATGACCGGCCACTGAGCATCCTGCGGATGCGGGAACGGCCCGAGGGCGACGCCGGAGTGGTCAACGGTGGCCCCGGGCGAGAGACCGTGAGCGTGGTCATCCCAACGCTCAACGAGGAGAAGAACATCGCCTGGGTGCTCGAGCGCATGCCGCCGATCGTCAACGAGGTGGTTCTGGTCGACGGGCACTCGTCGGACCGGACGGTCGAGGTCGCCCGCGCCATCCGGCCGGACATCGTGGTGCTGACGCAGAACTGCCGGGGCAAGGGTGACGCGGCCCGGGTGGCGTTCGCCGCGGCCACCGGCGACCTGATCGTCATGATCGACGCCGACGGCAGTATGGATCCCGCCGAGATCCACCGCTTCGTCACCCCGCTCATGAACGGCTACGACTTCGTCAAGGGCTCCCGGTTCCTGACCGGCGGCGGATCGACCGACCTGACTCCACTGCGCCGCACCGGGAACCATATGCTGGTGCGGCTGACGAACAGCTTCTTCCTCGTCCGCTTCACCGACCTGTGCTACGGCTTCCTTTCGTTCCGTCGCGACTGCCTGCAGGCGCTCGCTCTGACCGCGCACGGCTTCGAGATCGAGACCGAACTCGTGGTCCACGCGCTGAAGGCGAACCTCCGCATCGCCGAGGTGCCGAGCACCGAACTCCCGCGCCGCTGCGGCACCTCCAACCTGCACACCTTCCGGGACGGTCAGCGGGTGCTCCGAACCCTGATCCGCGAGCGGGTCGTCCGGCGCCCTCGACCGGTGGTGGACCCGATCGACCACCGCGTGCTGCACCGGTGGCAGCCCCCGGTCGCCGCACGGACCAACCCGGCGCTGAGCGAGGTGACCCGATGAGGAAGCGTGCACTGCGACGTGCTCCGGTCGTGCGCGGCTCCTACGCGCTCGCCGTGCTGCTGGGCCTGCTGTTCGGCGCCACCCCCGTGCCCACCGGGCTCGCCACGCCGGCCGGGGCGGCAACCGGCGACGTCGGCCTCCTCGGTCCGTCCACGTCCGGCGACGGCTCGGCGGCAACCGGTGAGAAGCCGGAGAGCAAGCTCTGGTGGAACGACGGCGCCTGGTGGGCGGTGCTGTTCCATACCGGCAGCCAGACCCACCACATATTCCGGCTCGACCGCTCCACCGGGCAGTGGGTCGACACCGGGACCATCGTCGACAACCGACCGAAGACCCGCTCCGACGTGCTGTGGGACGGCACCAGGCTCTATGTCTCCTCGCACGTCCGGGCCAGTTCCTCGACCGGCGCGACGTCCGGAAACCCGGCCCGGCTCTACCGCTTCAGCTACGACGCCGCGACGAGGACCTACAGCCGCGACAGCGGCTTCCCGGTGCAGATCAGCAACTACTCCAGCGAGACCCTGACCATCGACAAGGACTCGACGGGCCTGCTCTGGGCGACCTGGACGCAGGGCTCGAAGGTCTATGTGAACAACACGACGGGCGGGGACGCGGTCTGGGGCACGCCGTTCGTGCTCCCGGTCGCCGCCGCGGCCAACCTGTCCAGCGACGACATCTCGTCGGTGGTGAGCTTCGGCGGGACCGGGACCGGCGTGATGTGGAGCAACCAGGCGACGTCCGCGATGTACTTCGCCGAGCACACCGACGGCGCGCCGCGCTCCAGCTGGGACGTCACGCGTACGGCGATCCAGGGTCCGAACAGCGCCGACGACCACATCAACCTCAAGGCGCTGCAGGCCGACGCCTCCGGACGGGTCTTCGCGGCCGTCAAGACCGGGCTCGACGACGCCGGCGCCTCGTCCGCGGCGCCGTTGATCATGATCCTCGCCCGGGACCCGTCGACCGGCGACTGGTCCAGCTACCCGGTCGGCCGGATCAGGGACTGTCACACCCGGCCGGTCCTGCTGCTCGACTCCGAACATCAGACGCTGTACGTCTTCATGACCGCGCCGGACAGCGGGTGTCCCTACTCAGGCTACCCGGGAACGATCTTCATGAAGAGCTCCCCCATGGGCAGCATCGCCTTTCCCCTAGGCCGTGGCACCCCGGTCATCAGGGACGCCCTCTCGCCCAACATGAACAATGTGACGACCACCAAGCAGGACGTCACCAGCGCCACCGGCATGGTGGTCATGGCCAGCAACGACTCCACCCAGCGCTACTGGCACGCCGACCTGCGGCTGGGCTCGTCGTGAGCGCGGGGACCAGCCTCGAGCTCCGCCTCGGGCCGGCCCCCGGCGACCCGCGACCGCTGCGGGTGACGAGTCCGGCCCCAGCCGAGGCGTGGGAGCAGGTGCTCGCCTCCGCGCCGACCGCCCTGCCCAGCCAGACGCCGACCTGGCTCCGCTGCGTGTGCACGGTCGAAGGGTACGAGGACGTCTCGCGGCTCTACGAGACCGTCGACGGAAGGCGCCTCGTCCTTCCGCTGGTGCGACGCCCGGGGCTCGGCGCGATCCTCGCGACGGACTTCGGGCTCCCGGCCGGGTGGGGACCGGGCGGGCTGGTCTGCGACGGCGGTGAGCTCCGCCCGGAGGACGTCCGGTTGGTGGTCACCGACCTGGCGCAGCGGCGCGTGCTGAGCACCCTGGTCCGCCCCGACCCGGCGACGGCCGGGACGTGGGACGCGGTGGTGCCGGCGAGCGTGCTGCGCGAGGAGCGGATGGCGCAGACCCTCTTCCTCGACGGCGGCTTCGACGAGGTCTGGCGGAAGCGGTTCCGCAGCGACACCCGCAACCGGATCCGCCGGGCGGAGCGGGCCGGCGTCGTCGTCGAGTGTGACGACAGCGGCCGCCTGGTCTCCGTCTTCCACCAGCTCTACGGCCAGTCAGTCGACCGCTGGGCGCGGCGGGACCGCCTCCCGCTTCCGCTCGCCCGGCGGCTGGCGGCGCGGCGGGAGCCGCACCGGAAGCTGCGCACCGTCGCCGACATGCTCGGCTCCCGGTGCCGGATCTACGCCGCGTACCACGAGGGACGCCCGGTGGCCGCGATAGTCGTGCTGCGCGGCGCGACCACCGCGATGTACTGGCGCGGCGCGATGCTGGAACAGCTCGCCGGCCCCGTCTATGCCAACTACCTGCTGCACAGGACGGCGATCGCGGACGCGATCGAGGCCGGATGCACGGCCTACAACATGGGCGACTCGGCCCGGGTCTCCTCCTTGGAGCTGTTCAAGAGCCGCTTCGGCGCCGTCAGCCAGGACTACGCCAGCTACCGGATCGAGCGGGTGCCGATCACCCCGCTGGTTCAGCGCGCTCGCCGCGGCGTACGGCGGATCCTGGCGCTCCGGCCGGTGCGGGAGTAGTGCATGAGCCGTACACCGCCTCGCTGGCCGGCGTTGATCTGGGAACCCCAGGGCGACACCGACGAGACGCACGGACCCGCGCTCTGGAGCGCGACGGATGGCCACGGCGGGGGCCGTCCCCTCGCGTACGCGGAGGCGGTCGCCCGGTTGCAGCAGGTGCTCGCGGACCGCGCCGGGCCCGACGCGGTCTCCTGGCCGGTGCCGGAGCTGGGCCTGGTCCGGGGCCGGGAGGGTGTCCTCCTGGTGCACACCGAGGACGACCGGATCGACCTGGAGGTGCAGGGCCGGCCGCTCCGCCTCGGGCCGTACGAGGTGCGATACGTCCCGCTGCGGACCGACACGCCGGTCGAGTTCACGTTCCCCGTCGCCCCCGGGTCGTCGGCGCCCGCCGTACCGGGGGCCATGTGCCTCCGCCCGGCCGCCGCGGCCACGCCGCTTCCGGAGGCACGATGAGCGGCGACGGCACGACCGTGGTGGCGGGCCACCGGGAACCGCCACGGCCGGCGGAACCGGCAACGGCCGCGCCCGGGCTCGCCCGGGCGGTGCTGGCCGGCCTCGACGGGGCCGGCGTGCGCTGGTGCCTGCTGCGCGGTGGTCCGGAGGCGCTCATCGCCCCCGGAGACCTGGACCTCCTGGTCGCGCCGGCCGATCTCGCGCGGGCCGTGGCCGTCATCGAGGCCCAGGGCCTGACCCGCCTGGCCGGTCACGGCCGGGGCAGTCACCGGTTCTTCCTCGGCCTGGACCCGGCCACCAACTCGTGGGTCGAACTCGACCTGGTGACCGAGCTCGCCTACGGCCGTCACTTCGAGGTGCGCACCCTGGCCGCGGACCGGTGCCTGGGCCGCCGCGCACGTCAGGACGACGTGTGGGTGCTCGCGCCCGGGGACGAGTTCTGGGCGCTGCTGCTGCATTGCGTGCTCGACAAGGGCACCGTCGCCGGCCACCACCTCCGTCGGCTGCGACAGCTGGAGGACCACGCCACGCTCGACGGTCCACTCGCCCGGGCGCTGCCGGACCGGGCGGCCCGGATGCTGCTGGCGTACTGGCGGGCCGGTCGCCCGGCGGCGCTGCGGGCCGTCCGTCGGCACCTGCTCACCGCCTGGTGGCGGGCCCGTCCGGCCAGCGCGGCCCGCCGGGTGGTCGGCTCGGCCGCCCTGCGTGCGATCGAGCGGCCGTTGCAGGCGTGGAGCCGTCGGGGTGTCAGCGTCGCCCTGATCGGCCCCGACGGATCGGGGAAGTCCACCCTGGCCGAGGGCATCGAGTCGACGTTCTACTTCCCGGTGCGCCGCGTCTACATGGGGCTTTGGCAGTCGAACGAGGCGCCGCGCGGCACCACCGAGCAGGCCGTCCGCATCCTGTTGCGCCCGTTCACCGTGTGGCGCCGCTACCTGGCGGCGCTGCGCCACCGGGCGCTGGGCCGGATGGTGGTCTTCGACCGCTACGTCTACGACGCCCTGCTGCCGCCGCGCGGGCCACTGGTCTGGCTCAAGCGGCCGTACTTCCAGCTGCTGAGCCGGCTCTGCCCGGCACCCGACGTGGTGCTGCTGCTGGACGTTCCTGGGTCGGTGATGTACCGCCGCTCCGGGGAATACGACCCCGAGCATCTCGAGGCGGAACGAGAGCAGTACCGGCGGTTGCGCCGGCGGATTCCCCACCTGGAACGCGTGGACGCCGACCGGGCGCCGGAACTGGTGCTCGCCGACGCGCTCGGCCGGATCTGGCGGCACTACCTCGAGCGGACGGCCCGGTGAAGGTCGCGGTGCAGTGGGCGCAGCCGGTCCTGCGGGACCGGCTCGCCTGCTGGCTGCACCGGCCCGAACGAAACTGGACCGCCACCGTCGCCCCCCGCCTGGTCGCCCGGGCGACCGCCACCGACGACACCCGGTGGCGGACCGAGACCGTCGCCTTCACCAGCACGTCCGTCGCGGTGGCCACGGTCCGGGGCCGCGGGGCCGACGGACGCTACGTGGTCAAGGTGCCCTGGACCGACCAGGCCGTCGACGGGCTGCGGCGCCAGGCCGAGGTGCTCGACGTGCTGCGGACGAACCCGCGCCTGCCCGGCCTGCGCCAGCTCCTGCCGTACTGCGCGGCACAGGGAGAGATCGAGGGACGTTACTACTGCGTGGAGGAGGCGCTGCGCGGCGCTCCGGCGAACGGGATGATGCTGAGGCGTACCCGGCGCGCCGCGCTGCTCGCGTCCGCCAGCCGGGTCATCCGCAACCTCCACCTGCCCACCCGGGAACGGACCATGCTCGACCGGGCCGCCCTGGCGGAGTGGGTGGACGCCCCACTCCGGCGGCTGGAGGAGTTCGTCGCCACCCACCCGCGACCTGGCCGGCTCCTCGACACGGTCTGGCGGCTGCGGGAGGAACTCGTCGTCGCCCTCGTCGGCCGCACCGTGCACACCTCCTGGATCCACGGCGACTTCTGGCCTGGCAACCTGCTGGCCACCTCCCCAGCTGGGCAGGTGACCGGGATCGTCGACTGGGACCGGGCCGCACCCCGCCAACTCCCCCTGCACGACCTGCTACACCTGCACGTCCTCGCCCGCCGGCTCGCCCGCGGCGACGAACTCGGCGAGATCGTCGTCCACGCGCTGCGGCACGGCCTCGACCGGACGCTCGATGTCCCCGCCGGCGAGGCGGCCGACTGGCTGGACGGCATCCCGCCACGACCGGCGCTGCTCCTCTACTGGATGCGCCACATCCTGCTGTTCATCGACTCGGAAGGTGACCATGACGATCCACGCTGGATCCGCGGCAACGTCGAGCGCGTCCTCGTCAACATCTGAGGTGGTCGCCGTCCTCGGTCCGGAGGCGCCGGCGGGGCCCGGCCCGGCCCTGGCCGTGACCGTGGTCATCTGCGTCTACACCGAGCAGCGGTGGCCGCAGATCATCCGGGCGGTCGGCTCCGTGCTGGCGCAGGACGTACCGGCAGCACAGGTCGTCGTGGTCGTCGACCACAACCCGGCGCTGCTGGAGCGGGCGCGCGCCACTTTCCCGGAGCTGACCGTCGTGCCGAGCACCGGCCCGCGCGGCCTCTCGGCGGCCCGCAACACCGGGCTGGCCCAGGCGACCGGCGAGATCGTCGCCTTCCTGGACGACGACGCCGAGGCGGAGCCCGACTGGCTGGCACGGCTGCTGCCGCACTACCGGGACGGGCGGGTGCTCGCGGTCGGCGGCCACGCCGTACCGGCCTGGGAGGAGGAACGGCCGCGCTGGCTGCCCCCCGAATTCGACTGGGTCGTCGGGTGCAGCTTCACCGGCCAGCCCACCGAGGTCACCCCCGTGCGCAACGTCATCGGCTGCAACATGTCCTTCCGCCGGTCGGTCCTGGACCGCACCGCCGGCTTCGACCCCGCGCTCGGCCGCGTCGGTCGCACGCCGGTCGGCTGCGAGGAAACGGAGCTGTGCATCCGTATCCGGCAGCTCGAACCGGACGGCGTGGTGCTCCACGAGCCCGCGGCCCGGGTCCGGCACCGGGTCACCGTGGACCGGGCAACGTGGCGCTACTTTCGGCAGCGCTGCTTCTCCGAGGGGCGGTCCAAGGCCGTCGTCGCCCGGCTGGTCGGCGCGGACGCCGGGCTCGCCACCGAGCGCGCGTACACCCGCCGTACCCTCCCGGCCGGGGTGCGCCGCGGCCTGCGCCAGGTCCGCGACGGCGATCGCGCCGGACTGCTGCGGTCCGCCGCGATCGTCGCCGGCCTGCTGGTGACCGCCGCCGGGTACGTCTCGGCCCAGGCCCTGCGCGCCTCTCAGGCGGTCGGCACGCCGGTCCCCCGGCGCCGGGCGGGTCCGGCGCCGGTCCGGGTGCTCGCCGTCGAGCTCTCCGAGGGAATGCCCGACGTGCCCGACACGGGCGGGCCGGACGGCGCCCGGTACGGCGCGGCGCAGGTCCTGGTCCGGCTGCACGGGCAGCCGCTCGGGCTGGTCGACGTCGCGCTGCCGGCCGGCGGGCTGACCGCGCCGGCGCTCTCCGCCGCCATCCGGGCCCGCCTCTCCGCGGCGATCGACGAGCATCTGCTATACGACGGCCTGCCCACGCTCGACCCGCTGGATGCCGCCGCGGCCGGGGAGGCCGGCCTGGTCGCCGCCGGCGCCTCCTGCCGCTGCCACCCAGCGGTCGTGGAACCCGCCCCGTTCGTCAGCGTGGTCGTCCCCACGTGCGGACGCACGCCGCTCCTCGAGTCCACCCTCGACTCGCTCGCCGCGCTCGACTACCCCCACTACGAGATCGTCGTCGTCGACAACGCGCCGCAGGTCGCCGCCACCGCGCGGGTCGTCGCCGCGCGCGCCGCCGACGATCCCCGGCTCCGCTACACCAGCGAACCGCGACCCGGCGTCGCGCACGCCCGCAACCGAGGGCTGGCCGAGGCGCGGGGCGCGATCGTGGCCTTCGCCGACGATGACGTCACCCTCGACCGGGGGTGGCTGCGCAGCCTCGTCGACGGCTTCACCGGCGACGACGTCGCCGGGGTGACCGGTCAGGTCCTCGCCCGAAAGCTCGACACGCCGTCGCAGATCTGGCTGGAGCAGTACGGCGGTTATGGCAAGGGCTGCCAGCGGCGGCGATTCGACCGGGCCGGGTCCGCAACGCTCGACGCGGGGGGCGCGCGTCGCGTGGACCAGCCACCGCCGTCGCTCTACCCGTACCTGCCCGGATCGTACGGCTCCGGCGCCAACATGGCGTTCCGCGCCGACGTCCTGCGCCGGCTGGGCGGGTTCGATCCCCGGCTGCGCACCGGGGAGGACATCGACGTGCTGCTGCGTACGGTACTGGCCGGCCACGTGTTGACGTACGAGCCGGGGGCCGTCGTGTGGCACACGCACCGCCGTGAGCTGCGGGCGCTGCGCCGGACGATGTTCCGGTACGGGGTCGGGCTGGGCGCCGTCATCACGAAGTGCCTGGCGGCCGATCCCACCGCCCGACGGGAGCTGCTCGGTCGGCTGCCCGGCGGCGTCGCCTACGCACTGCGGCCCGGGTCGGCGAGGAACGGCCGCAAGCAGGAGGGCTACCCCGCCTCGCTGACCGCCCTCGAGCTCTGCGGGCTGGCGCTCGGACCGGCCTACTACGCCGCCGCCGCGGCCCGATCCGGACGGAGCCGCACATGAACCGCGCACCGAAGACCGTCGTCCCCGTCCTCTGCTACCACAGCGTCGGCGACGTGCGCCGCGACGGCACGCTGCGCTGGGCGGTGTCGCCGGGCGACTTCGACGAGCAGATGGCGCTGATCCGGGAGCGCGGGCGCACGCCGATGACGGCGAGCGGCTACGCGGCCGTGCTGCGCGGGCTGGCCCCGTTGCCGCCGCGACCGGTGCTGATCACCTTCGACGACGGCTTCCCCGACCTCGCCGAGGTCGCGCTGCCGGTGCTGCGCAGGCACGGGCTCATGGCGACCGCGTACGTCATCGCGGCGCGGGTGGGCGTGGCACCGCCCTCGGACGGGGATCCGTCGCTCGACTGGGACCAGCTCCGCGAGCTGCACTCGCACGGGGTGGAAATCGGGTCGCACAGCCGGAGCCACCGCGCGCTCGACTGTCTACGCCCGTCCGAGCTGCATCAGGAGGTCGTGGGGAGCCGACAGGTGCTGGAGGACGGAACGGGGACGTCGGTCCGGTCGTTGGCCTATCCGTACGGCTACCACAGCATCGCCGTGCGGACCGCGGTGCGCGCGGCCGGCTACTCGTCCGCCTGCGGAGTCAAGAACGCGCTGAGCCACCCGGACGATGACGTCTTCGCCATCGCCCGGGTGCTGATCGAGCGGAAAACCGGCGTCGCCGGGATCACGGCCCTGCTCGACGGCACCGGCTGGCCGCTGGCCTGGCGGGGCGAGCGGTGGCGCACCCGGGGTTGGCGGGCGTACCGGCGGGCCCGACACCTGCTTGCACGCCGCGCGCCCGCGACTGAGCCAGCCGACCTCGTGACGGCGGGAAGGAAGCACCGCGGGCGGGAAGGAGAGGTGACCCGATGAGCGCCCCACGTGCCGGAACCGCGGACGCGTCGGTCGGTCCGGCGGCTGCCGGCGTCGGCACGGTCACCGCGCCGATCGGCGTACGGCTGCGCCAACACCTGCGCGATCCGCTGAACAGCAACGTCTACGCGCTGATGCTCAACACGGCGGTGAGCTCGCTGCTCGGCATCGTGTACTGGGCTCTGGCGGCGCGCCTGTACTCCCCGGCCGAGTTGGGCATCGGCGCGGCGATGGTGTCGACGATGTCGTTCCTGAGCAACCTCTCCCAGCTCAATCTGAACGGTGCGCTCGCCCGCTTCCTGCCGAGGGCGGCGGAGCGGGGCGGCCGGCTGGTCGCCTACGCGTACGGGGGCAGCTGCCTCGCGGCGCTCGCCCTCAGTGCCGGTTTCCTGCTGCTCGCTCCCCTGGTTGCCGGCCGGTTCGACTTCCTGAACCGCACTCCCCTGCTCGCGGTGGCGTTCATCCTCTCCGTAGCCGGCTGGTGCATCTTCACCCTGCAGGACAGCGTCCTCACCGCCCTGCGCGGTGTGGTGTGGGTCCCGGTCGAGAACACCGCCTTCGGCATCCTCAAGATCGCGCTGCTGGTGCTGCTCGCCGGCGCCCTGCCCAGCCTGGGCATCTTCCTTTCCTGGAACCTGGCGGTCGTCGTCGCGCTCATCCCCGTCAACGTGCTGGTCTTCCGCCGGCTGCTGCCCCGCCTGCGGGAGCGGGGTACGGCGGTCGCGCTGCCGGATCGCGGGGTGCTCGCCAGGTTCGTGGCGCTCGACTACGTCGGGTACCTCTTCCTGCAGGCCGGCACGAACGCCCTCCCGCTGATCGTGACCGCGCGGCTGGGCGCCGAGGCCAACGGCGTCTTCTACGTCGCCTGGCTGCTGGGCGGCTCCCTGGAGATGGTGGCGTACCACTTCGGCACCTCGCTGACCGTGGAGGCCTCCGCCGATGAGTCGCGGCTTCCGGCGTACGTGCGGCAGGTGCTGCGGCGCGGGCTGCTCCTCCTCGTACCGGCGGTCGTCCTGCTCTGCGTGTCGGCGCCGCTGCTGCTGACCCTCTTCGGCCGCGACTACGCGTCGAGCGGCGCGGACGTCCTGCGGCTCTCCGCCGTCGCGGTGCTGCCCAAGCTTCTGCTGATCGTCTTCGTCGCGGTGTCCCGGGTCCGGCGCAGGGTCGGTCGGATCATCGCGGTGCACGCGTCCGCGAGCGCCCTGGTCGTATCGCTGTCGCTGGTCGCGATGGCCGAGATCGGGGTGACCGGGGTCGGCGTCGCGTACCTCGCCGGACAGCTCGTGGTGGCGGCCGCCGTTCTGCCGTCGATGGTGCGGCTGCTGCGGGGCGTTGCGGGCGACGGGGTCGAAGAGGCCGGCGCCCACGTCACGACTGGTCTCTGGAGGCGTCGATGACAAAGTTTCCTAACCTGGTGTCCACAAAGCCACGCGGTGAGCTGGAGGACCTCGGTCAGCTGTCGTCCGCCGGCTCCGGTGTTGGCTCCGCCGGGCAGGCTTTCAGCACGGGGATCGGCCCCCGATGGGGGTTTGCCGTCCAGGCCCTCGCCACCGTGCTTCTCGCCATAACACTGTGGATCATCGGCCTCCGGAACGTCGACCCCCGCGCCATGACGGACATCGGTCTGGTCTCGCTCTTCACGGTGCCGATGATCGCAGCCCTGGTCGTTCTCGCCGTCGGGTTCTTTCGTGCGCTGCGACGTTCAGCCGCCGAGTGGCTCCTCGCCGTGCACCTGGTGGCGTTCATCGGCTTCATCCACGCGACCCCGGCCGCTCTGTTCGGGACGCTTCGATACGCCTGGGCGTGGAAGCACATCGGGATCATCGACTACATCCTGCGGACGGGGAGTGTCGACACGACGATCTCCAATCTGCCGGTGTACCACAGCTGGCCCGGATTCTTCGCCGGGACCGCCCTGCTCACGGACATGGCGGACCGGTCATATCTACTGCCCTTGGCGACGTGGACGCAGTTGGCGTTCAACCTGTTCAACCTGCTGGCGGCCCGCTTCCTGATGCGCTCGATGACCGACGATCGCCGGGTGGTCTGGCTGGGGCTCTGGCTGTTCTTCCTGACGTCCTGGTTGGGCCTGGACTACTTCTCGCCGCAGGGCCTGGCGTTCCCGCTCTATCTGGTCCTGATGGGGCTGGTTCTGCGTGCCTTCCGACGCCGGCGAGCCGACGTAGTGGAGGTGGTCGCACCTCTCGCGGCCGCTATGAGAGTGCGGGCGGCTCTGCCGGTCATGGTCCTCATCATGGGAGTGATCGCCTCAAGCCATCAGATAACCCCGCTCATGATGGTGCTCGGGCTGCTCACGGTCTTCGGTTTCCGCAGAGCGCGAGGCTGGTACGTCCCCGTGCTGGCCGTGGGGCTGACAGTCGGGTGGGCCCTTGTCGTGGCCCGCGGCTACACGATCGACAACCTCAGCGGTCTGAACATCGGCGAGCCGGTGCAGAACGGCGTCGACACGCTCGAAAAGTCGGCGGACGTCCGTGACGGCCAGGTGCTGGTGAGCTACGCCGGGCGCTTCATCACAGCGGTGGGGCTGGCCGTGGCCGCGATCGGCATCTACCGGGCGAGGCGGCGGCGCCGGCTCGACTCGGCCGCCCTGCTGCTGCTGCTCAGTCCGATGCTGCTGCTCGCCGTCACCGAATACGGCGGTGAGGTGCTCTTCCGGGTCATCCTGTTCACCGGCCCGTTCATGGCCTACTTCGCCGCACTGGCGGTCTATCCCGACGCAACCGACCGGGCGCGGACTCGCCGGGTGGTGCTGGGCGGTCTCCTCACCGTGGCATTGCTGCCCGGATTTCTGCTGGCCTACTTCGGCAAGGACACGCAGAACTACTTCACGCCGGCAGAGGTGAGAACGACTGCGTGGTTGTACCAGAACGCGGAACCGAACTCCCTCATCGTCGTCGGTTCGCGCAACTTTCCCCAGCGGTTCCGGAACTACGAGAAGCTCACCCATCTCTCGATAGCCAATGAGCCGCCGGAGAGCCGGGATCGGGTGCTGGCCGACCCGGCGGAGAGGCTGTCCCGGTGGCTTGCCGCCGGAACATCCGACAAGCCGAACTACATCCTGATAACGAGGGGCCAGAAGGTCGCCAACGACCTGATCGGGCCCATGCCGGCGGGCTCCCTTGACCGGGTCGAACAGGCGCTCCGGGCGTCACCTCGCTTCCGGATCGTCGTAGACACGGGCGACGCCGTGGTCTTCACCCTGGCAGAGAACGGGAACGGCAGATGATGCGACGTCTAGCACTGTCTTTCGTGGTCGTCGTCGCGACGGCGCTCACGACCGCGTTCGTGGTCTTCGGAGCCACCAGCCCGGCACGACTCCCGGTGGTGCTGGCCTTCGCCGTGGTGGTGCCCGGACTGGGTTGGGCATCGCGGCTCCGTCTCGCCGACGCCGCAGATACCTTGTCGATCGCCATCACAATCAGCCTCTGTCTCCTGGTCGTCGTCGGCGAGGGCATGGCCCTGCTGCGGCTCTGGTCCGTCGAGCGAGGATTCCTTGTCCTGGCGGCTGTCGCTGTCCTCGGCGTCACACTCCCCCGCAGGGGCAACGACAACTCACCCGCGGGCGCGTCCAGGTCGGTCTGATCTGCGGTCGTGGCGCCAGCAAGCACATGCGCCGGCAGAGAGCCATCAGCGAAGGGCTGGCCTGATCTGGATGTAGTCGATGGCTAGCGACGCGGGGAATTGCGTCGAGTTGTTCGGAGAGCCGGGCCACCGACCGCCCACCGCCAGATTGGCCACGACGTACATAGGCTCGTCGGGCACCTCGTCGCCCTTGACCGTGAAGATCAGTTTTCCGTCGAGATACCAACGCAGCTTCCCCGGCAGCCACTCCAACCGGTAGACATGCCAGCCGTCCGCGAGGTCGGCGTTTCGCTCCGTGTGTGCGAGGGGCTCGCTCTTCCGATCCCGTCGGTGGAGTGACTGATAGCTCTTCCGCGTATTGCTGCCCAGCACTTCGACGATGTCGATTTCGGGTCGGGAGTCACGGAAGGCGGGGAGCATCCAGAGCGCGGACCAGAGGCCCTTCCCGGCCGGCACCCGAAGTCGAGCCTCGACCGCGCCGTAGGTGAACGCGAACCGCGGCTCGCCCCGCCGCTCCGAAGGACCGGAGCTGATCATCCCGGACCGGTACTGGAACCGTTCGCCGTCGGGGCTTTCGACGGGAACCGCCTCCGCGGTGAGGTACAGGACCCCGTCCGCCACCGTCACCTGCGCCGGCTCGTACCACTGAAGCTCTTTGTTCGAGGCGATGGTGCATCCCCACCAGTGGCAGGTGCCCCAGGAGTCGGAGTCTAGCGACTCACCCTCGAAGCCGTCGGCGAGCGGCTGACTAGAGCTCTGCTCTATAGGTTCGGCAGGACCGCAGGAGGACTGTGGCCCCAACCCGACAGCGACGACGAACAGTGCCATTCCCATGGCGATAAACCGGCGCCTAAACCGCAGCAATGGAGGAGGTGACTTCACCGCTTCGTGATCACGCGGCTGCCTCTTGTGCCAGACTGCTACGCGGGTCCTGCGGAAAGACGTCACTTGGCCAGGATAAACGTGGCATGCCCGACCTTCTGTTCACTTATCGGTTACCGCCTGCTCTTCGCGTTCGCCATCATCCTTCTCCAGCGGATCCACGATCTCAACTCGCCGAGTCTGGGCCCTGCTCCGGATCCTCGACATGGTCGCCGCGCCGCTGCTCGTCGCGTTCGTCATCATCATCCTCCAGCGGTTCCGCGACCTGAGCTGACGTCGCCCGGGCGACCCGTCGCGCCGCCGCAACGGTGCGAGCCGCGTGGCTCGCAACTCGACCCGTGGCTCGCCCGGGCCCTGGCCCCCCGGCCGTCGGGCGACTCTCCCACTTCGTCCACCGCGCCATTCGCGTACCCGGGGTGCGATTCGAACGCACACTGTCGGCTTCCTGAAAACCGTGCCTCCTGCCAGTTGGGCTACCCGGGGGTGAACACACTGCGTACCCTCGGCGCGATTCGAACGCGCAACCTGCGACACCTCATGCCGCCGCCTCTGCCAGTTGGGCCACGAGGGCTCGTGCTGCGAGCGGAAGACTCGAACTTCCCTCTCCCGTTCCAGAGACGGGTGTGCTGCCGACTGCACCAGCTCGCAAAGGTTCCGCTCCGCCGTCGCGGATGCGGACCGTGCCCCGACCAGGATTCGAACCTGGGCTCTCCGCTTCCGTAGAGCGGCGCTCTTTCCGCTGAGCCACCGGGGCGTACGACCGGCGCCCCCCTCGGGCGCCGGTCGGTCTAACCCTTCACGCAGACCACCTGCTTGAGGTGCGCGACCACCTCGACCAGGTCGTCCTGCTGCGCCATCACCTTGGTGATGTCCTTGTACGCGCCGGGGATCTCGTCGACCACCCCGGCGTCCTTGCGGCACTCGACGCCGGCGGTCTGCCGGACCAGGTCCGCGGTGCTGTACGTCCGCTTCGCCTGCCCCCGCGACATCCGCCGCCCGGCCCCGTGCGAGGCCGAGCAGTACGCGTCCGGGTTGCCCTTGCCGCGCACGATGTACGAGCCGGTGCCCATCGACCCCGGGATGATGCCCAGGTCCCCCCGGCCGGCGCGGATGGCGCCCTTCCGGGTCACCAGCACGTCCACGCCGTCGTACGTCTCCTCGGCCACATAGTTGTGGTGACAAGAGATCGGCTCGCCGTACGAGACGTGCGGGAACTGGTCCCGGACCACGCCGCAGAGCAGGGCGAGCATGACCTCCCGGTTGCGCCGGGCGTACTCCTGGGCCCAGAAGAGGTCCCGGCGGTAGGCGTCCATCTCCGGCGTGCCGGCGAGGAACACCGCGAGGTCCCGGTCGGGCAGGTCGACGTTGTGCGGCAGCCCGCGGGCCACCGCCATGTGCCGCTCGGCCAACTCCTTGCCGATGTTGCGGGAACCGGAGTGCAGCATCAGCCAGACCTGCCCGTCGTCCGGGCCGCCCTGCTCGACGCAGACCTCGATGAAGTGGTTGCCGCCACCGAGGGTGCCCAGCTGGTGCTGGGCCCGGTGCTCCAGCTGCGCGACCTTCCGGTCCAGCTCACCGAAGCGCCGCCAGAACGCGTCCCAGCCGGCGTTTGCCAGGCCCCGGACCCGGCGCGGGTCGACCGGGTCGTCGCGCTTGGCGAACCCGACCGGGATGGTCGCCTCGATGGCCGAACGCAGCGGGGCGAGGTCGTCGGGCAGGTCGGCCGCGGTGAGCGAGGTCCGCACGGCGGACATGCCGCAGCCGATGTCGACGCCGACCGCGGCCGGCGAGACGGCCTGCCGCATCGCGATGACCGATCCGACGGTGGCGCCCTTGCCGAAGTGCACGTCCGGCATGACGGCGACGCCCTGCACCCAGGGCAGTGCGCCGATGTTGCGCAGCTGCTGCGCGGCCTGCGGCTCGATGCCGTACGGGTCGGTCCAGACCCGTACCGGCGCCCGGGTGCCGGCCAGCGGGGTGAAACCCATCGTCGTCTCCTCGTGTCGGGGGGTGTTCGAGCGGCTGGCCGGATTCGAACCGGCGATCTTCACCATGGCGAGGTGACGCGCTACCTGACTGCGCTACAACCGCGTGGTCGTCCCGGGCGGGACGGACGTAGGCCGTACGGGACTCGAACCCGTAACCGCCCGGCTGAGAACCGGGTGAGCTGCCAATTGCTCCAACGGCCCGTGGGACGGTAGGAAACCCGCCCCGGATGTGTCGCCCCGGCCGACGCGTCGGGGCGTCGGCCGCGGTTGTGCTCATGCCATCCACTGTGGAGTTGAGAAGGAGCGACGTCGCCGGCCGGGGCCGGGACATTCGAGCAGGGGCGACAGGATTCGAACCTGCAACCGTCGGATTTTTGGGAATCCGGTGCTCTACCGGGTTGAGCTACGCCCCTGGGCGGGAGTGGGGTGACGAAAAAGCCGCCCGGTCCCTGAGCGGG
This sequence comes from Micromonospora sp. GCM10011541, assembly GCF_042650725.1. Taxonomy (NCBI): domain Bacteria; kingdom Bacillati; phylum Actinomycetota; class Actinomycetes; order Micromonosporales; family Micromonosporaceae; genus Micromonospora; species Micromonospora sp. GCM10011541. The sequence continues at coordinate 170,784 of NZ_JBHSBP010000035.1, forward strand.
GGCGGGCGGCTGCGCGTGTCGCGCTGGCGCTAGTAGCGCCGCCACCCCGATTGCCACCGCTGCTGCCGGCAGCGACCCAGGCCTCGCTCGCCGGTGGGCAGCGAGGCACCACCGCGCGGCATGGGCCGCGGGGCTTCGGTGCGCAGATGCTGCGTCACGGCGTACTCCCTGGGTTGATCCGGTTGACGTTGCCCCATGAAGGTAGGCGGCCCCTCGGGACACCGCAATGGATATTCGTGCGGATGGTTCGGTAGGCGCCGAAGGATCGCGGCCGTAGCGTCTCTGGTTTCCTATGTGATCCTCAGCGAGCCAGACTCCCTGCCGGTACTTCCGTCCCGGTTGATGATCGGGGTGGCGTGCACGTGGCGGTGGAAGCCGCGGCCGAGGACGGCCCCGCGAACCCGGTGTGGGTGTCGCGGAGCGGTGGTGGGAACCGTGTACGGCACCTGGCGAACCCGCCCTGACGGCTGGGTCTCCTGGGGTGTCCGTCCCGCCGGACGCTTGCCGGCAGTTCCCGGTGGGGGTTCTGCCGGGGCGGGAACCTGCCGTCGCAAGGGCAGCAGGCGTGAAGTCTTGACCGCTGCAGGTCGGACCTGCCTCGGGGTAGGTACCGTCTTGCGTCGGTCCCGCACCGGCCTGATCGTGGCGGCTCGGGTTGGTCGACGCGTCCGGTGACGGACCGGTGTGTCGGTGGCGGTCCGGATCGCGGTGTTGCCGTTACGGCCGCGGCGGGTTTTGGGCTGGTTGGCGAGGCCCCGGGCGGCGATCCGCTGCGACGCGGCGTGGTCACGGTCCAGTGACAGGCCACACGAGCAGGTGGCCCACCGGTACCCGGCCACGCGCCCCTGCGGTGTTTTGACGTGTTTGACCACAGCCCCGCAGCGGGGACAGCCCGATGATGTGCCACGCGCCGGGACAGTGACCACGGCGATGCCTGCTTTCGCGGCAAGGTGGGCGATGGCGGTGAACACCGTGCCGCGCACCGCACCAGACAGTCGCCGGTTGAGGCTGCGTGACCGGCCATGCGCCTCGAGTGTGGCGAGGTCCTCGACGTAGATGGCGGTGGCGCCGACCGCGGTCGCGTGGTCGACCAGCCACCGCGCCGCCGACCAGGCAAGAGCGTTGTTGAGATGCCGGATCCGGGCGCACACCGCCGAATGCTCAGCCTCTAGGAGGGTAACCTTCGCATTCAATGCCGCTGCGGCAGGGTTGTGGGTGGGCCGGCCGTCACGCAGCCGCGTCAGATGGTCGGCTTTGGTTTTGAGGTGTTCGCGGTGGCGGCGTAGCCGCACCAGTTTCGCCGACACACCGGTCGCGTCGAACCGCAACGGGCGCCCTGCACGACAACGGAGCCGTCCCGGTCGAGGTCGGCCACGGTGGCGGTCAGCAGGGTGTTCACCCCCCAGTCGACACCCAGGGCACGCGTGTGGCCGTCCACCGGCGGCGGGGTGTGCGGGGTCTGGCAGGGCAGGTCAACGCGAACTTTGCCGTCGCCGGGCCGCAGCGTCGGCGTGCACACTTTCACCCCGGCGGGCACGGTCGCCGGCAGCACCACGTCGAAGGCATGCCACACCCAGTCGCGGTATGCGGCCGGCGCCGGGCACATCGGGAGCTGCGCCCACACCCGCACCATACGGCCGTCGACCCGGTCGACGACGACCTGTTGCCGATCGGCCGCAGCCAGGCTCACCTGCCGCGCCACGGCCGGCGGACCCTCCAACTCACACAGGTCCGCCGGCAGGTGACCATGCATGTCCAACCGGACGAGCCGGACGCCGGGTCGGCGGTCGGTCGGCGCGGCTGCACGCGCTGGTCGACGAGCTGGACGCGCTGGAGCCGGCGTTCACCGGGTACGACCGGCTCCGCTTCGGGGGACCGACCTCCCGGGACAGCTGCGTCGACGCGGTGCGGGCCCGCTACCCGCGCTGCGAGTGAGCGAGCTCCGCGCGTTCGAAGACGCGTTCGCCCTGGTGCTGGACGGTCGCGGCGCCCAGGGTCAGCGCGGCGAGGACCAGGGCGAGCACGGCGACGGCCGGGCCACGTCGCGGGGTGGGCGGGTCGAGCAGGGCCCGTACCCGATTCGGGACGTCGCCCCCGGTCGCGGCGGTCAGGAGGTCGCCGGGGTGGCGCCGTCGGGCCAGGGCGGCCCGGGCCAGGGCGCGGGCGACCAGCCGGCGGTCCCCGAGTCGGGCGGCGGCGTCCTCGTCGGCCCACCGTTCGACGGCGTTGCGCAGCGTCCGGGCGGTGGGGGCGAGTGACGGGTTGGCCGTGGCGGCCAGGTCGACCGCGGTGATCCACCAGGCGTGCCGGTGGGACAGGTGAGATCCCTCGTGGGCGAGCAGTGCGGCGCGTTCGTCGGGGGCGAGGGCGCGCAGCATGCCGCGGGTGACCACGATGCGGCCGGTGGCCTCGGGGGTGGTGAAGGCGTCAGGAGTGTCGGTGTCGAGCACCACGAGGGAGCCGGGTTCGCCGAGTCGGCCGCAGTCGCGGTGCGCGGCGCGCATCGCCCGGGTCCGGCGGATGAGGAAGACGGCGGTGCGGGCGGCCGCGGCGGCGAGGGCGAGCAGGGCGGCGGCCGAGACCGGCCAGGGCACGGGAGCCTGCGACCGCAGCGCCTGGACCGACCAGGCGCCGGCCGCGGCGATCTCGGCGTCCTGGCCGATCCAGGTGGCGGCGACGACCGCGGCGGCGAACCAGAGCGCCGAGGTGACGAGGAGGCCTGTCGGCGCGAGGAGCCGCACGGCGAGGGCGGGTCGGAGGGTACGGCTCAGCCATGGGCCGCAGCAGGCGTAGGCGACGGCGGACGCCAGCACCACCCCCAGGGCGACGATCATGAGTCCGGCTCGGTCCGTTGGAGCAGGGTGACCAGCAGCGCCTCGTCCTCCGGCGTGAGCGAGCCGACGAAGCGGGTCAGGACGGCCGAGCGGTCGGTGTCGTCGTCGTCGAGCAGCCGACGCATCTGGTGGGCGGTCACCTGGGCACGGTCGCGTACCGCCTGGTAGGCGTAGGCGCGCCCGGCCGGGTGGCGGGTGACCCGCCCCTTGCCGTGCAGGCGGGCCAGCACCGTGGTGACGGTGTTGTAGGCCAGCCCGGCGTCGAGGCGCTCCCGGACCGTCGCCGGGGTGAGCGGCGCGTCCGCGGCGGCGAGCGCCGCCAGGATCTCGTGTTCCAGGTCGCCGTGCCGGCGGCGTCTGCTCTCCACCCGTCCCCCATCAACTACAAATCTTGTAGTAGTAAGCTCTGACCTACAAACATTGTAGGTGTCACTCGACGACGGGGAGCGGGATGGACGTCGGGCTGTTCGACGAGGTCAACCGGTTCGCGGTGGCCACCCCCTGGCTGCATGCCGCGGTGACTGGCTACGCGGCATTCGGCGTGGTGCTCTTCGCCGCCATCATGCTGGCCGGCTGGTGGTACGCCCGGCGCACGAGCGAGGCGGACCGGGTGGCGGCGGCCGTCCTCGCCCCGGTGGCGACCCTGCTGGCGGTGGCCGTGAACCAGCCGTTCGTGTCGGCGTTCCACGAGGCCCGCCCCTACACCAGCCACCCGGACATCCTCGTGCTCGCCACCCGCAGCACCGATTTCTCGTTCCCCTCCGACCACTCGGTGATGGCGGGCGCCGCGGCCGCCGCGCTGTGGTTCGTGTCCCGACGACTCGGCCTGGTCACCGCGGTCGCCGCGCTGGCGATGGGCTTCTCCCGGATCTACATCGCCGCGCACTACCCGCACGATGTCCTCGTCGGCCTGCTCCTCGGCGCCGTGGTCGCGGTCCTCGTCGTGCTGCTCGCCCGCCCGTTCACCACCCGGCTGGTCACCGCGACGGGTCGTACCGCGTTGCGCCCGCTGGTCACCGCCGAGCCCCCGACGCCGCCCGGTCCGGTCGTCGCCGCCGCCGGCCGGGAACGGACCCCGCCGGAGGACACCGGCCGGTGACCGCCAGGGCCGCAGTACGGCGGTCACCCGTCCTGGACCGCTCCGGTGACCCGGCGCGCCACCGCCAGCAGGTAGTCCTTGCGGTTGAGCGGGTTGTGGTCCCAGCGCGGCCGGCTCGGCACCGGCCCACGCACCGGCCGGTAGTGGTCGAACTCCGACTCCAGCATCCCCTCGCCCCGGGTCAGCGACGGCAGGCGCTGCTCCAGGGCGTGCACCCGGCCGGCCGGCACCTCTCCCTCCACCGGGTACGACGAGCCGCGCAGCGTGGAGCCGCGGGGCACCGCACCGAGCCCGGCGAGCACCGGCAGCACCGCGCCGAACAGATCCGCCGGCACGTCCAGGCGGAACCGGTGCATCGGCTCGTGCACCCGGGTGCCGGCCCGGGTGAGGGCGTCCATCAGGACCAGCGGGGTCAGGTTGCGGAAGTCCCCGGCGGTGCTGGACATGCTCTTGTCGAACACCCCGTGCGAGTGGCTCTGCCGGGCCCAGTACCCGCCGTGGGTCAGGGTGACCACGCAGTCGATCACCGCCCAGCCGCGCAGGCCCTGACGCAGGGTCTCCCGGACCGTCTCCTCGATGGCCTTGAGGAAGGCCAGCGGCATCGAGCCGAGTTCGATGCCGAGGCGGAACTCCACCCCGCTGTCGAGGGGGCCCGGTTCGATCCGCAGCCCCACGGTGGCGAGGAACGGGTTCGGCTCCCTGCCGATCCACTCCACGGCGGCGCCGACCCCGACCGGGCGTTCCACGCAGACGGTGGTGGTCTCCCGGAAGTCGACCCGCACGCCGTACTCGTCGGCGAGGGTGGCCTGGATGACCTCCTTCTGCACCTCGCCGTAGAGCGACACGGCGATCTCCTGCCGGATGTCGTCCTGCCGCAGGTTGATCAGCGGGTCCTGCTCGGCGAGCTGGGCAAGGGCCGAGTGCAGGGCCGCCCGCTCGGCGGCGCGGCACGGCACCACCACGGTCTCCAGGGTCGGCGGGGAGAAGTGGTGGCGGCCGGCCGGCCGGGCGGGCGGCGTACCGAGGAAGTCGCCGACCCGGACGTCGGCCAGACCCCACACCCGGGCGATCCGGCCGGCGCCCACCGCGGGGGCCGGCAGGGCGGTACCGGCCTCGAAGACACTGATCGCGGTGACCTTGGCCGCCGCGTCCCGCCGGAACGGGACCCGGTCGCGGACCCGCAGGGCGCCGGTGAAGATCCGGGCGTACGCGATCTTCTCGCCGGCCGGTCCGCGCTCGACCTTGAAGACCGTGCCGCACAGCGGGGCGGCCTCGTCGCCCTCCGCCGCCGGCAGCAGCTCGACGAGGCCGGCGATGAGCGGCTCGACGCCGGCCCCGGTGATCGCCGAGCCGGCGAAGACCGGGTGTACCCGCGCCCGGCGGGTCTGCACGGCGAGCGCCCGGCGCAGCCGGTGCCCGGTCACCGCGCGCTCGTCCTCGACGTACGCGGCGAGCAGCGCGTCGTCGTGCGCGGAGAGCAGGTCGACGAGCCGGTCGGTGAACGCGGGCTCGTCGGGCCCGCGCGGGATGGTGCGGGCGGCCGGGGTGCCGCGGTCCTCGACCCGTACGGTCGCGACCACGTCCGGCGTCAGCTTCTCGGCGATCTGGCGCAGCACCCGCTCCGGGTCGGCGCCGGCCCGGTCGACCTTGTTGACGAAGATCAGGGTGGGGATGCGCAGCCGTTGCAGCGTCCGCATCAGCACCCGGGTCTGGGCCTGGACGCCCTCGACCGCGGAGACGACCAACACCGCGCCGTCGAGCACGCCGAGCACCCGCTCGACCTCGGCGATGAAGTCCGGGTGGCCGGGGGTGTCGATGAGGTTGACGGTGACCCCGTCGACGACGAAGGAGACCACGGCGGAACGGATGGTGATGCCGCGCTGCCGTTCCAGCTCCATCGCGTCGGTGCGGGTGCTGCCGTCGTCGACGCTGCCGAGCTCGTCGATGACGCCGGCGCTGTGCAGCAGCCGCTCCGTCAGGCTCGTCTTACCGGCGTCGACATGTGCCAGGATTCCCAAGTTCAACGTCTTCACGCAGCGTCATGTCCTCTGGGTAGGTGGTGATTCCCTTCTGGTGGGACATGGACGCTGCGCGCATTGCCTGGCTCCTCTGCTCGGTCTTTCCTGGTCGGATTGCAGCAGCCGGCCCCGGGGCCGGCAACCGATTAACCCGTCCGGGTGGGCGGTTGGCGCGGTGCGGGGGCCGTTGCGGCGGGGGATTCGGCGCTGGGATGCGCCGGCGGAGGGGCCCGCTGATTGTCGTTATTTCGCCAGCCCGTGCGTCTGGACGTGGTGCGGGTTGGTCATCACGCCGAGCACGTTGCCGAACGGGTCGACGACCGAGGCGGTGACGAAGCCGTGGCCCCGTTCGCGCGGCGGGTCGTGCACCGCGGCCCCGGCGGCCAGCAGGCGGTCGAAGGCGGCGGTCACGTCGTCGACGTGCCAGTAGACGATCGCCCCGCCGGGCCGGTCGGCCGCGCCGGGCGGCGCGAAGCGCCGGTCGATCAGGCCCAGCTCGTCCTGGTGGTCACCCAGGCGGAACTCGTAGTAGGCGGGGCTCCCGTCCGGGCCGGACCGTTCGAAGTAGGGCTCGAGGGCGAGCAGGTCGGCGTACCAGGCGCGGGCGGCCGGCAGGTCGTCGGCCCAGAAGCTGACGGTGGCGAGTCCTCGCAGCATGATCGGTCCCTCTCGTCGTCGGCGCGCTTGACCGCACGCTACGACCGGGGTCCGACTCTTTTCGCGGGCCGCCCACGCAGGCTCGCCCGCGAGGCCGGCCCGCTGCGGCCGCTACTGGGCCTGGCCGACCGTGGGGCGGACCGTGACCCGCTCCATGAAGGGGAAGCGCGTGGTGAGGTCGGCGAGGGTCGCGCCGGCCCGCCAGGCGGCGGCCACCTGGACGACCTGGACCAGGTCGGTGCAGTCGCCCCGGGCCTGGACCTCCCCCGCCACCCTGATGTCGATCATGAAGTATCGGGCCTGGGAGCCCAGTCCGACGCAGACGGTGCCCCGTTCGGAGGTCAGCTCGGCGCAGGTGAAGCGGCTGCGACCCTGCTCGGGGGCGGACACGCGGCCGACGTCGAGCTGGTGCTGAGCGGCCGTCGCGCCGAGCCCGGACGCCAGCCCGCCCCGTTCGACCAGGTCGGGGTAGAGGCGCACACCCAGCGCCGTCGACACGTCGCTCATGACTGACTCCCACTTCCTCGTGACAGAGACCAGCAGCGCGCAGGTTTCGCGGAGGTTTCCGGCGCGCGTGTGGCCATCCTGTCCCTCCTGGACGGCCAGGGCAATAGGAACGGTCGATTCATCCGCGAATGGGGCGGAACGCCGTTGACACCTGGACGCCGGCCCTGGTCGCGGCCACGGACGCCACGAGCGCCGTCGCGGTCGATCTGCGGCAGCTCCGGTACGCGCTCTGACCGGCCGGCGGGAGCGGCCCCGGGCCGGCTCGCCTAGCATCGGCGGGCATGGCCCTCGTACGGTGTGACTTCTTCTCCGAAGCGCTGGGCATGGGCACCTCGATGACGGTGCTCCTGCCGGAGCGGACCTCGTCCGGGATCGGCATGGCCGGCAACGCCGCCGCGGGCGACCCGCCCGTGCTCTACCTGCTGCACGGCCTGACCGACGACGACACGATCTGGACCCGCCGCACCTCGATCGAGCGGTACGTCGCGCCGCTCGGGCTGGCCGTGGTGATGCCGAACGCCGACCGCAGCTTCTACACCGACGAGAAGCACGGCAACCGGTACTGGACCTTCCTCAGCGCCGAACTGCCCGAGGTGTGCCGATCGTTCTTCCGGCTCTCCGACCGACGGGAGGACACCTTCGTCGCCGGGCTGTCGATGGGCGGCTACGGGGCGGTGAAGTGGGCGCTGCGCGAGCCGGGGCGGTTCGCGGCGGCGGCCAGCCTCTCCGGCGCGCTCGACGTGGCCGAGCGGCGGGAGCACCCGACCAGGCCGGTGGACCCGGCGGTCTGGCACACCGTCTGGGACGACCGGCAGGTGCCCGGCACCGACGACGACACGGTCGCGCTGCTGGAGCGCGCCGGCGACGACCTGCCCGCGCTCTACGTCGCCTGCGGCACCGAGGACTTCCTGTACGAGGACAACACCCGCTTCGTCGAGACGGCCCGGCGGCGCGGGGTGCCGCTCACCGTGGACTTCTCCCCCGGCGCGCACGACTGGGCGTACTGGGACGCGAAGATCCAGGACGTGCTGGCCTGGCTGCCACTGCGGCGCGACCGGCCGCCGGCCGCTGAACGTCCGGCGCCGGAGGGCTAGACGCCGACGGTGCCGTCGATCGCCTCGCGGAGGAAGTCGGCGTGCCCGTTGTGCCGGGCGTACTCGTGCATCATGTGCAGCATCACCAGCCGCAGCGACACGTCCTCACCCCAGCGGACCTGGTGGCCGGTCACGTCCAGCGACTCCGCCTCCCGCTCGATGCGGCGGGCGTGCTCGACCTCCCGCTGCCAGGCCTCGAACGCCTCGGACCGGCTGGCCCCGGTCGCGTCGTACGCCTCCTGGTAGTCGCCGCTCTCCGACCAGACCAGCGGGACGTCCTCGGCGTTGATCACGCGGCGGAACCAGGCACGCTCCACCTCTGCCATGTGCCGGACCAGCCCGAGCAGCGACAGCGTCGAGGGCGGGGAGGACTGCCGGCGCAGCTCCTCGTCGCTGAGGCCCGCGCACTTGAGGGCCAGCGTGGCCCGGTGGAAGTCGAGGAAGACGCGCAGCGTCTCGCGCTCCCCCGCCAGCAGGGGCGGGCCGATCCGTTCGGTCTCCACGAGGGGTCCTTCCTGGGACGACGGGAGGGCTGCTGGCCTGCCCGTCGAGGCTTGGCAGGGTTCGCCGGGGAGCCTAGTCTCAGCGGATCGATCCACCGCTGAAGGGATCATGTTGATGCACCCCCACATCAGACGTTCCGCGCTGGTCGCCTCGGTGGTCACCGCGGCGCTGGTCGCCGGCGGCACGACCGTCCAGGCCGCCGGCGACCCGTACGGGCACAGCGCCACCGCCACGGTCTTCGCCCCGAACCCGGTGCAGCAGCTCGGCGACCAGGGCCTGACCGACGCGAAGGACGCCGACTACCCGGCGCTGGCCGGCGCGTACCGGTCGGTGCTGCTGACCAACCTGGACGGTTCCGGCACCCTCACCGGGAAGTACGTCGCGGTGAAGAGCAAGACCGGCACGCCGGCCCGGGCCGTCGACGGCGGGTATCCGGGGTGGCACCGCGACGCCGACCAGTTCGAGCAGGTCATGGGCTACCACTGGGTGAACACCGCCCAGGCGTACCTGCAGTCGCTCGGCTTCGGCAGCACGCTGCGGCCGGTCAACCAGCGGCAGATCGAGCTGCGCATCGACCAGTACGGCGGCGACAACTCGTTCTTCCGCGAGGACAAGGCCAACATCACCCTGGGCAAGGGCGGCGTGGACGACGCCGAGGACGCCGAGGTGATCGTCCACGAGTACGGCCACTCGGTGCAGGACGGGCAGGTGCCCGGCTTCGGTACGAACCTCGAGTCCGGCTCCATCGGCGAGGCGTTCGGCGACTACCTGGCGGTCGTGGTGACCAGCTGGGCGACCGGCACGCCGACGAGGACCCCGGAGGCCTGCGTGGCCGACTGGGACTCGGTCTCCTACACCCGTACCGCCCCGCACTGCCTGCGCCGACTCGACGGCACCAAGGTCTACCCGCAGGACATGCGGGGCGAGGTGCACGCCGACGGCGAGATCTGGTCCCGCGCGCTGTGGGACATCCGCACCGCGCTGGGCGACCGCACGGCCACCACGCTGATCGTGGAGGCGCAGTTCGACTTCGCCGCGGACACCTCGTTCCGGGACGCGGCGCTGGCCACGGTCGCCGCCGCGCAGCGGCTCTACGGGTCGGCCGCCGCGTCGGCGACCCGGGCGGCGTTCGTCGCCCGCGGCATCCTCTGACCGGGCGCCGTCCCGGCCGGGCGCCCGGCCGGGACGGCGCTCACCGCAGTGACGACCGGGCCACCGGGAAGTCGAAGTACGTCGTCGGGTACGGCTCGGCGGTGAGGCGGTAGTGCCACCACTCCCGCGGATAGTTCTCGAATCCCTGGGCGGTCATCAGCCGCCGCAGCAGCTCCCGGTTCGCCCGGGCGTCCCCGGTGATCCGCGGGTCGGCGGTGTGCGCGCGCATGTCGAAGCAGTCGAACCCGGTGCCCATGTCGACCGAGTTGTCGGGGAACCGCCGCCCCGGCGGCGCGGTGCAGGCGACCAGCGGCTGTCCCGGCACGTACCCGGGCTGGGTGGGCGGCGGGACGGGGACCAGGGTGAGGTCGAGGGTGCTGCCCCGGCTGTGCGCGGTCGGCGCGCCGATGTACCCGTCGGCGAAGAGCTTCGACTTGGCCTCGTCGGGATAGAACTCGGCCTTCATCTGCTGCTCCCCCGGCACCTTCGCCCAGGCCACGAAGTCGTCGGCGGCCCGCTGGGGGCGGTAGCAGTCGTACACCTTCAGGCTGCGCCGCTGGGCGAGCGCGGCGGCCTGCACCCGGCGCAGGGCCTCCGCCGCCGCACGGGTGAGCAGGCAGAGCGGCTCGGGGTAGCCGGCGATAGGACGACCGACGAAGTTGTGCGCGGTGGCGTACCGGATGTCGCTGTGGATGCTCGGGTCGACGTCGGAGAGCGCCACGAAGTCCGCCGGGGCCCGCGGCCCGGTGGCGGTGGCCGAGGGCGACGGGCTCGGCGGGCTCGGCGGGCTCGACGGGCTCGGCGGGGGCGGCGGGGGCGGCCCGGGTTGCTGACAGCCCGCGCCGACGGCTGCCACGGCGACGAGCACGACCGCCAGGTGCCGAGCAGTACGCCGGGCCGCGCCGCACGCTCGTCTCCCGCTGCTCACGCTACTCACGCTGCCTGTCTACCGGACCCACCTCGGCGGCGACGGGCCAACTCGCAGACCCGGCACGGTACGGCTCGGCCGGACCGGAGCTACCCGCCCTGGCCGGTCATGGCCGAGCTGGTCCGCACGGCGTGCCGGCGACGCCGCGTGATCAGCACGGTTCCGCCGGCCACCAGCACCGCACCGACCCCGAGGAGCGGACCGATCCCGGCCCAGGGCGTGGCGGCGCCGGCCGGGGCGCCGTGCAGGCCGGCCCCGCCGGCGAGGGCCGACGGCGGCACCGTGCCGGTCGGCGCGGCGCTGGCGGCGGTCAGCTCGCCGGGGCGGACCAGCCGGCCGACGGCGACGTCCCGCCGCAGCCCGAAGCCCCAGTCGAGCAGCGCCGCACCCTGCTGCCAACCCCGCTGGGTGGGGATCTCCGCGCCGAGCACGGTCACCACCAGCCGCCGGCCGTTGCGCTCGGCCGCGCCCACGTACGTGTGCCGGGCGAGGTCGGTGAACCCGGTCTTGCCGCCCAGCGCGCCCGGATACCGGTACAGCAGCTGGTTGTCGTTCTGGATCTGGAAGGGCTTCTCGCCCAGGGCCGGCTGGCCGGGGATCTCGGCGGTGCGGGTCGCCGTGTACCGGCGGAAGGCCGGATCGGCGAAGCAGGCCCGGAAGATCAGCGCCAGGTCGTACGCGCTGGTGAACTGGCCCGGACCGTCCAGGCCCGACGGCGTCACCGCGTGGGTCTGGAGGGCGCCGAGCAGCCGCGCCTGCTCGTTCATGGCGCGGATCCCGCCGGCCTGGCCGCCCGCGCCGCCGCCGAGCCGGGCCAGCGCGTTGGCCGCCTCGTTGCCGGACTTGAGCAGCAGGCCCAGCCAGATCGTCTCGATCCGGTACCGGCCGCCCTCGGCCAGGCCGACCGCGGAGCTGCCCGGCTCGATGGCCAGGTCCTCCGCCGTCACGGTGACCTCCTGCCAGGGGTCCAACCGGGGCAGCATCGTGGCGGCCAGCAGCAGCTTCTGCACGCTGGCCGGAACCCCGTACTCGTGCGGGCCGCAGCCGCCGAGCACCGCGCCGCTGTCCAGGTCGGCGACCAGCCACGACGTGGCGGTCACCGCGGGTGGCGCGGGCACGGACGGCGGCACCACCAGGCCGGCGGTGGCGAGCGCCGACCCGCCGACGGCGCGGGCGGCGGGGTCCGCGGGCGGCGGTGGCTGCGGCGGCGCCGTCGCCGGGGCCGGCACGTTGGGACAGGGCACCGCAGGCGCGGCGGTCGCCGCCCCGGCGGCGCGGACGGTCCAGCCGGTCGACGTCCCGGCGCGGGGACCGGCGACAGCAGCCGACGGCAGGTCCAACATCGGCAGCAGCAGGGCGGCGGACAACGCGACTGGCAGGCCTCTCATGCCCACGCACGCTAGCCACGCCGTCACGATCGGGTCGTATCCTCCGCCGTTCGCGTCCGAGGAGAGGGATCGGGCGGTAAGCTGAGCGGCTCCTCCGGCCGGCGTCGCTCGTGGTCCACTGACAGCGGGTGTCAGCGGCCCCGGCCTCGCGTGCGGCCATGGAGAACACCATCGACGGCGCCCGCCGGCCAGCCCGAGGGCGACGGCGAGCAGTCCCGCCTCGGCTCGCAGGCCGCCGTTGTTCAGGTGGAGCAGGTAGTTCTCAGACGACGTGTCGGCGGACCAGGACCCGCAGCGCCACGTAGCCGGGCAGCACCGGCAGCCAGAAGGTGGCCAGCCGGTAGACCAGCACCCCGGCGACCGCCGTGTCCACCCCGATCCCGTACAGCAGCAGGCCGGAGACCAGCGCCGCCTCGGTGGCGCCCAGCCCGCCCGGGGTCGGGGCGGCGGACGCCACCCCCTCACCGACGATGCCGACCAGCAGCACCGGCGCGAGGAGCGCGGGCTCGACCGGCAGGCCGACGGCGAGGAGCGACAGGTAGAGCGCGGTGCCGTAGGCCAGGGTGAGCCCCAGGCTCGCGGCCAGCAGCCGAGTGATCCGTCCGCTGCGGGCCAGCGAGCGTACGGCCTGCGCCGCCTGGCGGCGGGCCGCGCCGACCCGCGCGCGCAGCCGGGGTACGGCCAGCACCGCGGCGGCGAGCAGGAGCACCGCCAGCACGGTCAGCAGCACGATCAGGCCCCGCCCGGTGGCGGCGTTCACCAGGTGCCGGTGCGCACCGCGGGCGAACGGCAGCAGGACGGGCAGGAGCAGGCCGACGGAGACGATGCCCGAGACCCGGTCCACCGCGACGGCGGTGGCGGCCGCGGGGACCGGCAGGCCCTGCTGGCGCAGGTAGCGCACGCTCAGCGCGGCGCCGCCGAGGGCGCCCGGGGCGAGCCGGTTGACGAACGACGCGGCCACCTGCACCGCGACCGTCCGGCCGAGCGGCACCCGGCCGGCAGCGGCCGACCGCAGCACCAGCGCGCTCAGCAGGTAGGTGGCGGCGGAGGCCAGCAGGACGCCGGTCACGGCCAGCGGGTCGGCGTGCAGCACGGCGCGCAGCGCGGACCGCACCTGGCCGAGCTGTGGCAGCAGGAAGTGCACCAGGAGGCCGAGCATGACCAGCAGGAAGACGTCCCGGCGGCTGATCCGGACGACCCGGGCCAGCCGGTCGCGCCGGCCCGGGCAGCGGCGGACGATCTCGTCGTGCAGGTCCGCCAGCAGGCCCGGGTGGGCGTCGACCAGCGCCCGGCCGGCCCGGGACAGCAGGGCCGGTTGCAACCAGGGCAGCGTGTCGGCGACCGGACCGGCGCCGAGTTGCCGGATCGCGGCGTCGGCGGTCGGCCGTACGCCGGCCGGCGCGGCCAGCGTGACCAGGAGTTCCACCAGGTCGCGGGCCTGCTGGTCGGCCGAGGCGGCCTCGGTGCCGAGGCCGAGGTCGACCAGCCAGGCCGAAGTGTCGGCGACCAGCACGTTGGCCGCCCGCAGATCCCGGTGGGCCAGGCCGGCCCGGTGCAGCCGGGCCACCTGCCGGCAGACGTCGTCGAGGACGTCCGGCCCGAGCTGGGCCGGGTCCAGCGCGTCGAGCGATCGCCCGGGCACGAACTTTTCGACCAGCACCGCGTCGCCCACCGCGTCGACGGCGGTGGTGACCAGCGCCGGGGTACGCACCCCGGCCCGCTCGGCGAGCAGCAGCAGGTACGCCTCGTGCTCGTTCTTCTGCTTCGCCGTCACATACGGCGGCTCGTCGGCGATGTCCCGGTAGCGCAGCCGGCGGTAGAGCTTGTAGAGCCAGTCCGCGTCCCGCTGGCGGCCACCGGTGACCTTCACGAAGAGCCGCCGGCCGTCTGCGGTGGTGACCTGCCAGGACCGGGAACCGCGCGCGTCGCCCCGGACCGGCGTCAACTCGGCCACCACGAAGCCTCGGGCGCGCAGCACCTGGCGGAGCCGCCCGGCCGACTCGCCGGGGCCCACGTCACCGACGATCAGCCGGGTGAGGTTGGCGGCGAACCAACCGACGAGGAACCCGCCCAGCACGTCGACCGGCAGGTGGGTGCCCACGTGGATCCGGGCGGTGCCGACCGCCGCCACGGCCAGCCAGGCCAGGCCGCGCAGCCGGGCGGGCAGGGCCGGGGCGAGCACCACGGCGAGCGCGGTCACCACCGCCACGTGGCCGGAGGGGTAGCCGAACCGCCCGGTGACCGTGTCGTGGAACCGGACGTCGGCCAGGAACCCGCCCGGTCGCGCCCGGCCGACCAGGGCCTTGACGAGGATGGCCGACCAGTAGGCGAGGTTGCCGGCGAGCAGCAGGTCCCGGGCCAGGCCGATCCGCCGGGCCAGCACCGCCCCGGCCGCCGCCACCAGCACCGCCGGGTACGCGCCGAGCTGCATGACCAGCACCAGGGCCGGTCCGACCGGCCCCGGGATCTGGTTGACCAGGGCGAAGAGGTCCCGTTCCCAGCGGCCGGGCGGCCGGTGCCGGGCCCAGAGGCTGACCGTGGCGAGCAGCCCGGCGGAGACCGTCAGGCTGAACACCAGCGCCGGCGACGGCCGGTGGGTCCGGGGCATCCCCCCGCCCTAGCGGACGTCCGGCCGGCGCGGGCCACCGGTACGCGGGGCCGGCTCCGGCTGCGACGTCGTCCGGGCGGCTGCCGCGCTGTCCCGCATGGGTCTGACCATAGGGCGACGCCGGGACGCGACGGGCCGCAACAGGGATGAACCCTCTGGCCGCGGCGGCCTTCCCCCGGCCGGCCGGGTTCCGTGGCGTCGCCCGGCGGCGGAGCGGGACGGGCGGGGCGCGGCGCGGCGCTGCGGACGGGAACGGCGCGGGTGGGCTAGGCGCGGCGACGGCCGGTCGGCCGGGGACGGCGGCGGGCCGCCAGCACCGCCACCAGCACCCCGACGACGGTGGAGGCGCCGCCGGCGACCGGCCCGATGACCCGCCAGTCCCCCGCGACCATCCGGCGGCCGGCGGTCACGGCGGGGCCGTGCCACGGGGCGGGCACGGGCGGCGGGGCCGGGGTGCCGCTCGGGGCGGCCTCCGCCGTGTCCAGCTCTCCCGGCGCGACCAGCCGGCCGACCGAGGCGTCCCGGGGCAGCGCGAAACCCCAGTCCAGCAGTTGGGCGCCCTGTTGCCAGCCGCGTACCGGGCGGGCCTCGGCGCCGAGCAGGGTGACCACGAGCCGTCGGCCGTCGCGCTGGGCGGCGCCGACGTAGCTGTGCCGGGCCAGCTCGGTGAAGCCGGTCTTGCCGCCGAGCGCCCCCGGGTACCGGTAGATGAGCTGGTTCTCGTTCTGGATCTGGAACCCGCCCTTCTTCAGCGCGGGCTGGGCCGGGATCTGGGTCCGCTCGGTCAGCGTGTACCGCTGGAAGAGCGGGTCGCCGAAGCACGCGCGGGCGATCAGGGCGAGGTCGTACGCGCTGGTGAACTGCCCCTTGCCGTCCAGGCCGGAGGGGGTGACCGCGTGGGTCTGCCGGGCGCCCAGCCGGTGGGCCTCGTCGTTCATCGCGCGGACCCCGCCGGGCACGGTGCCACCGCCGAGCCGGGCCAGCACGTTCGCCGCCTCGTTGCCGGAGTTGAGCAGCAGCCCCAGCCAGACCGTCTCCACCGTGTACCGGCCGCCCACGAGCAGGCCGACGGCGGAGCTGCCCGGGGCGATGTCCAGGTCGCCCCGGGTCACGGTGACCGTCTGCTTCGGGTCGAGCTTCGGCATCATGGTGGCCGCCAGCAGCAGCTTCTGGGTGCTGGCCGGGGTGCCGTACTCGTGCGGGCCGCAGGCGCCCAGCACCGCGCCGGTGTCCAGGTCGGCGACGAGCCAGGACGTCGCGGTGACCGCCGGCGGGGCCGGCGCGCCGGCCGGCGCGACCAGGCCCGGCGTGTCGAGCTGCTCGCCGCCGACCACCCGGTCCTGCGGCACCGCCGGTGGGGGCACCGGCCGGGGCGGCCGGGACACCTTCGGGGCCGGCGCCTTCGGGCAGGGCAGCGGCGCGCGGGCGGCCTGGGCCGGCGCGGCCTGCGCGGGCACGACCGGCCCGACGGTCACGAGTACGGCGGCGGTGGCGGCCAGGACCCGAGCTCTCATGACCACGCAGACTAACCCGGCAAGATCGCTTGGCGGCGACCGACCCGGCCGGGCGTTCCAGCACAATCCGTGCGATCCTCTGACACCGGGGACGGGTCACCCGGGCTGGGCGGCCCGGCGGTGGGCCCGGCGGCGCCGGAGCCGGCGCACCGCCACCACGCCGAGCACCAACGTCACCAGGGCGACGCCGAACTGCCCCAGCGGCCACCACAGGGCGAGCAGCCAACGCAGCGCACCCTCCACCCGCGGCTACCGGGGCGATCCGAACCAGCGGCGCAGCGCCCCGGTCAGCCCGTCGGCCGGGTCGCCGGCCCAGGCCAGGTGGCCGTCGGGGCGGACGAGGAGGGCCGCGGCCTCCAGCGCGCCCCGGGCGGGCACGACGTCGACCCGGTCGGCCCACCCCGTCGCGGCCGCCGCGGCGCCCTCGACCAGCTCCACCACCACCGGCCGGCCGGCCCGCATCCGGTCCAGGACGGCGGTCCGACCGTGCGCGAGGGTGGGCAGCAGGTCGGGCAGCCAGGCGCCGGTCGCGGGGTGCGGATCCGGTTGACCGATGTCGTACGGCTCGTCGGCGCCGGCCAGCAGGGCGGCGACGTCCCACCGGGTGCGCTGCCGGCGGAGCAGTTCGGCGAGCAGGTCGCGGGCGGCGGTCACGTCGTCACCGGGGGCGAGGAGCGCGAGTTGCGCGCGGGACTGCAGCGCGACCCGTCGACCGACCGGCGCCCGTTCGGCCTGGTACGTGTCGAGCAGGCCGGGCGGCGCCCAGCCCTGCACCGCCGCGGCCAGCTTCCAGCCGAGGTTCAGCGCGTCCTGCAGTCCGAGGTTGAGTCCGGGACCGCCGACGGCGGGGTGCACGTGGGCGGCGTCGCCCAGCAGCAGGACTCGCCCGGGCCCGGTAGCTGGTGGCCTGCCGGAGGTTGACGCCGGCCAGCCGGCGCAGCAGCGGCGCCGGCCCGGTCGGGTGGCCCAGCGGGAGCGGCGCGCCGAGCACCCGGTCGACCGCGTCCCGCAGGTCGGCGAAGGTGACGGGGCCGTGGTCCGGCCGCGGGCCGGTCCACTCCATGGCGGCGACCAGGTGCGCCGCGCCGGTGTCGCCGAGCCGGGCGAAGGTGAACACCCCGCCGGGACGTCTGTGGTGGGCGTACGGCCACAGCTGCCGGCCGTCGGGCAGCACCAGGGCGCCGTCCGGGCCGAGCCGGTCGGCGGGGATGACGGCGTGGCCCAGGTGCGAGACGAACCGGTCGTCGGTGCCGCCCGGGAAGTCGATCCCGGCCTGCTTGCGGACCAGGCTGTGACCGCCGTCCGCGCCGACCAGCCAGCGGGTCCCCAGCCGCTGGTCGCCGTCGGCTGCGCGGACGGTGACCTCGACGCCGTCGTCGTCCGGCGCGAACCCGGTCACCTCGTGTCCGTACCGGATCTCCGCACCGAGGGCCCGGGCGCGGTCGGCCAGCACCTGCTGGAGGCGGGCCTGGGGCACGGGCAACGCGAACAGCGGGTTGTCGGCCAGTCCGGAGAGATCGAGCGGCAGGCCGCCGAACTGGAACCAGGGCGTGGGCGCCGGCGGTCCGGGCCGCCCGGCCAGGGGTTCGTAGAGGCCGCGCAGGTCCATCGCCTGGACCACCCGGCCCATCAGGCCGTTGGCGCGCGGCTCGCCGCCGAGCCCGGGGCCGCGTTCCAGCAGCAGCACGGGCACGCCGGCCAGGCGCAGTTCGCAGGCGAGCAGCAGGCCGTTCGGGCCCGCACCGACGATCACCACGTCGAGGGTCATTCCGGTCCTCCTCCGGACGGGGCTGTCAGCCTGGCCTGACAACCGCGCTCGACGTCAGTCTGGATTGACAATCCCACCGTTGTCAATCCAGACTGACAGCCATGGAAGAGACCGAGCTCGCCGCGCGGCTGCGCTCGCACGACCCGGCCGTCGGGCTGCGCGCGGTCGGCGCGCTGCACCGCCTGGCCGAACAGGTCGAGGCGGCGGCCGTGGCGCGCGCCCGCCAGGACGGCTGGTCCTGGGAGCAGATCGGGGATGCGCTCGGCGTGTCCCGCCAGTCGGTGCACAGCAAGCACGGGAAGTGAGGCCAACATGTTCGAACACTTCGCCGCCGGCGCCCGGACGGCCGTGACCGCCGCCCTCGACGAGGCCCGGCACCGGGGCGACCGCCGCCTCGGCACCGAACATCTGCTCCTCGGCGTGCTGCACGCGCGCGAACTCGACCCGCTGGGCGCGCTCGGCCTGGACCTGCCCCGGGCCCGGGCCGCCCTGGAGGCGCTGGACGTCGCCGCCCTCGCCGCGGTCGGCATCGACGTACGCGGCGTCGAGCGGGCTCCCGTACCGCTGTCGGGCAAGCGGACCCCGTTCACCTCCGCGGCGCGGACCGCGCTGCGGCGGGCCGTCGGCGTGACCCGCGAGCAGGGCGGCCGGCGGATCAAACCGGCGCACCTGCTGCTCGCCCTGCTGGAGTGCCCGCCGCCCGACCCGGCCGCGGAGGTGTTCCGCGAGCTGGGCGTGGACCGGTCCGCGGTCCGCGCCGAGCTGCGCCCGAAGGCGGCCTGACGCCGCGACCGCGACGAGCGGCCGCCCCTCGGCGCCCGGTCAGGGCAGCGTCACGGCATCTACGTGCTGGACGGCGACACCGTCACGGCCCACCACCTGCGCCGGTACGTCTCCCGCTGACCGGCCGGCCCCGCCGCCCGGTCAGCCGGTGGCGGGGCGGTCGCGGGACGGGTCGATCCGCCGGAGCCAGCGCCGCTGCCACGGCGTCTCCACCGCGCGGGGATGGTGACGCGCGCGTACCCAGGCCACCGCCCGGTCCGGGGGCAGCCCGTCGAGGACGGCGAGCGCGGCCAGCGCGGTGCCGGTCCGGCCGACCCCGCCCCGGCAGGCGATCTCCACCCGCTCCCCCGCGTACGCCCGGCGCCGCGCCTCGCGCAGCGCGTCCAGTGCGTCGGCGCGGTCCAGCGGCAGCCAGAAGTCGGGCCAGCGGATCCGCCGGTACGGCCAGGCGGGGAACGGCCCGGGGGCGAGCAGCAGGGCGAAGTCGGCCGGCGAGGCGGTGTCGGCGATCCGCCGTCCACGCACCACCATCCCGCCGGGCAGGGTCACCAGCCCGGCCCGGTCCACCCAGGACTCGCCGGCCATCGCCCCATTGTGCCGCCGCCGCGAACACCGGGATGCCCGCCGGACGGCTGTCCGACGGGCATCCCGCTCTGGTCCGGGCCCTGCCCGGTGCGTTCGGTCAGCGACCGCCCAGTCCGAGGCGCTCGCGGCGACGCCAGGCCAGGGTGAGCAGCAGCAGCACGGCGCCGGAGCCCAGCAGCCCGCCACCGAGCTTCATCGGCGTGTTCAGGCTCGAGCCGGTGACCGGCAGGTGACCGCCCCCGTCGTGGTGCGGCGGCTTCGGCGGCCGCTTCTGATACACGACGCCGGTGACGGACGCGGTCCGGTCGGGGTCGCTCGCCTCGTCCGTGGCGGTGAAGGTGTACCGGCCGACCCTCGTGGGCGTGTAGCTCACCTCGAATTCGCCGGCGGAGTTGGCCGTCACGGAGAAGTGCAGCGGCGCCGGCTGCGGCTGCGACGACTGGGGCTTCGAGTACGCCACCGCGGCCATCGCGACGGTGCTGCCGTCGCTGCGCCGAGCCGTTCCCTGGGCGGGAGCGGCGACCGGCGGCAGCGCCGAAATGCTGACGTCGATCGTCACCGTCCCGTTGGGCGTGAAGCCACTGCCGTGCAGGGTGAACGACGCACCCAGCGGGATGGCCGTCGGGTTCAACGTCAGGAGCAGTTGGGGCACGTACCCCGGTGGCTGAGGCTGCGGCTGAGCCGCCCCCGCCGCGGTCGGCACGGCGGCCACGGCCAGGCCGACCGTGAACGCCATGATGATGCGGGATAGCCGCATGATGGATTCCCTCCTACTGATCACAGCTTGGTGCGGAAACAACTTGGGTGGTCCATGGGGTGACGGTGGGGGTGAGTTGGAGCTCGGCGGTGCCGGCGCTGGTCTTCCCGGTGAGCAGCGTGAGGTCGAGGGTCCGGGTCGCCCCGGGCTTCACCTCCACCGTCGCGACGGTCACCTGCCGCCGGCGGTCGGTCCCGCTGCCCATCGCGGCGGCCTTCCCGTCGAGCCGGCCGCCGAGCACCGCCCCGCCGGTCGGGCTGTACACCGACACGAAGGTGCGGGCGGTGTACGGATCGCCGGACAGGGCCAGACCGGTGACCGACTCGGACAGGCCCGAGCGCGGCGCGGTCGAGTGGACCGCGACCCGGAGCCGGAGCTCCCGCCGGCCGTCCGACTGGCAGTCGCCGACCGTCAGGTTCGCCGAGAACCGCAGGTAGTAGCCGAGCTTCGCGCCGCTGCCGTCGTTGAGGAACACGCCGACCGTCGGCACGGTGTCCTTCTCGGGGAGCGTCCCGGTCAACCGGCTGTCGCCCAGGACACGCTGCTCTTCGGGATGGACACTCCAGAACAATATCCGGCGTTCGGCCACAGAACGGTCGAAAGCCGACAAAAGGGCGCGAACGTTGACGTTTTTCGTCAGGAACGCGTCGAAGACCGCCGCCCCCGCGGCAGCGAAGTAGGTGTCCTGCTCCCGGGTGCCCAGGTCCCGGTACGCGTCGCTGAGCAGGGCGCGGACGACGGTGTCGCCGACCAGCGCCGGGCTGCCGGGCACCGGCACCGGGCCGGTCGCCTTGAGCAGGTAGGACAGCACCACCGGATCGACCGCGAGCACCCCGTCCACCGCGGTCCCGGTCCGTCGGCGCACCATCTCGCGGTACAGCGCGGCGGCCGTCGGGAAGTCCGGCCCGAGGTTGACGTCCGCCGGATACCGTCCCGGCAGGTCGTTCCAGAGCCGGCGCTGCTCCGGCTGCACGGGCAGCGGCGGGTCGAAGCGGGTCAGGTCGGCGCTGGTGCCCTGCCGGGTCAGCGTGACCCGGCCGTTCTCGGCCTGGATCATCGCGTAGGCGCCGAACATGCCGCCCGTTGCCCGCAGCTCGGCGGGGTTCTGCGAGACCAGGAGATAGCGCCGGGGTCCGTCGGCGCCGAGCAGCGGCGGGAGCACGCGGGCGGCCTGGTCGGCGGCGCCGGTCAGGTCGGCCAGTCGGTCGATCTCCGCGCGCAGGCTGGACAGGGCGTCCCGGAGCTGGGCGAAGAGGTCGTCGGTCGGCACCGCCGCGAGCCGGGTACGAGTCTCCTCCACCGCGCGGTCGGCTCCGGAGAGCTCGGCCGAGACCGACCGGAGGCGGGCCAGGTCGAGGCGCCCCTCGCGGGGCACCAGGCCGGCGAGGTCGGTCCGGAGCAGGGTCGGAAAGGCCCGCCGGGCGAGGTCGTCGATCGCGACCGCGATCTGGCGTACCGCCTCCAGGTCGTCACCGGCGTACGGTGACCGCTGGCCGAGCCACCAGCCCGGGTCGCCGGTCGCCGTGCGCGCCGCGTCGGCCTGCTCCTGAAGCGCGGCGAGGGTGCGCTGGGCGCGGGCGGCGTCCCCGCCGACCACGTCCACGCTGAGCTGGCGCGCCAGCCCGGCCGCGTTGAGCAGGTGGGCGCGGGCCTGCCAACCACGGAAGCCGATCCACCCTCCGGTCAGCCCGACCAGCGAGAGAACCACCAGCCCACCGAGGAGCACGCGCCGGACCAGCGCCCGGGTGCGCCGTCGGGACCTGCGCCGGCGACGCGGCACACCACTATGCGTCACACCACTCTCCCACTCCAGAAACGGACAGACATGCCAATAGATCGTTTTTTAGCATGAATGGCAGGGCAGTGTGGTGGTATTCGACTTCTTACGCTTTGAATCCCTTATGCGAACTTCGGTCGGCGCGAACCGCGGCCGGCGCCGCGCCGCCCGCCACGTCGTAGAGCATCTGCTCGATCCGGTCGACGCCGGCCCGCAGCGACATCTCCCGCAGGTAGGCCTCGCGTCCCCGCCGGCCCATGTCCACCCGGGCCGGCGGCGGGATGGCGGAGGCCAGCCAGAACCGGTCGGCCAGCGCGGCCCAGTCCTCCGGCGGGCAGGAGAGCCCGGCCCGGGCCCGCTCGACCAGCTCTACCGTGTCACCGCCGGCCGAGGCGACCACCGGCGAGGCACAGGACAGGGCCGCCTGCAGCTTCCCGGGCACCATGCCGCGCAGCTCCGGCAGGTCCCGCAGCATCACCAACTGGTAGTCCGCCGCCGCGTACAGCTCCGGCATGTCCAGCGGCGAGCGCCGCTCCACGAAGCGGACGTTGTCCGCCCGGAGTTCGGCGGCGAGCCCCCGCACCCGCCGCTCCTCGGCGCCCGAGCCGACCAGGACGAGGTCCATCCGGTCGTCCAGCGCCGCCGCCGCGCGCACCGCGGTCTCCAGACCCTGCCGTACGCCGATCGTGCCGGCGTGCATCACCACGCACCGGCCGTCCCGGCGGATCAGCCGGCGGGCGGCCCGGCCCGGCTCAGTCGGCTGGAAGATCCGTTCGTCC
This sequence comes from Micromonospora sp. GCM10011541, assembly GCF_042650725.1. NCBI lineage: Bacteria > Bacillati > Actinomycetota > Actinomycetes > Micromonosporales > Micromonosporaceae > Micromonospora > Micromonospora sp. GCM10011541. The sequence goes on from NZ_JBHSBP010000035.1 coordinate 193,536, forward strand.
GTCCAGTTGAGCACGATCCGCACCCGACCCGGGTCGGCGCCGCCGTCGGAGACCAGGTCGCGCATCGACGGCGCACTGACCGCGATGCCGTCGGCCTCCGAGTAGAGCCGGCGGAGGGTGGTGCCCATCCGCCCCGACCAGCGTCGGCTGTCGACACTGCGGGACGGGTCCTCCTCGGGCCACACGTCCTGCACGTGCAGCACGGTCGGGACCCGGCCGAGCAGCCGGAGCAGGCCGGCGGCGGCGAAGGTGACCGCCGGGAGCTGGAAGACGTACAGGGCGTCGACGTCGCCGAGGTAGCGCCGGCCGGTGAGCGCGACGCTGCCGGCGAACGACAGCCAGCTGGCCATCCGCGCCCCCGCGGACCCGTCGCCCCCGGCGTACCGGGGCACCCGGCGGACCGTCAACCGCTCGCTGCGCGTCTGGTGCCGCCAGCGCTGCCGCCAGCCGGGATAGACGTGGCCGCCGGGGTAGTCCGGGAAGCCGGTGAGGACGCGGACCTCGTGCCCGCGGGCGGCCAACTCCTCCGCCAGGCTGCCGGGGATGAACGCCGGCTCCGGCGGGAAGTGGTACGACAGGATGCCGATCTTCATGCGTCGGCCCCCGGCGCGGCGCCCCGGCGGCGGACCGCCGCCACCCCGTACGATGCCGACAACCCCTCCGCGTCCGGCAGCGACCGCCGGAGCACCGCCGTCGCGGCGATCCGTCCCGCGACCGCGCCGACGAGAGGGGTGCAGATGGTCGACGGAGTGCTCTTCGTCTGCCACGCCAACATGTGCCGGTCACCGATGGCGGAGTTCATCGCGCGTCGGCTCCTCGCCGAGCATCCGGTCACGGTGGCCAGCGCGGGCACGGACGCCGTCGACGGGGCGCCCATGCACCCGTACGCGATCGACGTCGCGGCCGGGACCGGCGCCGACCCCACCGGCTTCCGCGCCCGGAAGCTGCGCCCGGAACACCTGACCGCGGCCACCGTGGTGCTGACCGCGACCCGGCGCCAGCGCTCGCTCTGCACGGCGCTGGCCCCGGGGGCGCTGAACCGCACGTTCACGCTCCGCCAGTTCGCCCGGCTGGCCGCCGCGGCGGAACCGCCGAAGGACCCGGCCGGCCGGCCGTTGCGGGCGGCGGTCGAGGCGGCCGCCCGCGCCCGGGGGCGGCTGCAACCCGCCACCCCCGACGCGGACGACCTGCGTGACCCGATCGGCGGTTCGCCGGCGGACTTCCGGCGGTGCGCCGAGGAGATCGAGCGGTCGATCAGACCCGTGCTGGCGCTCATCGGGACAACCGGGTGAGTTCCTGGGTCGGATCGCTCACCTGGTTCGCCCCGGCGCGATCGCCGCGTCGGGCGGCCGGCGCCCGGTCGGGGCCCGCGGCCGGCACGGACACCCGGTACGCCTCGTACTGGTAGGCGTCCGCCTTCGGCACCTTCGCCATGTTCAGCACGCAGCCGAGCAACCGGACCGAGACCGAGTTCAGCGACCGGGCGGCGGCCGCCACCTGGCTGCGCGAGGTCCGGCCCTGCTGCGTGATCAGCAGGGCGCCGTCGGCCTGCACCGCCACCACGACCCCGTCGGTCACGGCCAGCAGCGGCGCGGTGTCGATGACCACGATGTCCGCCGACTCCCGCAGGGCGAGCAGCAGGTCCGCCATCGCCTTGGAACCGAGCAGCTCGCTCGGGTTGGGCGGCGCGGACCCGCTCGGCAGCACCAGCAGGGACTTGTCGCCCCAGCGCTGGACGACGTCGCCGACCTCGACGTCGCCGACGAGGACGTCGGTGAGGCCGATCCCACCGTCGAGGCCGAGATAGTCGGCGACCTTGGGCCGGCGCAGGTCGGCGTCGATGAGCAGCACCCGCCAGCCCGCCTCGGCCAGCGCGATGGCCGTGTTGCAGGCCATGGTGGTCTTGCCCTCGCCCTGCAGAGCGCTGGTCACCGCGATGACCCGGGCCGGCTCGTGCACGTCGACGAAGCGCAGGTTGGTGCGGAGCTTGCGGACCGCCTCCGCCCGCGCCGAGTTCGCCGCCTCGCCGACGATCAGCGGCGCGTTCCGGGCGCCGCTCTCGAACGGGATCTCCCCCAGCAGGGGGCTGCCGGTCACCCGCTGGAGCGCGGCGGCGTCCCGCATCCGCACGTCGGCCAGCCCGCGGAGCACGGCGAGCGCCATGCCGAGCAGCAGCCCGAGCACGCCACCGATGACCAGGTTGCGCACCGGCTGGGGGGAGACCGGGCTGGAGCTCACCCGGGGTCCGCTGACCACCTCCAGCTTGATCGGGGCGTTCTTGGCGTCCGGCGGCGTCTCCACCTTCTGGACCAGCTCCACGAACTTGGCGGAGAGGGCCTCGGTGACCTTCAGCGCGCGGTTCTGATCGGTGTCGGTGACCGTCGCCTTCAGCAGCACCGTGCCCGCCTCGGTCGAGGTGGTGACCCGTCGCTGCACCTGGTCGGCGGTGAGACCGACCTGGCTCTCGGCCACCACGCTCTGCGCCAGCCGGTCGCTGGTGAGCAGGTCGGCGTACGACTTCACGCGCTGCTGGAGGAAGAGCCCGCCCTGGTAGGCGTCGGTGACGCCCTGGCTGGGCGTGGTGACGAAGAAGGTCACCGAGGCCACGTACCGGGGTGGACTCTGGACCGTCACGAGGGCGGCCGTGCCCAGCGCCGCCATCAGGGTGGCCAGAACGATCCACCAGTGCCGTCGGATCAGGCGCAGATAGGTGCGAACGTCCATCACAACCCCCCTCGCGTCGGGTCAGTTATCCGGAAAAACTGCACGAAATCCCCCTAAAACGCCCAGTACACGTGCCAGGATCTAAAGCACTCATCCTTCTCAGTGAACGACTCAACGAATGTAGACGATTAGACCGGCACACAAGTATCAAATCCTCCCATTTCCGGATCAGACGCAGAGGGCAGACCATGGATCGCGAAGCCACCGCCGCCGAAGCAGCCACCGCACCCCGCCCCGGGGACACCCACCGCGCGGCGACCCCGTCTCTGTTAACGCTGGACACCGTCGCCTGGTGCGCCGGATTTCTGGGTGCCGCCTGGACCCGCTTCGAATTCGACCTGACCCCGGCCCAGTCCGTCCGGGTGCTGGCCGTCGCGCTCGCCTGCGCAGCGGTGTACGTCGCGATCACCGTGATCCGCTCCCGGGTCCGCGGGCGGCACCCGATCGGCAGCGCCGGCGAGGCCCGCGACCTGGCCGGCACCAGCGTCCTCGCCGCCCTGGTCACGCTGGCCGTGCTGCTGCCGACCACGGATCGGCCCGTGCCGGCCAGCACTCCCCTGGTGGGCACCGCGGTCGCCCTGCTCCTGATGGGCGCGGCCCGGGCCGGCTGGCGCGCCCACCGGGAACGCCGCCGGCGCCCGGTCCGCGGCGCCGAGCGGTGCCTGGTCTACGGGGTGGACGAGGCCAGCGAACGACTGGTCCGGGTCCTCCTCGGCGACCCGCGCAGCCGGTACGTCCCGGTCGGGCTGCTCGACGACCACCCCGGACACCACCGGCTGCGCCTGGCGGGGCTCCGCGTGCTGGGTGGCCGAGAGCAGATCGGCGAGGCCGTCCACCGGACCCGGGCGCGCACCGTCATCTTCTCGATGAGCGGCTCGGACGCCGAGCTCATGCGGGACGTGCGCAGCCGGACCCTCCAGGCCGGCGCCGCGTTCAAGGTGCTCCCCCCGGTACGCGACCTGCTGGACCGGCCGGTGGCGGTGACCGACGTGCGGGACATGCAGATCACCGACCTGCTCGGCCGGGCGCAGCGGGTGGCCGACCTGGCGGTGGAACGCAACGGGCTGGCCGGACGCCGGGTCCTGGTCACCGGGGCGGGTGGCTCCATCGGCTCGGAGCTGTGCCGGCAGATCGCCCGCTGCGAGCCTGGTGAGCTGATGATGCTGGACCGGGACGAGTCGGCGCTGCACGCGCTGCAGATGTCGCTGCACGGCCGGGCGCTGCTGGACGGGCCGGAGCTGATCCTGGCCGACATCCGGGACACCGAGGGGATCGCCCGGGTCGTCGCCGACCGGCAGCCGGACATCGTCTTCCACGCCGCCGCCCTGAAGCACCTGACGATGCTCCAGCGACACCCCGGCGAGGCGATCAAGACCAACGTGTGGGGCACCCTGAACGTCCTGGAGGCGTGCCGGGACGTCGCCGAGTTTGTCAACATCTCCACCGACAAGGCGGCCAACCCGATCAGCGTGCTCGGCTACTCCAAGCGGATCACCGAGCGGCTCACCGCCCACTACGCGCAGCAGCTCGGCGGGGCGTACCTCAGCGTCCGGTTCGGCAACGTGCTCAGCAGCCGGGGCTCCGTGCTCACCGCGTTCCAGGCGCAGATCGAGGCCGGGGTGCCGATCACGGTCACCCACCCGGACGTCACCCGGTACTTCATGACCGTGCAGGAGGCGGTGCACCTGGTGCTCCAGGCGGCGACCATCGGCCGGGGCGGCGAGGCGCTGGTCCTCGACATGGGCGAGCCGGTCCGGATCGCCGACGTGGCCCGCCGGCTCGCCGCCGAGGCGTCCGCCCCCGCCGAGATCGTCTTCACCGGGCTGCGGCCGGGCGAGAAGCTGCACGAGCACCTGTTCGGCGCCGACGAGGCGGACAGCCGGCCGCTGCACCCGCTCATCTCGCACGTCCGGGTGCCGTCGCTCGCCCCCGACGAGGTGCGCGGGCTGGACCCGTACGGCGACCCGGACGAGCTGATCAAGCGGTTGGCCGTGCTGTGTGCGGACACCGGGGCGGCGCTGACCGCGGTGCCCGGCCCACGCTGACCGCATCGCGCGGTGGGAGGCCTGACCGGGTGGGCCGTCCCGACGTCCGGTCCGCGCCGCGCCCGGACGCCGCACCGGCTCAGCGCCGGCGCTCGGCCGTACGCTCCTCCTCGGTCTTCTCGGTCTCCTCCAGCGCGTCGGCGTACGGCTCGGTGAAGTCGTCGCCCGGCACCGCGATCTCCTCGGCCCGGTCCTGCTCGTCGGGGCGCCCGCCGGCCGGCGGCTCCGGGGCGGTGGGATCCCCCGCGAAGCCGTACTCGTTGGGCTCGTCGTGCCTGCTCATGGGGTTCTCCTCGGGTCCTCTCCGTGTTCGCCTCTCGCCGCCAACGCTAGGCGGTGATCGTCTCCGCCGCAGCGCGGCGGCGATGTTGGGGCCGGGCCGGGCGGCCCGGCGGCCAGGGCCGCCCAGAGGAGGTGCCGCAGCGCCACCACGGCCGCCGCCACCGCCAGCGCCGACCAGCCCCCCGCCAGGGAGAGGCGCAGCAGCCCGGCGGCGACCAGCAGGTCCAGCAGGGCCCGCAGCGCGGCCCGCCAGGAACCGGTGGTGACCAGCGCGGCGAGCCCGGCGAGGAAGGCCAGCCCGGTGGTCAGGTCCGGCAGCGGTCCGGTCACGGCCGGGCTCCCCCGCCCGGCCGGCCCACCTGCCGCTGCTCCTGGGCGATCTCCCGGCGGAGGAAGAAGTTCAGCGCGGTCCGGATGGTGGCGATCGCCGCGAGCTGCCCGATCTCGGTGAAGGAGGGCGACACCGCGGTACGCAGGATGTCCCCGGCGAGCTGGAACTCCAGGCCGAGGGTGAGGAACCGGCCCAGGGAGATCCGGATGGGGGTGAACCGGGCGGCGTCGCGGTGCCGGAGTCCCACGACCACGAACCGCAACGCCGCCCAGAGCGCCCCGATGAAGATGATCAATGCGCCGGCGACCTCGACCACGGCGACCACGACCTCGTCGCCGTGGCGCAGGACCTCCGACCACCGCATCCCGAGCCGTTACCCGTCGCGGGCGGCAGTAGTCGGCGGGCCGGGCCGGCCGACCGGCCGGCCCGGGAGCTCTCAGGAGAGCTCGGCGACCGCCTCGAAGATCAGCCAGAGGCCGCAGATGGCGAAGAGCACCGCGGCGCCGTACCGGATCGCCTTCTCCGGCAGGTGCCGGCCGAGGAGCCGGCCGACCAGGATGGCCAGCGCGTCGGCGGCCACCATGCCCAGCGTGGAGCCGAGCCAGGTGCCGAACCAGCCGTACTTGGTGGCCAGGGTGATGGTGGCCAGCATGGTCTTGTCGCCCAGCTCGGCCAGGAAGAACGCGACACCGACGGCGATGATCGCCGACTTGCCGGTCTTCTCGGCCTTGCGCTTCTCCTCCTCGGTGAGCTTGTCCCCGCGCAGGGTCCAGGCGCCGAAGGCGAGGAACGCCAGACCCGCGATCAGCGAGATCCAGCCGGTGGGCAGGGCCGCGTTGAGGCCGTACCCGATCGCCACCGACGCGAGGTGCACGATCGCGGTGGCGACGGTGATGCCGATCAGCACCGGCACGGGCTTGAAGCGCGTGGCGAACGTCAGGGCCATGAGTTGGGACTTGTCGCCCAGCTCGGCGACGAAGATGACGCCGAAGCTGATCACCAGCGCGACGAGGAAACCGTCCATGTGAACCTTCCCGATCAAGCCGGGAGGAGGTACAGGGGCGCCCTCGACCCGGCTGCGACAGCCTGAGTCGAAGGTCTCGCCCGCCCCGGGGACCGGGGCCGCGTGGCCGGATGCGGAACGCACCAGTATGTCGACCACGACATTGGGGGCTACTCCCCTTCGCGCCGGCCAGCCTAGCCCACCCCGCCCGGCGCCGGCCGGCGCGGGTGAACAGCCTCACCCGCGGCCGCCTCCGGCGCGCCTCCCGGACCGGCCGCTCAGTCGGCCCGGGCGAGGGTTACGCCGAACAGGCCGTCCGGGTCGGTCCAGAAGGCCTCCGGGGCGAACCCGGCGCCGGTCAGCTCGGCGGTGATCCCCTCGGGCCGAAACTTCGCCGAGATCTCGGTCCGCAGCTCCTCCCCGGCGGCGAACTCGACGTCCAGGTCGAGTACCCGCACCCTCATCGGGCGCTCGGCACGCAACCGCATCTCGATCCACTCGCGCTCCGGCACCCAGGCCGCCACGTGGGCGAAGGCGTCCGGGTCGAAGTCCGCCCCCAGCTCCCGGTTGATCACCCGCAGCACGTTGCGGTTGAAGTCGGCGGTCACCCCGGCGGCGTCGTCGTACGCCGGCACCATCACCGCCGGGTCCTTGACCAGGTCGGTGCCGATCAGCAGCCAGTCGCCGGCCTCCAGCGCGGCGCGCATCGAGGTCAGGAATTCCGCCCGCTCGACCGTCAGCAGGTTGCCGATCGTCCCGCCGAGGAAGACCACCAGCCGCCGGCCGCCGGTGGGCAGCCGGTCCAGCTGCCGGGTGAAGTCGCCGACGATCCCGCGTACCCGCAGCCCCGGATAGTCGGCGGCGATCTCCGCGGTGGACTGCTCCAGGGCGCTCACCGAGACGTCCAGCGGTACGAAGGTGCCCAGCCCGCCGCGACGGGTGAAGGCGTCCAGCAGCAGCCGGGTCTTCTCCGACGAGCCGGACCCCAGCTCGATCAGCGTCTTCGCGCCGGTCAGCTCGGCGATCTCGTCGGCGTGCTCGGCCAGCACGGCCCGCTCGGCCCGGGTCGGGTAGTACTCCGGCAGCCGGGTGATCTCCTCGAAGAGATGGCTGCCCCGGGCGTCGTAGAACCACTTCGGTGGCAACCACTTCGGCTCGGCGGTGAGCCCGAACCGGACGTCCTCCCGCAGGCTGCGGGCGAGGTCCTGCTCCTCCAGGTAGATCTCCAGTGGCTCCGCGCTCATGAGGTGTCCCTTCCGTTGGCGAACGTCCCTGTCCCAGCTGCGAAAACTTCCGGCGTCACCCGCCCGCCAGGGCGCGGGTCCGCACCCCGGCCCGGGTGGCCACCACCAGCTGCCCCTCCGGCACCGGCCGCCAGTCGGGGTCGTCGTCCAGGGGCTCGGAGGCCAGCAGCACCGAATCCCCGGCGGTCCGGACCGACAGCGCGTGCCCGGCGGCGCTGGCCACCACCGTCCGGCCATCGGTCAGCAACAGGTTCAGCCGCGAGCCGGGGGCGGCCGTGGCGACCGCCGCGACGGTCTCGGCCACCGCGACGGCCGGATCCGCCCCGGCCCGCAGCCGGTGCCGGACCAGCGCCCACAGCAGCGCCGAGTCGGTCGGCGCGTCCAGCGTGAGCAGGTCGCGTACCGGCAGGTCGGCGGCGAGCGGGACCACCGCGTCCGGCCAGCCGCGGACCACCCCGTTGTGGCTGAACAGCCAGCGCCCCTCGGCGAAGGGCGCGGCGGCACCCTCCTGCACCGGCATCCCGACGGTGGCCGAGCGGACGGCGGCCAGCACCGCGCCGGTGACCGTGACGGCGGCCAGCTCGGGCAGCGTGCTGTCGCCCCAGAGCGGCTGGGCCCGCCGGTAGCGGACCGGGTCGCCCTCGCCCGGATACCAGCCGACGCCGAAACCGTCGGCGTTGATCGTGCCGCCGCCGCGCATGTCCCGCGGCGCCCAGGACTGCCGCAGCAGCGAGTACGGCGGGTCGTACAGCAGGGCTCGCAGGCGGACCGGCGGTCCGAGGTACGCGAGATGGCGACACATCAGGAGGCACCGTCGCTCACGCCGCCGCCTCGCTCCGCTCCCTCACGCGTGTGCCTCCTCGGGCCGGGCGTCGCGGGCGCAGCGGAAGCCACTGAAGATCTGCCGCCGGATCGGGTAGTCCCAGTTGCGGAAGGTGGCCCGGCAGGCCGCCTTGTCGGTGCCGAACGAACCGCCCCGCAGCACCTGGTAGTCGTCGCCGAAGAAGACCTCCGAGTACTCGCGGTAGGGGAAGGCGGCGAACCCCGGGTGCCCCCGGAAGGTCGTCGAGGTCCACTCCCAGACGTCGCCGATCAGCTGGTGCACGCCGAGCGGCGAGGCTCCCGCCGGGTACGCGCCCACCGGCGCCGGCCACAGGTGCCGCTGCCCCAGGTTGGCGTGCTCGGCGGTCGGGTCGTCGTCGCCCCAGGGGTAGCGGCGGGACCGGCCGGTCGACGGATCCCAGCGGGCCGCCTTCTCCCACTCGGCCTCGGTGGGCAGCCGCCGGCCGGCCCAGGCCGCGTACGCCTCCGCCTCGAAGAAGCAGACGTGCACCACCGGCTCGTCGTCGCGGACCGGCGACCACCGGCCGAACCGCCGGTACGCCCAGCCGTCGCCGTCGCGCCGCCAGTGCATCGGCGCGGTCAGCCCCGCCTCGGTGCGGTGCCGCCAGCCCGCCCCGCTCCACCAGCGCGGCTCGTCGTACCCGCCGTCGGCGATGAACTCGCGGTACCGGCCGTTGGTGACCGGCGCGGCGTCGATGGCGTACGCCGGCAGCTCGACGGTGTGCGCGGGGCGCTCGTTGTCCAGCGCCCACGGGTCGGTGGAGGTGCCCATGGTGAACGGGCCGGCCGGCACCAGCACCTCGTCGGCCACCCGGGCGCGCGGCTGCGGCGGCGGTGCCGCGTCCAGCACCGGCGGCCCGGAGCGCAGCTGGTGGGTGGCGAGCATGGTCTCGTCGTGCTGCTGCTCGTGCTGCACGATCATCCCGAACGCGAAGCCGTCGGCAAGCAGCCCCCGTTCGGCGAAGCGGATGCCGTCCAGCAGGTCGTACACCTTGTCCCGCACCGTGCTCACGTACGCCCGCGCCTCGGCCGGCGGCAGCAGCGGCAACGACGGCCGGTCCTTGCGGGGCTGCTTGAACGCGTCGTAGAGGTCGTCGATGTCCTGGCGGACCGCTGGGCGCCCGCCGACGTCGCGGACCAGCCAGAGTTCCTCCTGGTTACCGACGTGGGCCAGGTCCCAGACCAGCGGGGACATCAGCGGCGAGTGCTGCCGCACCAGGTCGTCGTCGTCCACCGCCTCGGTGAGCAGGGCGGTGCGGGCCCGGGTCCGCTCCAGCTCCACGGCGATCCGGCTGCGCAGCCGTTCCGCCTCCATGCCCGGCCGCTCGGTCGTCGTCACCGGTACCCCCTCTCCGCGGCGGCGCGGCGCCGCTGGATTCCTCGGCTCGTCTCGTCGTGCGTTCCCGCCGGCAGGTCCAGCTGCGGCAGGGCCGCCAGGGCCAGGTCGAACAGGGCCGCCGCCGCCTCGGCGAGCGGCCGGTCGGCGAGGCCGTACCGGGCGGCGGGGTGCCAGCGGTCGGCCACCGGGGCGGCGACGCTCAGCGCCGTCCGGGTGGTGCCCGGATCGGCGAACAGGGCGGCCAGCACCGCGAGCGGCAGGGTCCACTCCCGACCGGGCTGGGCGTCCAGGTAGCGGACCTCCAGGTAGCCGCGCGGGCGTACCGGCGGGAAGAGCGTGCCGACGTGGTATTCCAGGTCGTCGGTGGTGGGTGGCCGGGGCAGCGCCCCGGCGAGCCAGTCGGCGAAGGTGACCCCGGGCGGCGGTGTCCAATCCGGACCGTCGTCGCGCAGGCAGAGCAGCGGCGCGGCGAGGACGTACTCGGTCCAGGTCGCGACCGGGTCCCGGTCGGGCCGGGCCGGGGACCAGACCGGTCGGGTCCGGGCCGGGTCGATGGCCAGCCAGGCGGCCATCCGGGCCGAGGCCCAGCCGGTACGCCGGCCGGCGTGCCGATCCGCGGTGGCGAAGGCGGCCAGCAACGGCGGTCCCACCGCGTGCACCGCCGCCCACCGCTCGGCCAGCCGCTCCGGCTCGCCGGCGTCCAGGCAGACCTGCAGTCCGGCGGTGCTGTACATCATGGTCCGACCGGCCGGTCCGCGCCGGTCGAAGACGCAGCGCATGGCCTGGTAGCGCGGGGTTTCCACGACTGGGCTGGGGGCCCGCCAGGGGTCGATGCCGGTGTGCCCCAGGGCCAGCCCGGCGGCGTCCAGCACGGCGGTCAGTTCGGCGATGTCGGCCTCGGTGGCCAGGATCAGCGCCCCGATGGACGATCGCGGCGGGGTGGAGATCTCCACCTGCCCGCCCGGCTCCACGGTGACGCTGCCGCCGCCGGCGAGCGGCTCGGCGGGGCTCGTCCCGCCGATGGTGACGGGACTGTGCCGCCCCAGTGCCCGGCGGAGTCGTTCACGGTCGACGGGGCGGGCCGGATCAGCCCCGTCGTGCACGGTCCATTCCAGTTCGACGCCGGTGAACGTGGGCGGGCCGGTCTTGAAGCAGATCCTGGCGATGTGTCGGGCCGCCCCGGCCGTGTCCTGCAGGACGGTGGTCCGTTCCAGCTCCGGTGACATCACCAAGGGACGGCTCCCTTCTCCGTGCGGGTCCAGACCGCTGCGTCGACCGCGCTGTCACCGACCGTCATCGGCCGGTGCGTCCGCGGTTCCACCATCTTCTGTCTAGCAGACGGAATCCGCGCGCCCGTAGAGATGAATTATTGTCCGGATCGGCGGCTCAGCGGTCGGTGCCGGTGCTCGGCTTCCCGGTCGGCGCGGCGGGGGTGGGTCGGGTCGACCGGGCGGCTCCGCGGCTGGGCGAGGAGTTCGGGCTCGCCTCCGGCACCAGCCGCAGGCAGTAGTCCTCGACGCGGTCGGCGCCGCCGGCGACGCTCACCAGATCGCCGAAGCTGGGCGTCTCCAGCGCCTTGGCGCGCTGCTCTGGCGACTTGGCGAGGTACGACCGGCAGAGCCCGGTCAGCTGCGCCGTGGTCGCCGGTCGGCCCGGTCCGGCACCGGTGGTGCCGGGTGCCACGGACGGGCCGGTGCTGGCGGGGGTGCCCGGGCTGCTCCCGGTCGGGTCGGCCCCGCGGGTCGGCGACGGCGAGCCGTCGACGCCGGAGCTGGAGCTGCCCGGCGTGGTGGGTGCGGGTGGGGAGGTGGGCTGCTCGGGACGGTCGAGGCTGACCGCGGCGAAGGCCACGCCGGCGGTGGCGGTGGCGGCGAGCCAGGCGACCCAGGCCGCCGCGCCGACCCGGAGCCGCCGTCGCCGGGGTGCCGGCGCCGGCGCGAACGCGGGCGCCACGCGGGCCGCTCGGAACGCGGTCATGGCCTGCTCCTCCCCGGACAGCTCGCCCGGGTTCGCCGGGGCGGCCGCGGCGGCGAGCAGGTGCCGCAGCGGGTCCGCGTCGGCCGGGGGTCGGCCGTCCCGGGCCGCGTCGAGGAGACGCTCGGACTCCGCCCGGTCGGCGGGTCCGTCGGACCGGCGAGAGCTCATTCGGAATCCCCTCACGTCATCCGTCCGCCGGCTCGGCGTGGGGCGCGCTGGGCGCCTGCGATCCCCGACCGGTACGGGGGCGGGGCGGCGCCGACGGCTGGCCCGGCTCGCCGCGTTCGAGCAGCCCGGCGAGTCGGCGCAGCCCACGGTGGGCGGCGGTGCGGACCGCGCCCGGGCGCCGCCCGAGGACCCGTCCGGCGGTCTCCGCGTCGAGACCGATCACCGCCCGGAGCAGCACCGCCTCGGCCTCCCGCGGCGGCAGGGTGGCGATCAGCGCGAGCGCCGCCTCGGTGCCGATGGTCTCCCCGGCCCGCTCGGCGGTGTCGGCGTCCCCGGCCAGCTCGCTGAGCGCCTGCACGGGCACCGGCAGCGACGGTCTGCGGCGCTGCCGGCGCAGATGGTCCATCGCCCGGTTGCGGGCGATGGTGACCGTCCAGGCCCGGAATTCGCCGCCGGTGAATCTGGGCAGGTCACGGGAGATCTGCAGCCAGGTTTCCGAGGCGACGTCCTCGGCGTCCGCGCCGACGAGCGCGGTGAGATAGCGGACCAGGCCGGGCTGCAGGGTGCGGTAAAGGAAACGGAATGCTTCCTCGTCCCCCGCCTGCGCGGCGACGACCGCCTCGTTCAGCTCACCGGTCATGGAGCCGCCGTTCCGAATCCGCGGGCCGACCCGTGCCGGAGCCGGCGAGGCCGGCGCCCGCCCTGTCCGACAACCGGACCACCACCCGCACCATCAGCCCCCCGCTGACCCGATCGCGCCCGACGCCGGAACGGCGGACGCACGTATGGACAACGCCGCGGAACACGGCCGTCGGCGGACATACGGTACCGGCGTCATGGGGCGCGGCCCAGAGCCGGGCTAACGCTAGGAGTGGATCGGTGGTGGGACAAGCCGCCGTTCGAGCGGAAAGAGTGAGATTTGTCTAAGACCTGACACGGCGAGTCGGTGTAACGGCAGGGGCCTTTCAGACGCTCGGTGCGCCGATCAGCAGACATCAGGTGAATCCGGTGTCCGGAAGCCGGACATACGAAACTCGTCAGCCCCATTTCCTGGCCGATCGTACCGGGGTCCGTAAGGTCGGCCGAACGGCGCGGATGCCGCCGACCGTTCGGCGAATCGACCTCGAACCGGCCGCCGCCTCCGGCGGGAGAGATCGCGGGAAATACTCCGCCACCACTCTGGGTACGGTAATGGGGTGTTGTCATCGGAAGTCGTACTCAGCGGTCGGTACCGCCTGGACGAACGTGTCGCCACCGGCGGCATGGGCGACGTCTGGCGTGCCACGGACCAGGTGCTGGGCCGTCAGGTCGCAGTGAAGGTCCTACTTCCGGCGCTGGTGTCCGACCCCGACTTCATCGCCCGGTTCCGCGCCGAGGCCCGGATCATGGCCTCGCTGCGCAGCCCCGGCATCGTGCAGGTCTTCGACTCCGGCGCGGACGACCTGCCCGACGGCAGCCGCGCCGACTACCTGGTCATGGAGTTCGTCGAGGGCGAGCCACTCTCCCGCCGCATCGAGGCCGCCGGGCAGCTCGAGGTCGCCGAGACGATGTCGATCGTGGCGCAGGTGGCCCAGTCCCTGCACGCGGCGCACGCCCGCGGCATCGTGCACCGGGACGTCAAGCCGAGCAACCTGCTGGTGCAGGAGGACGGCACGGTCGTGCTGGTCGACTTCGGCGTGGCCCGGTCGACCAACGTGACCAGCATCACCAGCACGAACGCCGTACCCGGCACCGCCCTCTACATGGCTCCCGAGCAGGCCGCGGGCCGTCCGGTCTCCGGGGCCACCGACATCTACGCGCTCGGCGCCGTGGCGTACTGCTGCCTCACCGGCAGTCCGCCGTTCACCGGCGACAATCCGCTCCAGGTCGCCGTGCGGCACCTCGACGACGAGCCGCCGGAGCTGTCGCCCGACATCCCGCAGCCGGTCCGCGAACTGGTCGCGCGGGCGCTGGCGAAGGACCCGGCCGACCGCTTCCCGGACGGCGCCGCGATGGCGGCGGCGGCCCGCGCCGCGATCTCCGAGTCGCCCACCGCCATGGTGCCGGTCACGCTGCGCAGGCCGGCCGGCCCGATGACCACCCGGGACGACCACCCGATCGTGGCGCCGACGGCCACGGTCGGCCGAGCCGGTCGGCGCGGGCGACGTGGCGCGCTGGTCGGCGCGCTCGCGGCGGTGCTGGTGGGGCTGATCGCGCTCGGCGCCGCGCTCGGCGCGGCGAAATCGGCCGACAACAACCCGGCCACCACGATCGAGACCACGTCGCCCGGGGTCGCGCCCAGCGGCGAAGGCGAGGTCCCGGCCGCCACCGAGGCCGCACCGACGGGTCGCACCTACCGTCCGGCCGGGCCGGGCAACCGGCCGTCCCCGTCGGCTTCGGCGACACCGAGCCGGACGCCGACCTCGGCTACCTCGCCGTCGACATCACCGGAGCCCTCGACGGTCGAGACCACGCCGACGAGCACCGAGCCGGTGCCGACTGACACGACCACGACCACCGCGCCGGTACCGACGGACACGAGCACCACGACCACCCCTCCGGACACCCCAGAGGGCTGAACCGGCCCGCTCCATCGCCGGCACCGGTGCGCGGCTGCGCCGCACCGGCCACAGGTGACCGGCCAACCTCGCCGCACCGCCTGATCCGAAGCGGCCGCGCTCCGGTCCCGCTGCTAAGCGGGCCGGAGCGCGGTCGCTCAGCGCCCCGTCTTCACTCCGCGCCGAGCGCCTCGACCACCGGCCGGGCCAGCGCCCGCCGGGCCGGCAGGACGGAGGCGGCGAGGGCGGCCAGCACCGCCACCGTAAGGATCAGGCCGAGCCGCCCCCATGGCATGACCAGGGTGAAGTCACCGCCGATCCGGGCCACCACGGCCATCGCGCCCGCGCTGACGCCGGTGCCCAGCGCGATCCCGAGCAGCGTGCCGACCAGGGCGGTGAGCACCGCCTCGACGGCCAGCACGGCGCGCGTCCCGCCCCGGGTCAGCCCGACCGCCCGCAGCACCGCGTTCTCCCGGGTGCGTTCGACCACCGACAGGCTGAGCGTGTTCGCCACCCCGACCAGCGCGATCACCACGGCCAGGCCGAGCAGCGCGGTGACGAAGGCGAGCACCATGTCCACCGGGCCGGTGAGCATCTTCTTGTACGCGGCCTGGTCCATCAGGTTGACCGTGGGGTAGTCGGCGAGCACGGACTCGATCGCGGTCCGGGCCGCGGCCGGGGAGACCCCGTCGGCGGGATCGACCTCCGCCAGGTGCCCGCGCTCGGCCGGGAAGAGCCGGCCGAAGTCGGCGTCCACCACGTCGACCACGAAACCGGGGGGCACCGGGCTGCCGGTCAGCACCGGACCGTCGTCGGCGACCACCGCCGCCACCCGGAACGGCCGACCGGCGACGGTCACGGTCGAGCCGACGGTCCAGCCCCGCGCCGCGGCCACCTGCCGGTGCACCAGCACGGTGCCGGGGCCGAGCCGGCCGACGTCACCGGAGTCCACGGCGGTCAGCGTCCGGCCGATCAGGGCGGGGTGCGCCGACCGCACCTCGACACCGCCGACGACCCGGCTGCGCTGCTCGTGCACGACGCCCAGCTCCGGTCGGGCGGCCAACTCCCCGGCCAGCGGCGCCGGCAGGTCCGCCCCGATCCCGGTGACCAGGAAGTCCACCCCGATCTCCGCGTCCACGGCGCGCTCGATGCCCGCCTTCGCGCTGCCCGCCCCGACCACGAACGCCGACACCAGACCGATCCCGATGACCAGCGCGGTGGCGGTCGCGGCGACCCGGCGCGGGTTGCGGACCGCGTTGGCCACGGCGAGCCCGGCGGTCGTGCCGAGCAGTCGCCGGGCCGGCCAGCCCAGCACCCGGACCAGCGCCGGCACCAGGACCGGGCCGGAGAGCACGATGCCGAAGAAGCTGAGCACCCCGCCGGCGGCCACCAGCGGCACCTGACCGGCCAGGCCCGCGCCGACCAGCGCCGCCACCCCGGCGGCGAAGACCAGCGCGCCCAACGCCAGCCGCATCCGGCCGGCCCGCCGGGACGGCCGCACCGCCGCGTCGGTGAGCGCGGCCACCGGCGGCACCCGGGTCCCCTGCCAGGCCGGCAGCGCCCCCGCGCCGACGGTGAGCAGCGTGCCGAGGCCGAGGCAGCGCAGCACCGTCCGGGCAGTGAGGGCGAGCCCGCCGGAGGTCGGGGCGTCCCACGCGGACAGCAGCGCGTTCAGCCCGCCGGCGAGCGCGGCGCCGGCGAGGACGCCGAGCACCGAGGCGAGCAGCCCGATCACCGCCGCCTCCAGCAGGGTCGCCCGGAACACCTGCCCGCGGGTGGCGCCGACCAGCCGCAGCAGCGCGGTCCGCCGGGTCCGCTGGGCGAGCACGATGGCGAAGGTGTTGGCGATGACGAAGCCGGCCACCACGACGGACACCGCCGCGAAGGTCATCAGGAACAGGCCGAACTGGCGCTGGTCGCGTACCGCGTCGTCGACCGCGTCGTCGAGGATCTGCTGCCGCTCCTTCACCGTCGCCCCGGACCCGGCCACGGCGCGGACCCGTTCGGCCAGCGCCCGCGGGTCCGTCCCGGGACGGGCGGCCACCATGATCCGGCCGTACCCGGGCTCGCCGGTCACCGCGAGCGCGTCGGCGCCCACCAGCCCCAGGTACGGCCCGCCGACGTCCCGCGGGGTGCCGGCCACGTCCACCGTGCCGACCAGGGTGTACGGCCGGGCCGCTCCCCCGGACCCGCCGACCCGCACCGGTGAGCCGAGCCGGAAGCCCTCGTCGGCGACGGTCGGCGCGTCGAGCACCAGCTCGCCGGGGCGGGCCGGCAGCCGGCCGGCCACCAGGTCGTACGACTGGAGGGCCGGATCGGTGGGGATCGCGGCGAGGACGGCGTACCCGAGCACCGGGCGGCCGTCGGAGCCGACCACCCCGGCGGAGCCGGTCAGCTCGCCGTCGGCGGCGGCCACCCCGTCGACGGCCCGCACCCGGTCGACCAGGGCGGGCGGCAGGGGCGTCTTCCCGGCGTACACGGCCAGGTCGGTGTGCCGGTCGAAGGTGCCGGCGCGTTCGTACGCGGCGGCCCGCATGCCGTCGGTGAAGATCAGCGTACCGGCGACGAAGGCGACGCCCAGGACGATGGCGAGCGAGGAGAGCAGCAGGCGCAGCCCGTCGGCGCGTACCTGGCGCAGGGTCAGACGGAGCATCGGGTCCGCCCCTGGGCCGGCGTGGCGGCCGGGTCGAGGCGGGTGAGCGCGTCGAGGACCTGCCCGGCGGTCGGCGCGATCAGTTCGTGGACCAGGCGGCCGTCGGCGAGGAAGACCACCCGGTCGGCGTGCCCGGCGGCCACCGGGTCGTGGGTCACCATCACGACCGTCTGGCCGAGGGTGTCGACCGCCTCGCGGAGCAGGCGCAGCACCTCGGCGCCGGAGCGGGAGTCCAGGTTGCCGGTCGGCTCGTCGGCGAAGACCACCCACGGCCGGGTGATCAGCGCCCGGGCCACCGCGACCCGCTGCTGCTGCCCGCCGGAGAGTTCGGCGGGCCGGTGCCGGAGCCGGTCGGTGAGCCCCACCGCGGCGACCACCTGCCGCAGCCAGGCCGGGTCGGGCCGCCGGCCGGCGATGGCCAGCGGCAGGACGATGTTCTCCTCGGCGGTGAGGGTGGGCAGCAGGTTGAACTTCTGGAAGACGAAGCCGATCCGGTCCCGGCGCAGCAGCGTGAGCCGCCGGTCGTCGAGGCGGGCGAGGTCCGCGTCGCCGATCCGCACCGCGCCGCCGCTCGGCCGGTCGAGCCCGGCGAGGCAGTGCATCAGGGTGGACTTGCCGGACCCGGAGGGTCCCATGATGGCGGTGAACCGGGCGGCGGCGAAGTCGAGGTCGACGCCGTCGAGCGCGACGACCCGGGACTGGCCGGCGCCGTACTCCTTGCGCAGGTCGCGGGCGGTGACCGCGACGCCGGCAGCGGTCGTGACAGGTGCGACGGGCACGTGGTGCTCCCCGTGTTTCAGGCGGTGGATCTGACCCTTCCGACGCTAGGCGCGGCACCGGCCGGTTGATCTCCACCTGCGCGCTCGACCTGGGTACGACCGGGGTCGCCCCGGACCGGGTGGACCCGTACGACCCAGGTCGTACGCCCGCTCAGCCGCCGGGGGTGACCAGCCCGCTCTCGTACGCCAGCACCACCGCCTGCACCCGGTCGCGGAGCTGGAGTTTCGCCAGGATCCGGCCGACGTGGGTCTTCACCGTCGCCTCCGCGACGTGCACCCGGGCGGCGATCTCCGCGTTGGACAGGCCCTGCGCCACGAGCAGCAGCACCTCCCGTTCCCGCTCGGTGAGCTGGGCCAGCCGGGGGTCCTCGGTCGGGCCGGGACCGAGCTGACCGGCGAACCGGTCCAGCAGCCGCCGGGTGATCGACGGCGCCACCACCGAGTCGCCCTCGGCGACCACCCGGATCGCGGCCAGCAGCTCCTCCGGCGGGACGTTCTTGAGCAGGAAGCCGCTCGCCCCCGCCTGGAGGGCGGCGAACGCGTCGGCCTCGGTGTCGAAGGTGGTGAGCACCAGCACCCGGGACCGACCCAGCGGCCGCCCGGCGCAGATCCGGCGGGTCGCCTCCACCCCATCCATGGTCGGCATCCGGATGTCCATCACCACCACGTCCGCCTCGACCCGGTCGAGCACCCGCAGCGCGTCGGCGCCGTCGATCGCCTCGCCGACCACCGCCAGGTCGGGCTGGGAGTCCAGCACCATCTTGAACCCGGCGCGCACCAGCGCCTGGTCGTCCACGATCACCACCCGGACCGTCATGCCGCCACCCCCTCGGCCGCCGACGGTAGCGGCAGCCGCACCTCGACCCGCCAGCCCCCGGCCAGCCGCGGCCCGGCGGTGAGGCTGCCGTCGTACACGCTGACCCGCTCGCGCATGCCGACCAGGCCGTGCCCGCCGGACGGCGCCGGCTGGACCAGCGGCCGGCCGCGCCCATCGTCGACGGCCCGGACCAGCACGGCGTCGTCGGAGTACCCGAGGTCCAGGTCGACGGACGCGCCCACCCCGGCGTGCTTGAGGGCGTTGGTCAGCGCCTCCTGCACCACCCGGTACACGGTCAGCTCCAGGCCCGGCGGCAGCGCCACCGGCTCGCCGGTCACGGTCCAGGCGATCCGCAGCCCCGCGGCGCGGAACCGGTCCAGCAGCTCGGGCAGCTCGACCAGCGCCGGCCGGCGGTGCGCCGGCTCCGCCGACCACCCACCGCCGTCGGGCTCACCCGCCATCCCGGGCGCGGCCACCGGCTCCGGCCGGCTCGGTTCCCGCAGTACGCCCACCAGCCGCCGCATCTCCTCCAGCGCCTGCCGGCCGGTGTCGGCGACCACCTTGACCGCCTCGCGGGCGGTGGCCGGGTCCCGGTCGATGGTGAAGCGGGCGCCGTCGGCCTGCACGATCATCACCGCCATGCTGTGCGCGACCACGTCGTGCAGCTCCCGGGCGATCCGGGTGCGCTCCTCGGCCACCGCCGCCCGGGACTCCGCGTCCCGCTCGCGTTCCAGGGTGGCGGCCCGCTCCTCAAGGGTCAGCACGTAGAGCCGGCGGGTCCGCACGTTGAGGCCGACCAGCCAGACCGCGCCGGTGATCAGCCCGAAGTAGATGGCGCTCGCCCACCAGGCCGCCGGCCCGTGGACCTGGAGCGCGGCGAGCACCACCCCGACCGCGGCGGCCGCACCGGCGAGGATGCCGTCCCGCAGCCGGTCGGCGTACTTCACCACACTGTAGAGGGCGATCAGCACGGCGATGTCGTAGCCCAGCGGACCCCAGCCGGCGATCACCTGGGTGAGGGCGAGGGCGCCCACCACGACGGCCACCGGCGTCGGGTGCGACCGCCGGAACAGCAGCGCCACCGCCATCGCGCAGCCGACCAGGGTCGCCTTCCAGCCACCCGGCTGGGTGACCACGGCGGCGACGGCGAAGAGCACCACCAGGCCGGAGACGGCGACGTCGAACGCAACGCCGCGCAGCGGACGGCCGAAGATCGTGCGGTTCACGGTCACCCAGCGTACGGGGCGCACAGCCCTTCGAACGGCGGTGGCGGGTGCGGCGCTCGGCCGCCGGGGAGCCGCCCCGGTCAGGATACGGACCGGTCGGCGACGAAGACGCCGAGCCCCTGGTGACCGTAGAGCTCACCGGTTTCGATGAGGATCGTGATGGCCTGGCGGACGGTCGACTGACTGCCGACCTCGTACAGGTCGGCGAGAGCCTTGGTCGAGGGCAGCTTGTGTCCGGGCGGCCACTCGCCCGAGGCGATGCGTTTCCTGATGTCGGCGATGATCCGCCGATAGTGCGGCTCGAACTTCCGTGGTGCGGGCATGCGAAGTACTCCCAGCTAGGCCCACACATCTGATCACGGCCCGCGGGAGAACTTCAAGAGCAACGTTGACTTTACCAGTATTGCCGGTAGGGTGCAGAGTCGAGGAAAGGCCCCAGCTAGGCACTGCGGCCCCTTCCTTCGTCGGCGCGGCAACCGGAAGGTCAGCAGGCAGTTCCAGTCCCTGGCAGCCGGCGTGCTGCTCCGACGCCAGCAACCTCGGCCGTCGACAGACGGGCGACGAAGAAGCAGGCCCGGGGTGGGTGCCGGGCTCCGGCCGGCGTGGGCGCGCGGTCGCGCCGGTCGCCCCCGCCCGCCTCGGCGCCACCTGCCCATCGACCAGGGAGGGTCATGGATTCGACCGACGGGCTTCCGCTGCCGCCCCGGTGGATCGTCCACCTCCCCACCACCCTCACCAGCCTGGACGAGGCGATCTCCCTGACCGTCGCGCTGCGGGACTCGTTGCGCCACGTCACCGCCATCGACTTCGGCGAGACCACCCTCAGCGAGGAGGACCGCCAGTTCGTGCGTACCCGGGTCTGGTGCGACGCGCTGCTCGGCGACTCCGCCCGCTGCCCCCTCCCGGCCGACCACGATGGAGCCTGTACCGGACGCGACGGCCGACCGCGGTAGCCCCTGAGCCGTCAGGCGAACCGTTCGGTCGTCACGGGGATCAGCCCCTGCCGGCGCAGGACGGCGGTCAGTTCGTGCAGCACCGGCCCGACGGCGTCGTCAGCGTCGGTCGCCAGCGAGGCGGTCAGGTCGAGGCACCAGGCGAGGCCCTGGCCGATTCTGCGGAGGTTCCAGTCGAACAGGTCGCTGCCTACCCGCAGTCGGCCGGCGGGCATCCCTCGTGCCTGGTCGGCAGGACCGTCTTCGGCCGGCGTCCGCCACTCGGCACTCAGGTAAGCCAGTTGGTCCGCACGAAGGTCCTTGGCGAACAGGACGCGGTAGACCCGCTGCTCGTGGAATCCGGCCGGTGCGTCCGCTGGGCCGAGCCGGAGCGGCGGCGCGGTCGGAAACCGCTCGTAGTGACGGAAGTAGGTACGCAGTACGGCTTCGGCGGGCAGCCGCCCCCCGCCGAGCTGCCGGTAGGCCACCTCGGCGGCGCCGCGGCCGACCGGCGTCACCCGCCCGGACAGCTTCGGGTCGGTGCGCATGCCGCGGCTGAAGGATGCGGAGCTCCACCAGCCGCCGTCCGCCGGTGTCCACCCTGCACTCCGCAGGCCCAAGGTCGACCAGTCGCAGTCCCGGACGAACTCCTCCACGAGGATCCCCTCCGCCCGGGGTTCCGGCGGGCGGGCGCTGATCGGCGAGAGGATCAGGTAGTAGTCCAGTCGCGGTCGCGGCTCGGCGGTATGGGCGACCGCCGCCGGTCGCCCGGTCCGATGCGGATTGGTGGTCATGTGGCGGTCAGCGGGCCAGCAGTTCGTGCATCCGGTCGATCTCGACGCCCTGCTCGGTGGCGACCGAGTTGGCGAACTCGCTCATGGTCAGGTCCGCGCCCACCTTGAGCAGGTCGGTCGCCATCGCCACGGCGCCCTGGTGGTGCGCGGTCATCATCTGGACGAAGAGCCGGTCGAAGTCCGCGCCCCGCGCGGCGGCGAGCCCCCGCATGGCCTCCGGGGACTGCATGCCCCGCATGGTGCCGTGGTCGTGCCCGGGCACCTCCGCGGGCAGCCCACGCGCGGCGAGCCAGCCCCGCATCAGGCCGATCTCCGGCTCCTGGGCGGCCCGGATGCGGTCGGCGACCGCGCGGACCCGCGGGTCGGCGGCCCGGCTCTCGGCGAGCGCGGCCATCTCCAGCGCCTGCTGGTGGTGCGGGATCATCATCCGGACGAACCAGACGTCGAGGCTGTTGTACCGGGGTGGCGACGCGTCCCGGACCTCCTGCGCCGGGCGGACCGCCGCCGACTCTCCCGGCCGTCCGGGCACGATGACCGGGGGTACGTCCGCCGTGGGCGACGCGCTCGACGTCGCTGCGGCGACCTCCGGGGCGCTGTCGGCGCGCGACCGAAGGGTCAGGCCGAGGACGACCAACACCAGGGCTCCAACTGTGACGGCGATGAGCGTCCGTCCACGTCGGTCAGTCATGCGCGACCCCTCCCGGTCGAGGTGACAGCGATCCTATCCATAGACAATGGAACCCGAATGTGACCCAGGTCACATTGATGTCGGTCGTCCACCGGTAAGGTGTGGGCCATCGTCATCCCCTTTCGAAGGGTCTCGCCGATGATCAGATTCACTGCGTCTCGGTCCCGTCAACTCCGGATCGTGAGCCTGGCCGCCACCGGCCTGCTCCTTGCCAGCGTCGCCACCGCCACTGGTGCTCAGGCGACACCCCGACTCAGCGCCGAACCCGCCACGGTGGACGCCGCCGGGCTCGGTGTCGACCAGATCTCCAGCAGCCCCAACATCCGGCAGATCGCCAACCTGCCGAAGCAGGCGCCGTTCGACACCGAGAGCGCCTTCGGCACCGACATGGCCTTCCAGGGGCCGTTCGCCTACGTCGGCAACTACAACGGATTCGTCATCTACAACATCGCGAACCCGTCGAAGCCGAAGATCATGTCGCAGGTGCTCTGCCCCGGGTCCCAGAACGACGTCTCCGTCTACGGTGACCTGCTCTTCCTCTCCACCGACTCCTCCCGCAGCGACGACTCCTGCAACAGCGTCTCGCAGTCGGCGTCGGTGAAGGAGTCCTGGGAGGGCATCAAGGTCTTCGACATCAGCGACAAGGAGAACCCGCGCTACATCAAGTCGGTCGAGACCGACTGCGGCTCGCACACGCACACCCTGGTGCCCGGGAAGGACGGCACGTCCGTCTACCTGTACGTCTCCTCGTACAGCCCGACCGCGTCGTTCCCCGACTGCCAGCCGCCGCACGACTCGATCTCCATCGTGAAGGTGCCGCTGAACCAGCCCACCGACGCGGCGGTCGTCAGCACGCCGAACCTCTTCCCGGACGGCGGGTACCCGGGCCGCCCCGGCGGCTCGGCGACCACCGGCTGCCACGACATCACCGCCTACCCGGAGAAGGACCTGGCCGCCGGCGCCTGCATGGGTGACGGCATCCTGATGGACATCTCCGACCGGGAGGCGCCTCGGGTGATCAACCAGGTCCGGGACACGGTCAACTTCGCCTTCTGGCACTCGGCCACGTTCAACAACACCGGCACCAAGGTCATCTTCACCGACGAGCTGGGCGGCGGTGGCGCGGCGACCTGCAACACGACCGTCGGGCCGAACCGCGGCGCGGACGCCATCTACGACATCACCGGCAGCGGCGACGCCCGGACGATGGTGTTCCGCAGCTACTTCAAGATCCCCCGGGACAACTCCAGCACCGAGAACTGCGTGGCCCACAACGGCTCGCTGATCCCGGTGCCCGGGCGCGACATCATGGTCCAGGCCTGGTACCAGGGCGGCATCTCCGTCTGGGACTTCACCGACTCGGCGGCGCCGCGGGAAATCGGCTACTGGGAGCGGGGGCCGATCTCCGACACCCATCTCGTCCTCGGTGGCGCCTGGTCGTCGTACTACTACAACGGCAACATCTTCTCCAGCGACATCCAAAAGGGTCTGGACGTGCTGGAGATCGACCAGGCGTCCATCCCGGGCGCGGAGACGAGGCACTTCACCCGGCTCAACGTGCAGACCCAGCCCGACTACCGGGACTGACGGTCCACGACACTCGGGCCCGGCTCCGCACCACGGGGCCGGGCCCGACGCCGGTCAGCTCATCGCCAGCTGGTAGCGGCGCTCGCCGCCGCCCCTCGCGGTGACCAGCCGCACCTCCCCGGTGCGCAGGCCGTACGTCACCGACCAGCGGGTGTGCGGCTGCCGGACGGCGTCGAGGAGCTTCAGCGCGGCCGGGGAGTCCACCGCCCCGCCCGCCTTGTCCAGTGCGGCCGCGACGACGCCGTACCGGTGGTCCTGCCGCAGCCGCCGCTCGGGCACGTCGATCACGGGCACGTTGGTCAACGCCTGCCAGCGGCCCCGACCCCGCTGGGCCCGCAGCCTCCCGTCGACGAACTCGACCACGGCGGACGCGCCGGTGGCATCCGCGAGCAGGTAGTGCAGCGGCGGACCGCCGGCGAAGTCCAGGTTGTAGCGCTCGAAAACGCCGATCGCCTCGTCCACCGTGGCGGCGTTGTCCAGGACGAGGCGCAGGATGCGTACCGAGCCGGCGGTGGGGCGGCCCGGCACCGGACGGGCGGTCGCCCGGTCGTCGGCGGCCAGCCCGACGGCGAGCCCACGCTCGTTCATTCCGTCGAACGGCAGCAGCGGCGCGTTGAGCAGCCGCCGGTCGCCGGCCGGATCGGGGCCGACACCGAGGTAGGAAATGTCCACCAGGGAGATCGAGGCGTACCCGTCCGGCGGGTCGGTCCGCAGCACCAGGGCCGGATTGGGTTCCCAGTCGAAGTTGCGAGCGAACAACGGCCGGCCACGGTCGCCGAGCGCGGCGAAGAGCGAACAGCCGAACGGGCTCGCCGTGGGCGGCGCGGAAATGCCGACCGTCGGGTCGTAGTCGCCCGCGTAGGTCATCTCGTACAGCGGCAGGTCGTCGACCTTGCGCAGGCTGGCCAGGGTCCGCTCGACCTGGCCCGGGTCCTGCCGCGAGGCCGTCGGCGTCCCGGCCGGGGCCGGGCGCGGCGCAGCGGTCGGGGCACGGGTGCACGCGGTGACGCTGAGCATCAGGGCGCCGCCGGCGGCGAGCAGTGTCCTCCTCCGCATACCGGCGACGCTAGGGCAGGCAGAGACGGTTGTCCATCGCCACACCGGCCGCTCGTGTGCCGCGGTCCCGGCACAGCCGTGCCCGGCGGGTCGGCGGGCCGGCCGTCAGGACGCCGGGATGCGGGCCAGCTGCTCCTCGATCGCCGCGGCGGAGAGGGCCGGCCGGCCGCCGGGATGGCCCACCGTGGCTCCGGCGGCCGCGACCGCGTACCGGGCGGTGCGCTCGGGCGGGTCGCCGCGGAGCAGGCCGACGGTGAGCGCGGCGACGAAGGCGTCGCCGGCGCCGGTGGTGTCCACCGTGGGCGTCTCGCTGAGCGGCACGAACAGCTCGCCGCCCGGCCAGGCGAAGGCGTTCCCCTCCCCCGCCACCTCGATGGCCACCAGCGACGGCCCCCGCCCGAGCAGCTCCCGGCCGGCCCGCAGGCCGGCGTCGGCGTCCTTCGGCGGGTCGCCGACGATCAGCCCGGCCTCCCGCGCGTCGGCGCGCAGCACGTCGGCGAGGGTGAGCAACTCCGTCGCGCCGTCCGGGTCGTCCGGCGCGCCGTCAAGCAGCACCAGCCGGTCGGCCGCCCGGGCACACCGCGCCGCTGCGAGCGCCGCCGGCAGGGGCTGCTGCAGCTGTACGAGCACCGCCCGGGCCGCCCGCACCACGTCCTCCGCGCCGGCCACGTCCGCCTCGGTCAGCAGGGTCTCCTCGGGGATGTCCTCCAGGTAGCGCCAGCGGCCGTGGGCGTCCACCACGTCGACGATGAGCGCGCTCGGCGTGCCCTCCCGGCGCACCACCGGTGCGACGTCGATGCCGTCGCTGCGCGCCTGGCCGAGCAGCCGGTCCCCGACCTCGTCCAGCCCCACCACCCCGAGCAGGCCGACCCGCGCGCCGAGCTGGGCGAGGCCCACGGCCTGGTTGGCGCCCTTGCCGCCGAGCAGCTCCCGGCGACGCCGCACGAGGGCCGCCCGGGAGGCGCCGGGAACCTCGTCCACCAGCAGCACGAGATCCCGCGCCACCTGCCCGACCGCGATCGCGTCCAGTCCCGCCATGCCGGGCTGATACCCGGGCCGCCGCCGGTCAAGCCCCGGGACGGGGTGGCTCAGTCGTGGGCCCGCTCGACCGTGAACATGAAGCAGCCGTAAACCACGTTGCGGCTGTGCAGCGCGACCACCGCCGGGTCGGCGAACAGCTCGGCGATGACCGCCTCCGGGTCGTCGCCGTCGTGCCGCCGGCCGCCGTGGATGCGGCCGCGCCGGTCGTACGCCCGTAACACCTGCGGACGTCCCCGCCAGGGCGCCGGGTAGCCGCCGGCGGGATCGGCTCCCCGGCAGTCCGCGTCGTGGGCGAAGACCGGCCCCACCTCCCGGTACGGCCCGGCGGCCAGCGGCGGCGCGTAGCCGAACAACAGCAGCGGCTCGCCCGGATTCGCATCGCGCAGGCAGCAGCGCAGCGGCTCCCCGCCCTCGGCGGTGGACCGCTCCACCGGCTGCCCTGCCGCGTCCAAGCCGGTGGCCCGAACGGCGGCCAGTGCCCCGGCCGGCAGCGGGCGGACGAGGAACGTGTTGTTGCCGAGTGTCGTCATGACCCCAGCCTCGCGCGACCCGGAACGGGATGCTGGCGGCGATCGGACCTCGCGTCACCGTTCCAGTGCTCAGCCGGGCAGCGCCGCCTCGGCGCCACCGCGGGTGCGGCGCGGGCCGACCAGCCGGCGGACCACCGGGGCGGCGTTCCACTTCGCCGCGCCGACCAGGTCCCGGGCGTTGTGATCTCGCCGTGCGGGGCGCGGACGGCGAGCATCCGGCGAAAGGTGGCCGGGTCGGCCTCCGGGCCGAGGCTGAGCGCGATGCCGCACATTCTCCTCAGAGGCCCATTTCGGCCTCGTACGCCCGCCGCAGCCGGAGGCGGGCGGTGGGCGCGAGGCAGAGATGCCAGGCCTGACCCTCGTCGACCACGTTGATCTCACCGGCGTCCTGGCGGGCCAACAGCAGCCCGGCCAGGGTGTCCCGGACCCCGAAGCGGCCGTACCAGGCCAGTTCCACGTCGGCGGCGTAGCCGAGGCAGTGGCCGCTGGGGACCATTTCGGCGTACCCGAGGCGGCGCAGCCGATGTTGGTGCTCGGCGCTGCGGGCCAGGCTGGTCACCCAGAGCGGCGGGGTGGCGGGCGGGGTGGCCGCGGCGAACTCCCGGGCGATGTCGTTGAGCAGGGCCACGACCTCGCGGCGGGCCCGGCGGAACATCAGGCCCCCGGTGCGCGGGGTGGCGTCCGGCAGGAGTCGGCGGCGTACCACGCGCAGGCTCCGGCGGAGGACGCTCGCCGGTTGCTCGTGGTACCGGAAGCTGAGCAGGCCACGGCGGCGCAGCCACTCCAGGTCGACCAGGTCGACGCTGCCGTTGACCTGCGCGTCGGTGGCGAAGGTGGGCGCGTCCCGCCACCACATCACGTCGATCCGGGAGAGCAGGTAGATCCGGACCAGCGCGGTCAGGTCAGCGGCGGAGCTGCGGGCGTTCGGCTGGTAGCGGGCCATCTCCAGCAGCAGCGTCTCCCGGGCGCCGACGAACCCCTGCGGGGTGGCGTCGAGCACCGCGGCGATCGCCGGCTCGCGCAGCCGCTGGTCCAGCAGCACCTGCCTGGCGGCGGTCGACGGGGCGTCCGCCAGGGCGCCCACCTCGACGAGCAGCTCCGCCACCGCGGCCCGGTACCCGGCCAGGTCCGGCTCGCCGGGTGCGGACCGGCGGGTCGGGGACGACGGGTGGCGGCGGACGGGGGCGGTGGACGCGACAGCGGGCCCGGGCTGCTGGCCGGGGCTTCGGCTGGGCACTCGCATGGTCGGGTCCCCTTCTCCGGGCAGGACACGGTGTGGATGAACCTGAAACACACCGTAATCACCAGAACCCGCGGATCCCCGAACAATCCTCCTATCTCCCCCGAACGACGCCCTATCCGGTGTGGTCCGCCCCGAACCGCCCGGACAGCTCCTGCACCCACCCGTACGACGGGACGGCGCGCCGGTCACCGTCCCGCCCGGCACCGACGGCGTCGGCCAGGTCGAGCGCCGCGCCGAGGGCCGCGCGGAACAGCAGCGACCCGGTGCTCACCCGGGCCACCCCGAGCCGACCCAGCTCGGCCAGGCTCGGGCCGCCGGGCCGGTGCAGCACGTTCAGCGGCACGCCGACCTCGGCGGCGAGCAGCCCGACGGTGTCGTCCGGTGCCCCGGGGACGAAGAACCCGTGGGCGCCCGCCGCCCGGTACGCCCGGGCCCGGTGCAGGGCCTGCTCCAGCGGCTCGGGCGCCCCCAGCCACCAGGCGTCGGTGCGGGCGTTGAGGAAGAGCCCGGGCGCCGCCGCCCGCGCCGCCGCGAGCTTGGCCGCCACCAGCTCGGTCGGGGCCAGGGTGCCGTCGGGGCGGCCGTCCTCGAGGTTGACCCCGACCACGCCGAGCGTGGCCAGTTCGGCGACGTACCCGCCCACCTCCGCCGGGTCGTCGCTGAAGCCGCCCTCGACGTCGACGGTGAGCAGCACCGGCAGCCCGCGCAGCCGGCGGGCGAGGTCGAGATTCTCGCCCCGGGTGGCCGCCGCCGCGTCGGGTTTCCCGCCGGCCGCGGCGACCCCGAGGCTGGTGGTGCCGATCGCGGGATGGCCCTGGGCGGCGAGCGCGGCGGCGGAGGCCGCGTCCCAGGCGTTGGGGAGCAGCAGCGGACGGCCCGGCCGGTGCAGGGCGTGGAAGGCGGCGTACCGGTCGTTCATCGGGCGATCACCTCGAGTGTGGTGGGGACGCGCAGCGCCGGGTGCGGGTCGTGGCGGATCTCGGCGTCGGTGGCGCGGCAGCGGCGGCGCAGCACGTCGACCACCCCGGTGGCCAGGGCCAGGGCGTGCCGCTCGCCCGGGCATCCCCGCGGCCCGGCGCCGAAGGTCAGCGCGCGGCCGGGCCGGCCCGGGACGAACCGGTCCGGCTCGGCGAAGACGGCCGGATCGCGGTTGGCCGCGTCGAAGCGGAGCAGCAGCGCAGTGCCGGCGCGGATCTCCCGCCCGCCGAGCCGCAGCGGTGCGGTGGCGACCCGGCGGGTGGCGCGGACGGGCGGATCGAGCCGGAGCACCTCGGCCAGCAGGTCGCCGGTCGGCACCGGCTCCGGCGCCGCGAGGACGTGCCGGGCGGCGGCGCCGATCAGCCCGGCGGTGGCGTCGCAGGCCTGCACCAGCAGTCCGAGCCGGTTCGCGGTGACCTCCGGCGGGGTGGGCGGCGACAGCGCCAGCAGGGTGCCGACCGCCCGCTCGGCGCGCGCCACCGCCGCCGGGGCCGCGCCCGGGTGGTAGGCGGCGGCCACCGCGACCACCGCCGGCCCGGCCGCCGCCGGGTCGGCCAGGCCGAGCCGGTCGGCCAGCACCTCCAGCGGTACGCGCCGAGCCAGCCGCGCCATCACGTCGAGCCGCCCGCCGGCCCGGTCGATCTCGTCCACGGTCAGCCGGGCGGCCGCGCTCCGCAGGTCGTCCGGGTCGAGCCCGGCCAGGGCAGCCACGCCGACCGCGCGCCGGGCCGGGTGGCGCTCCGGGGCGCTGAACCGGCTCACCGTGCCCCGCAGCCAGGCCAGGGTGCCCGGCGGCCCGGCGGGGGCGGTCGGCACCACGCAGTCGGGGTGGGTCAGCACGGCGGTCACGTCGGCGTGGCGACTGACGCACCAGCCGTCGCCGGCGTCGGCGACGGGCGGTCCGCAGGCGGGCGTGTCGGGCGCGGCGGCGATCATCGGCCAGCTCATGACCCGACGCTAGGCCCGCAACCCTTCGGCCCCCGCCGAACCGTCCTCACCGCCGACCGGCCCGGCATCCCGCCGCGGTTCTCGCGCCAGCTCGGCGACATGGCGCCATCCCGCCCACCCAGACACCCCCACCTCGCCGATCCGGAGTCGACCAAGGACGGCAGCCGACCCAGGCGGCCAGGGGAAGGGCAGGCGCGGCGGGAGGGCGAAAGGCCGGCGGTCAGGCGCGGCCGGCGCCGGTGTCGCGGGGCGGGGCGGGCGCCAGGTCGGAAGGGTCGAGATCGAGGGCGGCGGCGAGCGCGGGCGCGCCGGCCGGGGTGAGCCGCACCGCGCGGCCGGTGCCGCGTACGGTCCAGCCGAGGTCGAGGAAGCGGTGGCAGAGCGCCGCCCCGAGCGCGCCGGCCAGGTGGGGGCGGCGCTCGGTCCAGTCGAGACAGTCGCGTACCAACGGCCGCCGGGCGGCTCGCAGCGGCTCGACCGGTACCCCGATCCCGGCCAGCCAGTCGAGGCCGGCGGGGGTGAGGGCGAGGCCGCCCGAGCGGTCCAGCAGGTTCCGGGCGAGCAGCGCGTCGTACAGCCGGACGCCGAGCCGCCCGGCCAGGTGGTCGTAGCAGGTCCGGGCGTAGGCGAGGGCGGCGCCGGCCGACGCGGCGCGCAGGGTGCGGGGTGGCACGGCTGGGGCGGGGGCGTGCCCGGCCAGGTCCTCGATGAGCTGGGCCACCGACGGGCCGGCCAGGCGGACATACCGGTGCCGACCCTGCCGCTCCTCCACCAGCAGCCCGCCGCGGACCAGCCGGGTGAGGTGGTCGCTGGCGGTGGACGCGGCCACCCCCGCGGCACGGGCCAGCTCCCCCGCCGTCCAGGCCCGCCCGTCGAGCAGGGCCAGGCAGAAGCTGGCCCGGGTGCGGTCGGCGAGCAGCGCGGCGAGGCCGGCCAGGGAACCGCCGTCGGGGCTGGTGGTGGTCATACCCCCATGCTGGCACGGGGACGGTTCGGTGCCCACCGAAGGATGCCGGTGCCCTTTACATCGTTGTATCCAACGTTGTAGAAACGTGGCACCGCAGTGACCTCTGTCGACACCGACCCGAGGCAGGTCTGATGGGACATCTCCACCGTGGCGGCGTGCTCGCCGCCGTACTCGGCCTGGTGCTGGCGACGACGGCGTCCGCGCCGGCCGTCGCCGGTTCCGGCCCCGACCGCTACCGCAACCCGGTCTCCGCTGGATTCGCCGACACCTTCGCCGACCCGGTCGTGGTCCGCGGCGACGACGGCCTCTGGTACGCCTACGGCACCTCCGACCCGCTCCGGGAGGGCGAGAAGCAGGCCCACCGGGTGCCCACCGCCCGCTCCGCCGACCTGGTCGCCTGGACGTACGTCGGCGACGCGTTCGCCCCCGACCAGCGCCCGTCCTGGGCCGCCCCCGGCGCGGCGTTCTGGGCGCCCGACGTGCGCCGCATCGGCGACCACTGGGTGATGTACGTGACGGTCACCGACACCACCGTCTCCGCCGACACCTTCGACACCGCCATCGGGGCGGCCACCGCGCCCACCCCGACCGGCCCGTGGACCTTCGCCGACGCGCCGGTGGTCGCCCCGCGCCCCGGCGGCGGTGGCGGCTACCTGTGGACCATCGACCCGAGCCAGTTCACCGACGTCGACGGCCGCAACTACCTCTACTTCGGCAGCTACTACGGCGGCATCTCGGTCACCGAGCTCACCGCCGACGGGCTGCGCGCGGTCGGCACCCCGAGCCTGGTCGCCGTCGACAACAAGTTCGAGGGCGGCTACGTGCTCCGCCACGACGGCTGGTACTACCTCTTCGCCTCCACCGCGAACTGCTGCGCCGGCCCGGCCACCGGGTACTCCGTCCAGGTCGGACGGGCGCGCGCCCCGCGCGGGCCGTTCGTCGACCGGGACGGGCTGCGGTTGGACGCC
Source organism: Micromonospora sp. GCM10011541 (assembly GCF_042650725.1). Taxonomy (NCBI): domain Bacteria; kingdom Bacillati; phylum Actinomycetota; class Actinomycetes; order Micromonosporales; family Micromonosporaceae; genus Micromonospora; species Micromonospora sp. GCM10011541. The sequence continues at coordinate 225,236 of NZ_JBHSBP010000035.1, forward strand.
TCCCGGGCCGGCGGCACCCCGGTGCTCACCCAGAACGGCAACCGCTGGATCGGCACCGGCCACAACGGCTTCCTCACCGATCTGTCGGGGCAGGACTGGATCGCCTACCACGCGATCGACCGCGCCGACCCGTACCTGGACGAGCCGTTCGGGATCAACGAGCGGCCGATGCTGCTGGACCGGCTCGACTGGATCGACGGCTGGCCCACCGTGAACGCCGGCGCCGGCCCGTCGGAGGAGCCCCGGCCGGCGCCGGTCACCACCGCCCGGCTCGACGAACGCTTCGACTCCCCCGCGCTCACCCGCTGGCGAGCCGGCGACGACACCTGGCAGGTGGCCGACGGGCGGCTCACCGGGACCGGCGCGCTGACGAGTCGTACCGATCTCGACGGGGACGTGCGGGTGGAGGCCGACCTGCGGCTGACCGGCGCGGACGCCGCCGGGCTGCGGCTCGGCCCGGTGGACGTCCGGGTCGAGGCCGGGCGCCTGACCGCCCGCGAGGCCGACGGGGGGAGCGCGAGCGTCCCGCTGCCCGCCGGATTCCACCCCGCTGACCGGCACAACCTGGCCGTCGAGGTCCGCGACCGGCGGCTCGTCGCCGAGCTGAGCCCGGCCCGCCTGGGCGACCAGCTCGCCGTGGCCACGCTGCGCCTGACCCGCCCGGTCGCCGGACCGCTCACCCTGCTGGCCGACGGCGGGACCGGCGAGTTCGACAACGTGAGCGTCGCCCCGCTGTACCGGCCGGCGCGGCACGCGGTGGCGCCGCCAGGCGTCGGCCCACTGCTGTCGGACTGGTCCGACGAGTTCGACGACGGGCTCGACCCGGCCTGGCGGTGGGTCCGGCAGAACCCGGACGCCACGGTCAGCGGCGGCGCGCTGCGCTGGCCGGTGGAGTCGACCGACCTGGTCGGCACCGGTAACACCGCGGGCGTGCTGCTGCGCGACGCGCCCAGCGGGGACTACGTGGCGGAGACGAAGGTCACCCTCGACCTCGGCGAGGAGACGGTCCGCAACTTCCAGCAGGCCGGCCTGGTGGCGTACGTGGACGACGACCGGTTCGCCCGGCTGAGCCAGGTGGCGATCTGGAACACCCGGCAGGTCGAGTACGGCTACGAGCTGCCCTTCGCCGGCCGGCCGGTGTACGGCGGGAACATCGTCGGCACCCCGGCCACCACCACCTGGCTGCGGCTGGCCCACCACGTCGACCCGGCCACCGGGGAGCACGAGTTCCGGGCCGCCTCCAGCCGAGACGGCGTGCACTGGACCTGGGGCGGGGTGTGGACCTTCCCGGCCGACACGACGCCCCGGATCGGCCTGGTCGCGCACGGCGGCGCCAACCCGCCGGTGACCGCGGTCTTCGACTACCTGCGGTTCCACCGCTGAGCCGCGCGGAGGCCGTCCGCCGTCGTGCGGACGGCCGCCGCCGGCCGGTTCAGCCGCGGATGCGGGCCGTGCCGTCGACCGCGGCCAGGCGGCCGCCAGCTCGTGCACCGTCCGGGTCTCGCCGGCGCGGAGGCCGCCCGAGGAGAGCTGAGGCCGCCCGCCGGGTGGCGCGGGTGACGGTTGTGCCGGTCGGCGCGACGAGCCGCGGGCCGTGATGAAAGGCTTGTCCCATGAGTTCCGCACCAACACCGACCGACCCCACCCCCACCGCCGACGCCGACGAGGCGACCGCCTTCGCGGATCTCGGGCTGCGCGCCGAACTGCTCGGCGCGCTCTCCGCGCTCGGCTACGAGGAGCCGACCCCGATCCAGCGGGAAGCGATCCCGCCGCTGCTGGCCGGCCGGGACCTGCTGGGGCAGGCGGCGACCGGTACGGGCAAGACCGCCGCGTTCGCCCTCCCGCTGCTGCAGCGGATGCCGGACGACCGGAGCGCCGGTGACCCGGTGTCGCTGGTGCTGGTGCCCACTCGGGAGCTGGCGGTGCAGGTCTCCGAGGCGTTCCACCGCTACGGCAAGGACCTCGGCACCCGGGTCCTGCCGATCTACGGCGGCCAGCCGATCGGCCGTCAGCTGCGCGCCCTGGACATGGGCGTGGACGTGGTGGTGGCCACCCCCGGCCGGGCGCTGGACCACATCGCCCGGGGCACCCTGCGCCTGAGCTCACTCGCCACCGTGGTGCTGGACGAAGCGGACGAGATGCTCGACATGGGCTTCGCGGAGGACATCGAGGCGATCCTGGAGCACGCCCCGGAGCAGCGGCAGACGGTGCTCTTCTCGGCGACCTTGCCGTCCCGGATCGACGGGCTGGCCCGTAAACACCTCACCGACCCGGAGCGCATCCAGATCGAGCGGGAGCGGCCGGTGGCCGGCGAGGCGCCCCGGGTGCGGCAGAGCGCGTACATCGTGGCCCGCGGGCACAAGCCGGCGGCGCTGGGCCGGGTGCTCGACGTGGAGTCCCCCACCGCAGCGATCGTCTTTTGCCGCAGCCGGGAGGAGGTGGACCGGCTCACCGAGACGATGAACGGCCGGGGCTACCGGGCCGAGGCGCTGCACGGTGGCATGAGCCAGGAGCAGCGGGACCGGGTGATGGGGCGGCTGCGCTCCGGCACCGCCGACCTGCTGGTGGCCACCGACGTGGCGGCCCGCGGCCTGGACATCGAGCAGCTCACCCACGTGGTCAACTACGACGTGCCGTCGGCGCCGGAGTCGTACGTGCACCGGATCGGCCGGGTGGGCCGGGCCGGCCGGGAGGGCGTGGCGATCACCCTCGCCGAGCCGCGCGAGCACCGGATGCTCAAGACCATCGAGCGGGTCACCGGGCAGCGGATCGCCATCGACAAGATCCCGACGGTGGCGGACCTGCGCACCCGGCGGCTAGAGCTGACCCAGGCCGCGCTGCGGGAGAGCCTGCTGGAGGACGACCTCGACCCGTTCCGGGTGATCGTGGAGACGCTGTCGGACGAGTTCGACATGATGGAGGTCGCCCTCGCCGCGGTGAAGCTGGCCCACGAGGCGACGCTGCCCGGCGCCCCCGACGAGGAGGAGATCCCGCAGGTCGCGGTCCGGCCGCAGCGGGAGACCCGGCCCGGGTACGAGGCGCGCGGCGGGGAGCGGCGCGGCGGCGCCCGACCGCGTACCGGTGGCACCGCGCAGGTCTTCATCGGGCTGGGCCGGCGCGCCGGGGTCCGGCCGCAGGACCTGGTCGGGGCGATCACCGGGGAAACCCAGCTCAGCGGCCGGGACATCGGCTCGATCGAGATCGCCGACCGGTTCTCGCTGGTCGAGGTGCCGTCCGGGGTCGCCGACGAGGTGATCGCCGGGCTGCGCGGCAGCACCATCAAGGGCCGCAAGGCCACCGTACGGCGGGATCGTGACGGCGACGGGGGCGGCGGGCGTCGCTTCGAAGGGGCGGACCGGCCCGAGCGCCGCGACCGGGACTTCGGCGGCGACCGGCGCGAGCGGCGCTGACGTACGCATGCCGAGGCCCCCGGTCGGTCGACCGGGGGCCTCGGTGCGTCCCGCCGGGGCGGGTGGCGGTCAGGCCGCGCTGAGCGTCTGGCCGCCGAGGGTCTCCGCGTCGACGTCGGCCGGGCGCAGCGCCAGGGCGAGCACGTCGGCGACGTCGGCGAGGGTGTGGATGGTCAGCGCCTCGCGGACCTCGGTGGGCAGGTCGTCGAGGTCCGGCTCGTTGCGGGCCGGGATGATGACCTCGGTCAGGCCGGCCCGGTGGGCGGCGAGCAGCTTCTGCTTCACCCCGCCGATGGGCAGCACCCGGCCGGAGAGGGTGACCTCGCCGGTCATCCCGAACTCGGGGCGGACCGGACGGCCGGTCACCAGGGAGGCCAGCGCGGTCACCATGGTGATGCCGGCGCTCGGCCCGTCCTTGGGCACCGCACCCGCCGGGAAGTGCACGTGGATCCGCCGCCCGGCGAGGGCGTTCGGGTCGATGCCGAGGCGTCGCCCGTTGGAGCGCAGGTACGACAGCGCGATGTGCGCGGACTCCTTCATCACGTCGCCGAGCTGGCCGGTCAGGGTCAGCCCGGGCTCGCCCTCCATGCTGGTGGCCTCGATGAAGAGCACGTCGCCGCCGGCACCGGTGACCGCCAGGCCGGTGGCCACGCCGGGCACCGCGGTCCGCTCGGCCGACTCCGGGGTGAACTTCGGCCGGCCCAGGTAGCGGGCCAGGTTGCCGTCGTCCACCCGGACCGGCGCCGGGTCGGACGCCAGCGCGACCGCGACCTTGCGCAGGATCTTCGCCAGGGCGCGTTCGAGCTGCCGGACGCCGGCCTCCCGGGTGTACTCCCCCGCGATCCGGGCCAGGGCCTCGTCGGCGACGGTGACCTCGTCGGCGGTCAGCCCGGCCCGTTCCCGCTGCCGGGGCAGCAGGTGGTCGCGGGCGATGGCCACCTTCTCGTCCTCGGTGTAGCCGTCCAGGGTGACCAGCTCCATCCGGTCCAGCAGCGGGCCGGGGATGGTCTCCACCACGTTCGCGGTGGCCAGGAAGAGCACGTCGGACAGGTCGAGGTCGACTTCCAGGTAGTGGTCCCGGAAGGTGTGGTTCTGCGCCGGGTCGAGCACCTCGAGCAGGGCGGCGGCCGGGTCGCCGGAGTAGCCGGCGGCCAGCTTGTCCACCTCGTCGAGGAGCACCACCGGGTTCATCGAGCCGGCCTCGCGCAGGGCGCGGACGATCCGGCCGGGCAGCGCGCCGACGTAGGTGCGCCGGTGGCCGCGGATCTCCGCCTCGTCGCGGACCCCGCCGAGGGAGACCCGGACGAAGTTGCGGCCGAGCGCCCGGGCGACGGACTCGCCGAGGCTGGTCTTGCCGACGCCGGGCGGGCCGGCGAGGGCGAGCACCGCGCCGGAGCCGCGGCCGCCGACGACGCCGAGGTTGCGCTCGGCCCGCCGGTTGCGCACCGCGAGGTACTCCAGGATGCGGTCCTTCACGTCGGCCAGGCCGGCGTGGTCGGCGTCGAGCACCGCGCGGGCCGCGGCCAGGTCGGTGTTGTCCGCGGTACGCGTGTTCCACGGCATCTCCAGCACCGTGTCGAGCCAGGTGCGGATCCAGCCGGCCTCCGGAGAGGCGTCGCTGGCCCGCTCCAGCTTGCCGACCTCCCGCAGCGCCGCCTCGCGGACCTTCTCCGGCAGGTCGGCGCTCTCCACCCGGCTGCGGTAGTCGGCGGAGCCGTCCGGCTCGTCCTCGCCGAGTTCCTTGCGGATCGCGGCGAGCTGCTGGCGGAGCAGGAACTCCCGCTGGGACTTCTCCAGCCCCTCGCGGACGTCGGTGTTGATCCGCTCGGTGACCTCCTGCTCGGCGAGGTGGTCCTTCACCCAGCCGACGAGGAGCTCCAGCCGGGCGGTGACGTCCGGCGCGGCGAGCAGTTCGGTCTTCTGCGCCAGGCTGAGCCAGGGCGCGTAGCCGGCCGCGTCGGCCAGCTCGGAGAGGTCGGTCATCCGCTCCATGGCGTCGATGACCTGCCACGCGCCGCGCTGCTGGAGGACCGAGGTCATCAGCGCGCGGTACTCGCGGGCGAGTTCCCGGGCCTTGCCGGCCGGGGCGGGCTCGTCGAGCTCGGTCGCCTCGACCCAGAGGGCGGCGCCGGGTCCGGGGACGCCGGAGCCGATCCGGGCCCGGGACAGGCCGCGGACGACCGCGGCGGGTTCCCCGTCGGGCAGCCGGCCGACCTTCTCGATGGTGGCGACCGTGCCGACGGAGCCGTACTCCCCATCGAGGCGGGGCACGGCGAGGAGCTTCTTGTCACCGGTGGCGCGGGCCGCGTCGACCGCGGCCTGGGTGGTCGGGTCGAGGGTCACCGGGATGACCATGCCGGGCAGCAGGACGGCGTCGGTCAGTGGAAGTACCGGAAGAGTTGCCATCGAACACCTGCTATCGGGTTGAGTTGAGCGTGACAGGCTCAAGTAACAATGCGTTCCCTTTGTTCCTACCTGTGACCCACGCCACTCCCCCGGCCCGGCCGGCGGTCGCTGCCCCGCCCACCCCGACCGGCCCGGCCCCACGATTCCGCGACCGGATTAGGTGACCCGCCGAATGGCAAACGGCCGGTATTGTTGCGAATTCGCCGCGTCATAGGTCAAACTCTTAGCCACACCCCGCCCGACACAGGGAGCAATGGCGATGGCAAGGAAAGTAATCACCGTTCTGACCGACGACCTCGACGGCGGAAAGGCCGATCGGACCGTCGAGTTCAGCCTGGACGGCGTGGCGTACACCATCGACGTCTCCGACGAGAACGCGGGCGTGCTGCGCAAGGCGCTGGACCCGTACATCAGCGCAGGCCGGCGAATCGGCCGCGGACCGGTCGAGGCTGGCCGCCCCACCCGCCGGCCGGGGCGCCCCGCCACCTCGGGAATGGACCGCGAGCAGAACCGCGCCATCCGGGAATGGGCCGTCAAGAACGGGTACGAGATTTCCGAGCGGGGCCGCATCCCGGTCTCCGTGGTGGAGGCGTACCAGAACCGCTGAGCGGTCGGGGATCACCTTCGGGCACGCCGGGGTCACGCTGAGAAATCAGCGTGGCCCCGGTCCGCTTTTTCAACCGTTCACAATTTCCCGCCGTGCGGGTCGCTCCCGCGCGGGACGGTCACTCCCCGGTCGTCCCGTCGATCAGCTGCCGGGCCACGTCGAGCTGGCCCACGAGCCGCGCCGGGAAGCGCTCGGTCCACATCCGCGACGGTACGGCCCGAGGGTGAGCGGCGCCACCATGATCGACGCGTGACCGGAACCCTGTCGTACCCCTAGGTTGTAATGACCGGCGTAGCTAGCAGGCATTACACGGACGACTCTCGGGGGTGGCGCATGGCGACCTGGTGGCGGCAGACGGCGGGTGGACTGCCGCGCACGTTCTGGTACCTGTGGACAGCCACGCTGATCAACCGGCTGGGCAGCTTCGTCGCCATCTACCTCGGCGTCTACCTGGTCTCCGTACGGCACTTCGACGCGTCGTACGCGGGGATGGTGATCGGGTTGCACGGCGCCGGCAGCGCGCTCGGCACGCTGCTCGGCGGGATGATCGCGGACCGGTGGGGGCGGCGGCCGGCGATGCTGGCCGGCAACGTCACGGCCGCGGGGGTCGCGACCGTCCTCGGGCTGACCACTCAGCCGGTCGGCATCGCGCTGCTGACCCTGCTGCTCGGGCTCTTCCTCGGCGTCGCCCGACCGGCCTTCACCGCCACCATCATCGACGTGGTCGGCGACCGCGACCGGCTGCGGGCGATGACGCTCAACTACTGGGCGATCAACATCGGCTTCTCCGTGGCCGCGACCGTGGCCGGTCTGCTGGTCCGGGTGGACCCGTTGCTGCTCTTCCTGGTCAACGCCGCCGTGCTGCTCGGCACGGCCACGCTGATCGCGGTCAAGGTGCCCGAGTCCCGGCCGGCCCCGGTCACCGTCGAACAGTTCACCCGGGCGGACCGGGGTGGGCTCGGCGTGGTGCTGCGGGACCCGGTCTTCCTGACCTTCACCGCGCTCACCGGGCTGGTCTGGCTCTGCATCGAGGCGAACGTGATGCTGCCGGTGGCGTTGCAGGCCGACGGGCTGCCCGCGGCGGCGTACGGGCCGGTCATCGCGGTGAACGGCCTGATGATCGTGGTCGGGCAGCTCTTCGTGCCGCGGCTGATCGCCCGCTTCGACCGGTCCCGCACCGTCGCGGTGGCGGCGGTGGTGGTCGGCACCGGCTTCGCGCTCACCGCGCTGGCGGACAGCGTCTGGTTCTACGGACTCGCCGTGCTGGTCTGGACGCTCGGCGAGATGACGATGACGCCGGCCAACTCGGCGCTCACCGCGGACCTCTCCCCCACCGCTCAGCGCGGCCGCTACCAGGGCGTCTACTCCCTCGGGTACGCCTTCGCCAGCTTCGGCGGCCCGACCGTCGGCGGGCTGGTCACCGACCGGTTCGGCGACACCACGCTCTGGCTGGGCCTGTTCGGCCTGGCCCTGCTGGTGGCGGTCGGCAACCTGCTCGCCGCGCCGGCCCGCACCCGGCGCATCGGGGCGCTGCGCGCCCCGGCCGAGGAACCGGTCCGACCGGCGCCCGCGCTGGTCTGACGGCAACGGAACCGCCCGGGGCGCACCCCCCGGGCGGCTCCGGCCGTCGACCGACCCGGTCTCAGTTGACCTCGATCCGCACCACGTCGAAGGCGGGGGTCTGGTTGGCCCGCTCCATCATCGGGATGCGGTGCGAACCGTCACCGGCCCAGACCGCGCACTGCGCGAGACCCGACTGCGGCAGGCCGGGGATCTGGATCTGCACGTCGTCCGGCTGGTCGCTGCCCCGACCGTCCTCGGTGGCCACGAAGAACGCCGGCACGTCCTGCGGGTTCGGGGGCTGCCGGGTGTCGTTGAGCATCCGGCAGGCGGTGTGGAAGTGTCCGCGTACCAGGCCCTGGTCGTTCAGCAGCGAGCTCTCCAGGTAGTAACCGCCCTGGCCGGCCGCGAGGAAGCGGTCCCGGACCAGGTTCTTGGTGGTGACCCGGAGGGTGAACGGCTCGTTCCGGTTGACCTGGTTGGGGAATTGCGTGATGAGCAGCGAGGGATTGTTCGCGGCGGCGCCCACCTCACCGAAAGCGGTGCTCACGCAGCGGTTCCCGTTCTGGAAACCGTCGTGCGGCTGGAGCTTGCTGTTCGTGCAGTCCTTGGCGAGGACGCCCAGCCCGTTGCCACCGTTGTTGTTCCCGCCGTTGTTGTTCCCGCCGTTGTTGTTCCCGCCGGTCTGGCCGCCGTTGTTGTTGCCGCCGGTCTGGCCGCCATTGTTGTTCTGGCCGCCGTTCTGACCGCCGCCGTTCTGACCGCCGGTGTTCCCGCCAGCGTTCTGACCGGCGTCGGCGAGGGCGCACTGGGCGAGCTGGTCGAGCCCCTGCGGTCGCTGCGCCACCCGCCCGATCGCGGTCGCGATCCGGTTCAACGTCGCCTTCCGCTTGTCGGCCAGCGGCCGCAGGATCGCGTTGTTGATGAAGTCCTGGCCGTTGCGGCCGGCGTCGGCGGCGAGCCGCCGGTTGGCCTCGGCGATCTGGGCGTCCAACAGGGCGAGGTTGCGGTCCACCTCGTTGCGCGCCTCGGCGGGGACCTGCGGAAGTTTGCCCTTCACGTCCGGACAGGCCACGGTGGGCGGGCCGGCCGCGGCGCCGCCGTTGCCGGCCTTGACCGCCTGGCACTCGGCGACGGACATCTGCCCGTCACCCCAGTGGTTGCGCACCCAGCGGCCGTTCTGCCACGTCCGGGTCGTGCTGCCCTGGCCGCTCGGCGAGGTGGCGCCGGGGCTGGGCGCGACGCACGACGCCGAGGCGGCGCGGGTGTACGTCCGCCGGTCCTGGGCCGACGAGATCTGGGTCACGGCGACGATTCCGCCGAAGACCGCGAGCGTGCCGACAACGGCCAGCAGTCGCTTGCTCCGCGCGTTCCCGGATGGCCGGCGCGCCCGTGTGGACCTGCGCATCGAAATGCTCTCCTTCTCGATCCGGTGGCTGACTCGTGACCCCCGGCGGACCGACGAATTCGGGGTGAGGATCACTGCGACGTTCCGCTCGCACGTCGATGACCGACGATGCCCTTTCCGCACCGTCTCCCGCGCCTGCCGACGCGGCTGCGAAGATCTGGGTCCATTCGCGCTTAGGTACGGAGCGACGGCGGCGAAGGTTCAAGCGGGGATCGGAAAACTCCGCGACGGGGTCGACCCGTGCGCCCTGCCGGCGGCCGGCGTGGGCATGCGCGACGGGCGTGGCGCCGCACGGAGCGGCGCGGTTTGCCGGCGCGGGTGGTCAGTCGGCGCAGAGGTGCTCGAAGGCGAAGCCGCCCGCCAACTCGTCCCGGCGGGACGCGAGGAGCCGGATGTCGCGGCGGAGCCGCTCCCGGTCCACCAGCGGCGGCTCGCCCGCGTCCAGGCCGCGTACCCGCTCCCCGACCGCCAGGGCGGACAGGTCCTCGGCGAGCCGCGCCGGGTCCACCCCGCAGGAGAACCGCTGCGGGAAGACCTGGACCCGTTCGACCAGGCACCGGCCGGGCCGCACCTCGACCCAGCTCCACCCCTCGGCCGGCCCGTTCTTCCAGAGTGCGTGCAGGCCCCGGACGATGGGATCGGCGAGCCGCCGGTCCACGTACGCCTCCACGACGGCGGCCCGGGTCAGCGCGCCGAGGTCGTTGACGTGCCCGCTGCGCCCGTCGGGGAGCCGGCCGATGATGTCCCGGAACCCGACCGGCTCGGCGCCCTCCGCCCCGGCGGCGGTGGCGTCCGCGTAGGCGCGCGCGTCGATGACGTACTCGACGATCCGGCGGCCGTGGTCGGCGCCGCGCAACGTCGGCGACTCGATGCGCAGCACCGCCAGGCCGACCGCCGCGCAGACCGCGCTCTTCATCCGCTCGGCGCGCTGCTCCGCCGAGCCGGCCGGCGGCGGCGGAGCGATGTCCACGGCGAACAGTGGCCGGCCGGTGTCCGCGGCGCACACCACCTGGTCGAAGCCCTCCCGGATGGCGGTGCTCCACTGGTGTCCGGTGATGCCCGGCGGTCGCCCGTGCACCAGCTCGCTGAGCCGGCGCGACGCGTACCCCACCTGACCGGCCCGGGTCAGCAGCGGCGCACCCCCGGCCGTGATCGGGCGCAGCCAGGGCGTGTCCTCGCTGCCGGTACTCGTCATCTTCGCCAGATCCATCCGTCGGTCGGTCGACCGGACCGAGTCTAGGACGTCGATCATGGTGAGCGCGTCGCCGGTGCGGCCGAATCCGGTTGCCCGGACCGGCCGGCGCCGCTGGGATGAGCACGTGTCGACCTTCCTCACCACCGCCCGGCTGGCGCTGCGCGAGTTCACCGCCGCCGACGCGCCGCTGCTCACCGAGTTGGACGGCGACCCGGCCGTGATGCGGTACCTCACCGGGGGCCGCCCCACCCCGGCGGCCGAGATCCGCGACCGGGTGCTGCCGCGGATGCTGGCGGCGTACCGGCGTCCGCCGGGCTGGGGCTGGTGGGCCGCGGAGCGGCGGCACGACGGCATGTTCCTCGGCTGGTTCGAGTTCCGGCCGACCACGGACGGCGACCCCCGGGAGGTCGAGCTGGGCTATCGGCTGCGCCGGGCCGCCTGGGGCGCCGGGTACGCCACCGAGGGAGCCCGCGCACTGGTCGACAAGGGCTTCGCCGAGCTGGGCGTGGTCCGGATCGTCGCCACCACGATGGCGGTCAACCGCGGGTCGCGGCGGGTGATGGAGAAGGCCGGACTGGCGTACGTGCGGACCTTCCACCAGGACTGGCCGGAGGCGATCGAGGGAGCCGAGCACGGCGAGGTGGAGTACGCGCTGACCCGACGGGAGTGGCGGGACCGCCGGTCGTCCGCTTCCCCGTCACCGGCGGGACGCTGACCCGCCGTCCGGGCGGCCGCTGCGCCGGGCGGACGACAGCCGCCGTCCGCGCGGCCGGTGCGCCGGGCGGACGACCCCTCTAGGCTCGGTCGGGTGCCGCAGAGTGGACGGACCCCGCAACGGTCGACCAAGCGCAGCCTCGTCGCCGTCTCCCATGCCATCGAACGGGCCGCCCTGGCCACCGCCGAGGACGGCCCGCTGGTGGTGTTCGCCCTCTTCCAGCGGCGGCCCTACTTCGCCCGGGAACGCGCGGTCTACGAGCGGATCGCGGCGAGCGCGGCGGTGACCGTGGTGGGGATGGTCGGTCCGCCGCCGCCCGAGCTGCCCGCCGGGGCGTACGGGGTGATGCTGGACGAGGCGGAGGAACTGGCCCGGGAGTGGACCGTGGTGGCGCTGACCCCGCGCTTCGGGGCCACGCTGGTGGCGTACGACCGGGGCGAGGTGGCTCCGGCGGTCTCGCTGGAGGCCGGGCGGCTCTTCGAGGGCCACTGGGGTTTCCGCCGCGACGAGGCGCTGCACGAGGTGATCCGGCTACGGGCACGCCTCGCGGACCGGTTGCCGGAGTCGGCCCGGTCCCGGTTGGACGAGGTGGTCGCCCGGGTCCGGGACATCCCGGCCGGGCCGGGCGAGTCCCGGGCCGAGGCCGCGATCCGGATGCTGGCCGCCCGGGGCGAGCGCGCGCACCCGCCCCGGCAGGCGGAGCCGGTGGACACACCGGCCGGGCTGCTCGACGAGCCGGGCCTGCGCCGGTGGACCGGCATGGACGGCGTAACCGCCTCCGGCACGCTGCCGGTGGCGCTGGTCGGGGTGCGGGTGGACGAGCCGGCCGGCGCGCCGGAGCGGTTCGGCCGGCGCAGCGCCGCCCGAGAGACGCAGGCGGTGCTCGCCGCGGTGACCGGAGTGCTGCGCCCGGTGGACCGGGCGATCCGCCTCGCCGACAACGAGTACCTGCTGATGCTGCCGGCGCTGCACGAGCAGGGGGCGCTGGACGTGGCGGGCCAGGTGCACGAGGCGGTCGGCGGGCTGGCCCGGTCGTACCCGTTCGTCGCCTTCGGGGTGCACGCGGCGGTCACGGTGACCGACCGGCGGCCGCTGCCGGTGGCGGACGTGCGGCACGCGGTGGAGTGGGCGGCGCGGGAAGGCGTACCGGTGGCGACCCTCGCTCCGGAGCCGGCCCGGGTCGCGGCGAGCGCACCCTGACGGTCCGCACCTCCAGCATTGCCACGTCGCACAGGCTTGGCGACGGCGGGAACGGGTACGCCGCGCCCATGAGCCGACCGGTGCGAGCGGAGGTGGGCATGACGCGACAGCAGTTCGGGTTCCTCGCCGGGTTCCTCCTGGTGGCGGTCTGGGCGCTGGGCGGGCCGGGCGCCGCCGCGGCCGCCACCCTGGCCGGCCTGGTCGGCTGGCTCCTGGTCCGGGTCCTCGACGGCGAGGTCACCATGGCCGGGCTCGCCGACCGGGTCGCCCCGCCACGCCGGCGCTGACCGGGGCCCCGATGACCGGCATCCTGCCCCGCCGCGGACGCACCGCGCCCACCGGCGCCGACGCCACCCGGAAGCGCGGCGCCGCGTTCACCGGCCCCGACGCCACCCGGGAGCGCTGGCCGGAGGAGCGGATCGCCCGGCTCGCCGAGGACGCCGCGCGACGAACCCCGGGTGTCGCCGTCCCGGCGGCGACCGTCCGCGCCGACGGCCGGGCCGCCCGCGTCGACCTCGACCTCGCCGTCGACCACGGCCGGCACCTGCCGACCGTCGCCGAGGCCGTACGCCGCCGGGTGGCCGCCCAGGTCGAGGCGCGCACCGGCCTGACCGTGGCGGGTGTCACCATCACCGTGGTGGACCTGCTCCTGCCCGAGCGGGGCGGCGGCACCACGCCGCCGGGGAGTGGAGGCTGACGTGCGGACGGTCAACCGGGTCGCCACCCTGCTGCTCGCCGTCGCCCTGCTCGCCGGCGGGATCCTCGTCGCCGTCGAGGCGTCGCTCGCGGCGCTCGGCCGCCCCGGCCTGCTGCTCCCCGGTGGCCACGCCGCCCTGACCGGCACCCGCTGGCAGGACGCCCCGGCCCGGATCGTGGCCGCCGCGGTCACCCTGATCGGCCTGGTCGTCCTCGCCGCCGAGCTGCGCCGGTGGCACCCGACCCGGCTGCGGCTCGACGGGGCCGACGGCTGGCACCTGCACCGGCGCTCGGTCGAACGACGGCTGACCCGAGCGGTCCGCTCGGTGCCGAGCGTACGGCGGGCCCGGGTGCGGATCCGCCGACGCGGGGACGCCTGGCGGCCCCGGGTGACCGCCACCGGCGATCCGGCGGCCCGCTCCGACGTCGAGTTCGCGGTGCACCGGGAGCTGGACCGGCTGGCCGCGCCGACCCGCGGCCGGGTCGAGGTCCGGCTGGTCCCGGCCCGGCGGGCGGCATGAGCAACGCCGCGCACCGGCTGCTCTGGACGGTCGTCGCCCTGCTGCTGACCGCCCTGGGCGGTACCGGCCTGGCGGTGAGCCTGGGCCGGCTGCCGGGCGCCGACAGCCCACTGCTCGGCGCGGCCCTGCTGCGCTGGTGGCGGGCCGGCGCCCCGTGGAGCGCCGTGGCGGCGGTGGTCGGCGGCGTGCTGCTGGCCCTGCTCGGCCAGCGGCTGCTCGCCCGGGAACTGCGGGTGCCGGGCCGGCTGGCGGGCACCCTGGTGCACGGCGGCGACGGGGGTGGGCGTACCCGGGTGGACAGCGGGGTGCTCACCGGCGCGCTGGAGCGGGACCTGCTCCGGGAACCCGGCGTGCGCCGGGCGCGGGTGCTGCTCACCGGCCCCACGGGCCGGCCCGACTTCTGGGTGGAGGTGCACCTCGACCCCCGCGCCGGCACCGCCGTCATCCGCGAACACGTCGACGCCGCCGTCCGGCGGTTCGCCGCGACCGTCGGCTGCCGCCCCGCCCACCTCGACGTGACCGCCCGGGTGGACGCGGAACCCTGACCGGCGCCGCCGGCACCTCCCCAGGCCGGAAGCCGTGGCGGGCGGCCACGTGCCGTGCGGCATGATCGGGGTCCGATCTGCGGCGGAGAGGAGCGACGGGTGCGGGTGGTGTCCCTGGTGCCGTCCCTGACCGAGGCGGTGGCGCTGACCCGCCCCGAGGTGCTGGTCGGCGCCACCGACTGGTGCACCCACCCGGTTGGCCTGGACGTCACCCGGGTCGGTGGCAGCAAGTACCCGGACCTGGACCGGGTGCTCGCGCTCCGGCCCGACCTGGTCCTGCTCAACGAGGAGGAGAACCGCCGTGCCGACGCCGACGCCCTGGTCACGGCCGGGGTCCCGGTACGGGTCACGTTTCCGCGTACCGTGCCCGAGGCGCTGACCGAGCTGGCCGAGCTGGCCGGCGCGCTCGGCGCGACCACCGAGCCGGACTGGCTCGTGGCGGCCCGCCGGGCCTGGGCCACCCTGCCCGAGCCCGGAACGCTCCGCCGGGCGGTCGTACCGGTGTGGCGCCGGCCGTGGGTGGTGCTCGGCAGCCGGACGTTCGCCGGTGACGTGCTGCGCCGGCTCGGCGTGGCGAACCTGTACGCCGACCACGCCGAGCGCTATCCCCGCCCAGACCTGGCCGAGCTGCGGGCGCATCCGCCGGAGCTGGTGGTGCTGCCGGACGAGCCGTACCGGTTCACCGCCGACGACGGACGGGAATCCTTTCCCGGCGTGCCCTGCGCGCTGGTCTCCGGGCGGCACCTGACCTGGTACGGCCCGTCCCTCGCCGAGGCGCCCGCGCTGCTCGCCGCCCAGCTCGCCCAGGCCGGCTGAACCGGGCTGGCCCGGACCGGGAAGGCCGTCCGGACCGGGCCGGGAGGGGACCAAGGTCCCGGGCAGGAGCGGCCCGGTCGGCCCTGCCCGCGACGACGGGGCGGAGGTGGAATGAAGCTGCCACCGGGAAGCGCGGTGCGAGGCACAGGAAGGGACGTGGAAACCATGACCGCGACAGTCGAGCGGATCACCGCCAACACCATCGCTCCGGCGGCCGGGACCACCCGTGACGTCGAGACCATCGGTCAGAAGGCCACCCGGTACGTCTTCGCGGGTCTCCGGATCGCGCTGGGCTGGACCTTCCTGTGGGCCTTCCTGGACAAGATGTTCGGCCTCGGCCACGAGACCGCCGCGAAGAACGCCTGGATCAACGGGGGCAGCCCCACCAAGGGCTTCCTCACCTTCGGTGCCGCCGGCCCGTTCCAGGGTCTGTACCAGGACATCGCGGGCGCGGCCTGGGCGGACTGGCTGTTCATGGTGGGCCTCGCGGGCATCGGCGTCGCACTGCTGCTGGGCGTCGGCACCCGGGTCGCCGCGGTCGCCGGCGGGATCCTGCTGGTCATGATGTGGACGGCCGTGCTGCCCCCCGAGAACAACCCGGTCATGGACGACCACCTGATCTACGCGGGTCTGCTGGCCGGGCTGGCCCTGGTCGGCGCCGGCAACACCCTCGGGCTCGGCCGGGCCTGGGCGAAGCTCCCCATCGTCCAGCGGCTTCCCTGGCTGAAGTGAAGTGACGGATCTGGCACCACCGACAGGGCGGGCGTCACCGGCGTGACCCCCGCCATTGCGTACGCCCACGGTCCCCGCCCGGTCGTCCGGCGGGGACTGACGCGTATCGGCGGGCCGCTATCGGGCAGGATCGACGGGGACCGGATCCACCACCGAGGTAGGAGACCTACGCATGGACAAGCCCGAGGTAGGCCCGATCGAGGGCGCGCCGCCCGCCGATCTCGTCATCGAGGACATCACCGTCGGCGAAGGCCCGGAGGCGCAGCCGGGTCAGCTGGCCAGCGTGCACTACGTCGGGGTGGCCCACTCGACGGGCCGCGAGTTCGACGCGTCGTGGAACCGGGGTGAGAGCTTCGAGTTCCCGCTCGGCGGCGGTCAGGTCATCGCCGGCTGGGACCAGGGCGTGGTGGGCATGAAGGTCGGCGGCCGCCGCCGGCTGACCATCCCGCCGCACCTGGGCTACGGCAGCCGGGGCGCCGGCGGGGTCATCAAGCCGAACGAGACCCTGGTCTTCGTGGTCGACCTGCTCGGCGTCCGCTGAGCCGGCACTGAGCCCGGCGCAGGGGGCCGGCGGCGTGTCGCCGGCGGCCCCCTGCGCGCTGCGCGGCTCGGGAACCGCCCGGCGGGATCGCCCCGGCCCGACCGGCGTGGTCAGGCCGGCACCAGCTCCGCCACCCCCGCCGTCGCCACGGTCGCCGACTGCCGCACCGGCAGCACCCGGTGCAGGCCGGTGGCCCGCAGCACCCGCGCCACCACCGGATCCGGGTCGACCAGCACCAGCTCGCCGCCCCGCGCGCGGACCCGCAGGTGGGCCGCGATCAGCGTGCGCACCGCGGCCGCGGAGAGCACCCGCACGCCGGACAGGTCCAGCCGGAGCAGCGGACGGGCCGGCGCCGCCCACAGCGCGGCCCGGAACGACCCGATGGTCGCGATGTCGATCTCGCCGACCGCCCGGACGTCCACCACCTGGTCGCCCACGGTGATCTCCACGTGGAACCGGTCGCTGCGCTGCCCCATGCCGACGAACCTATCCGCCGGGACCGACAGTTCCGGCCCGCCCGGACCGGGATCCGGGTACGGCCCGGGTCCGACCCCGAGGGACGTCAGGGTCCCCGGTCAGGTGCCCCCACGATGCCGTGCGCCTCTCCCCGGAGGGCCCGGAAACCTCCGTCGCCGCGCCGTTCCCCGGCGAACGAGGGCTGCCCCGGGCGCATCGGCGGGTGACAATGAGCGGATGGCCGTTCCCCGTCAGCGCCCGCCCCGACTCATCCGGCCCGTCCGCGAGCCGGCCACCGTGCCTCCGCCACTGGAGGGGCCGTGGGCCCCCACCGACCTCCGGCTCGACCACGCCGACCTGCTGCCGCTGCCGTACGGCGCGCACGGGCCGGAGGACGTGCTGATCGACCCGGACGGCCGGGTGATCAGCGGGGACGAGGACGGCCGGTTGTGGTGGTGGCCGGCGGACGCGCCGCCGGGCACTCCGCCCCGGCTGCTCGCCGAGACCGGCGGCCGACCGCTGGGTATCGAGCTCGACCCGGTCGACGGCGGCCTGGTGGTCTGCGACGCCTATCGAGGGCTGCTGCGGGTCACCCCGGACGGCGTGGTGCACGAACTGACCGGCACGGCGCCGCCGGTGCACCTCGCCGACAACGGCACGGTGGCCCGGGACGGCACCATCTACTTCACCGACTCGTCCGATCGGTTCCCGCTGTCGCACTGGAAGAAGGACCTGCTGGAGCACCGGCCCAACGGCCGGGTGCTGGCGTACGACCGGCGGACCGGGCGCACCGAGGTGGTGACGAGCGGGCTCTACTTCCCCAACGGGGTCGCCCTCACCCCGGACGAGTCGGCGCTGATGCTGGTGGAGACGGCCACCCACCGGCTGCTCCGGATCGACCTGCCGGACGGCCGGGCCACCGTGCTGACCGACCTGCCCGCGTACCCGGACAACGTCGCCGCGGTGGGCGACGGGACGTACTGGATCGCCCTGCCCAGCCCCCGCCTGCCGATCATGGAGCGGCTGCTGCCGCATCCCCGGGTACGACAGCTGGTGGCGCTGCTGCCGGGGGCGGTGCAGCCGCAGCCCCGCCGCTACGGCCTGGTCGCGCTGGTCAACGGCGAGGGGCGGGTGCTCCGGACGCTGCACGGCCCGACCGGCGCGTACTCGATGATCACCGGCGTGCGGCAGCACGGGGACGTGCTCTGGCTGGGCAGCCTGACCGCGACGGGCGTGGCCCGGGTGCGCCTCGGCTGAGCGGCCGTGACGGGCGGCCGGCCCGCCACCGTCCGAGGGTGGCGGGCCGGCCCGGGTCGTTCCTCCCCGGTGGGTCAGCCGCCGCTGGCCGAGGGGGCCGGTGCGGGCGCCGAACCGCCGGCCACCGCGCCCGGGTGCGGCGTGGCGACGTGGGTGGGCTTCAGCCCGGCCGGTACGGGCAGCGCGCTGCCCTTGATGAACTCGTCCCAGCTGACGTTCCAGGCCGTGAACCCGTTGCCTTGGTCCAGCTTCACCTCGGTGCCCTTGATGGTCACCAGGTCGCCGACGTGGGTGACGCCCATCAGCCAGTCCGCGGCCGCCGCGGAGACGTTAGTGCAGCCGTGTGAGGTGTTGGTGAAGCCCTGCTCCCCCTCCGACCACGGGGCGGAGTGGATGAACTCGCCACCCCAGGTGAGCCGCTGGGCGTCATCGACGTCGACCACGTAAGGATCGGCCGAACCCCGGGTGTCGAAGGTGGTCCGGTCGAACTTCTCCATGATCACCATCTTGCCGCTGGAGGTGGGCGTGCTCGACTTGCCCATGCTCACCGGGACCTTGCGGAGCAGCTTGCCGTCCTGGTAGACGGACATCTGCTTGGTGGCGTTGTCGATGTCGAGCGAGACCTGCCGGCCGATCTTGGAGGTCGCGCTGTGGTCGGCGTCGCCGATGGCGTCCTTGCCGATCGGCAGCCCCTGCAGCGCGCTCCGTACGCTGATCTTCGTGCCGGACTTCCAGTGGTCGGGCGCCCGGTACTCGACCTGCTTGCCGTCGGACTCCCACGACCAGGCGCCCGGCTGCGGCGGGTCGGTCTTCACGAACAACCGGCGCTGTACGTCCGCTCTGGCCTCTTTCGGAATTGGCGGATCGAATGCGACGACCACCGGCATCGCCGTCCCGTACGTCTGATTACTGGTGAAATAGAGCTCGGTGGTGACGGCCGGCTTGGTCGATTTCGCCATCGTGGTGAACGTCGTCTTCTGCGTGGTGGTACGTCCGGAACCGCCGGTCGCGGTGACCTCCGCCGTATACGTCCGGGAGTTCTGCAATGGCCGGGTGGGCACCCAGCCCGACCCGTCCTCCCGCGGCTCGGCCGGCACCTGCACACCCTTGTCGTCAGTGAGCCGGACCGCGGTGACCTTCCCGTGCGCGACCTTCGCGCCCACCTCTGCGCTGATCGGCACATCCTTGGTCCGGTCCGCCGGTGTCACGGTCACCGACGGCGCGGCCGCCTTCCCGTGCCCCGGCTTCGCAGCCTCCCGCTGACCGGCGGTGCAGCCGCCGATCACCAATGGCGTGACTGCGATGGTTACTGCGAACAGCCTCAATCGCCGTCTCACGTCCATATTCCACACCCCATTTCCCAGTCCCCGTTGGCCCCATTCTGTACGGCGTTTCTCCGGCCGGGTCGCGCTTTTGGAGGAAATGGTGGGCGACGGGACGGCCATTTGATGCCGGGTGTGCCCGGCAGGCGACGCTCGGGCCACGACGTCCGGGATCGGCAGTCCTGGGCGGGCGGCGCACGGACGTACCGGACCGGGCCGGTCAGTCCCAGTCCTCGTCGCCGTGGTTGCGGTCCCACCGCCCGCCCAGCGACGGGGTGTCCAGGCGGGTGGCGGCCACGCCGTTGCCGGCGAAGTCGTTGTCCTCCACCCGGCAGTCCACCCAACTGCCCCGGTCCGTGACCCACAGCCCGTGGGTCTGCGTCCGCACGTCGTGGTTGTCCCAGACCCGGTTCCCCCGGATGGTCGCCGAGTCGAACGCCGCGTTGATCGCGATGCCGGCCCGGGTCTCCGGCGCGGCCGACAACTCGTACGAGGTGCCGGGCACCGGGGTGTCGCCGCTCCACGCGGTGCAGGCGTCGGGGCGTACCGGGGCGAGGGAGAGTTCGGTGCCGGTGTTCGCGGCCACCACGGCGGTGCGCTTGCCGACCCGGAGCACCTTGCCCCGGTGGCCGTCGTGCGGCCAGTCCGCCGACCGGTCGACCAGGTTCTGGTCGCCGTAGCGGACCGTCTCGCCGCCGCCCGTGGACGCCCCGGCGCACTGTCGGCCGTTGTTGCGGATGCGGTTGTTGAGCAGAACGGTGTCCGTCATCGGGCGGTCGACCCGGATCGCGTCCAGGCCGTTGCCCCAGAACTCGTTGCTCTCGACCACCACGTCCAGCGCCGGGTCCTGGTAGCCGCGCCCGAGGTTGTGCTCGTGGAAGCCGTGCCGCCCGTTGCCGGTGATCCGGTTGCCCCGCACGGTGTACGGCCCGGGCGTGTTGCCCATGCTGATGCCGTCGGCCAGGTTGCCGTCGATCACGCAGTCGGTCAGCAGCCCGCCCCGGCCGGCCACCCCGGCGGTGCCGTTGGCCGAGACGTCGTACCCGGCCTCCAGGTTTCCGGTCATCGTGCAGGCCGTGACGATCAGGCCGTCGGCTCCCCAGTCGGAGATACCGAACCGGTTGCCCTGGCTGTGGCAGCCGATGATCCGGTAGCCGCGCGGCGGCGGCCAGTAGGGCTTCTGCAACTCGAGGAAGATGCCGTTGGTGCCGTTGCCCAGGGCGGTGCAGTTGGCGATGGTGAGCCGCTCCACCGTCCCCCAGCCGCCGATGCCGACGCCGATGCCGGCACCGCCCATCTCCTCCCCGTTGTCCAGCCGGCCGCAGCCGACCACCACCACGCCGTCGATGCTGCTGTCCTGGAGGAAGTCGCAGCCCAGCCCCGTTGCGGCGGTGTGGTGGATGTAGAGGTTGCGGAACATTGCCCGCACCATGTACTGCAGGCCCAGCCCCTTGGCCAGGTAGTTGTACTCGGCCATCGCCACCCCCGAGCCGTCGATCTCGAAGTCGGCGAAGGTGCAGTCGGCGATGTGCCGGTCCCGGCTCGCGCCGTGCTGCACGGTGGTCCAGAAGGCCAGCGGCGTCGGGTCGGCCCGGTTGCCCTCGTTGCTCAGCACGAACCGGGTCGCGGCCGGGCCGGCGCCGATCAGCGACACCCCGCTGCGCCAGACGGTCCCGGCGTCGCGGACGGAGTAGATCCCCGGCGGGCAGTAGATCACCCGCGCCCGTCCGTCGGCGACGTAGCCGTCGCCGAGCCGGTCCACCAGCGCGGCCAGCGCCGGCTGGTCGTTGGTCACCCCGTCGCCGGTCAGGCCGTACTCGCGGGCGTCGCACCACAGCGGCGCGCCCGCGACGGCCGGGCGGCGGTTCCGCACGGTGGGCGGCAGTTGCTGGTACGACACGGCTGCTCCTCTCGGACTCCGGGCGACGACGGCCTCGGATTCCCGGCCTCCCGAGCGGTTAACACCGCGGGACGGGCACGGGGAGCAGATGCGACAGACGGGACGGCGGTGGACTACGCCGCCTTCCGGGGGCGGTCCGACCAACGCCGGCGACACCGGTCACCGCCGGGGAACCGACCCGCACGGCGGCCCGTACGGGTCGGAGCCGGCCGCCCGGACGGGCGACCGGCTCCGCGCGCCGTCAGACGTTCGCGACCAGCAGCGCGGGCTGCTCGACGCAGTCCGCGACGTGCCGCAGGAAGCCGCCGGCCACCCCGCCGTCGCAGACCCGGTGGTCGAAGGTGAGGCTGAGCTGGGTGACCTTGCGGACCGCGAGCTGCCCGTCGACCACCCAGGGCTTGTCCACGATCCGGCCGACGCCGAGCAGCGCCGCCTCCGGGTGGTTGATGATCGGGGTGGAACCGTCCACACCGAACACCCCGTAGTTGTTCAGGGTGAAGGTGCCGCCGGTGAGCCGCGCCGGGGGCAGCGTGCCGGCGCGGGCGGCGGCGGTGGTGGCGGCCAGCTCGGCGGCCAGCTCCCGGGTGGTCAGCCGCTGGGCGTCGCGCAGCACCGGGACCAGCAGGCCCCGGTCGGTCTGCGCGGCGATGCCCAGGTGCACCCCGGCGGACTGGACGATCCGCTGCCCCTCGGTGTCGACGTGGGCGTTGAGCTGCGGATACCTCCGCAGCCCGCTGAGGCAGATCCGGGCCAGCAGGGCCAGGATGCTGACCGGCGCGTCCGGGGTGGCCGCGTTGATCGCGGCGCGGGTCGCCAGCAGCGCGGTGGCGTCCACGTCGACCCAGATGGTCACCTCGGGGATCTCCCGCCGGCTGCGGGAGAGCTTGTCGGCGATGACCTTGCGGATGCCGGTCAACGGGATGACCAGGTCCTGGTCGCCGGCCGGGGCGAGCCCGACGTGCGCGGCCGGGGCCGGCTGGTCCGGGACGGCGGCCAGCCGGGCGGCCGGGGTGGCCTCGGCGGCCTCCACGTCGGCCCGCCGGATCACGCCGCCCGGTCCGGTGCCCCGGACCGTCGCCAGGTCCACGCCGCGCTCCCGGGCCAGCCGCCGGACGATCGGCGAGATGACCAGGGCCGCCCGCGGGGACGCGGCGGCGGCAGCCGGCTCAGGTGCGGCCGGCGCGGCGGGGGCCGACTCGGGGGCGGCCGGTGCGGCGGGGGCCGGCTCGGGGGCCAGCGCCAGGCGGGGGCGGCGACGCCGCCGACCCGAACCGCCGTGGCCGGTGCCGTACCCGATCAGCACGTTGCCGGAGCCGGCCCGCTCCTCCTCGCGGTAGGTGGCGTGCCCGGCGGGCTCCCGGCCGTCCGGGCCGGCGCCGTCCAGCGGCGCGATGGTGATCAGCGGCTGGCCGACCGGGCGTACCTCACCCGCCGCGCCGTGCAGCGCGACGACCCGACCGGCGTACGGGCAGGGCACGTCCACGACCGCCTTGGCGGTCTCCACCTCGACCACGCTCTGGTCCACCGTCACCACGTCGCCGACGGCCACCCGCCACTCGACGATCTCGGCCTCGCTCAGCCCCTCGCCCAGGTCGGGCAGGAGGAAGACCTGCGTCCGCTCGACGGTGGTCATGCGGATTCCTCCCGTCGGTCGGTATCCGCATGAGCCTCGTCCGGGCTGTGCCTGATGATTCGCTCGCTACGCTCGCTCATGCGACGCTCCCCTGCGGCAGCCAGCGCGGGTCGGGCTGGTCGTCCCACTGGAGCCGGGCCACGGTGTCCAGCACCCGGTCCACCGAGGGCAGGTGGGTGTGCTCCAGCATCGGGGCCGGGTACGGGATGTCCAGGCCGGACACCCGCAGCACCGGGGCGTGCAGGGCGTGGAAGCAGCGCTCCTGCACCCGGGCGGCGATCTCCGCGCCGACCCCGGCGAAGCCCTGCGCCTCCTGGATCACCACGCAGCGGCCGGTCTTCCGTACCGAGGCGGTGACCGTGGCGTCGTCGAACGGCACGATGGTGCGGACGTCGACGACCTCCAGGTCCCAGCCCTCCTCGCGGGCGGCCTCGGCGGCCTCCAGCGCGACCGGCACCGCCGGCCCGTACGCCAGCAGGGTGGCGTCGGTGCCGGCCCGGCGTACGACGGCCGTGCCGAACGGCGCGGTGCGCGCCGGCAGTTCCGCCTCGGCGCTGGAGAAGTAGAGCTTCTTCGGCTCCATGAAGACGACCGGGTCCGGGTCGTCGATCGCCGTGCGCAGCAGCGAGTACGCGTCCTCGACGGTGGCCGGGGTGACCACCTTCAGGCCGGGGGTGTGCGCGTAGTACGCCTCGGAGGAGTCGCAGTGGTGCTCGACCCCGCCGATGCCGCCGGCGTACGGCACCCGGATCACGATCGGCACGCTGAGCGCCCCACGGGTGCGGTTGCGCAGCTTCGCCACGTGCGAGGCGATCTGCTCGAACGCCGGGTACGCGAACGCGTCGAACTGCATCTCGACCACCGGGCGCAGCCCGGACATGGCCAGGCCGACGGCGAAGCCGACGATGCCGGCCTCGGCGAGCGGGGTGTCGAAGCAGCGCTTGTCGCCGAAGCGGGCCTGGAGCCCGTCGGTGATCCGGAAGACGCCGCCGAGCTGCCCGACGTCCTCGCCGAAGACGACCACCCGGTCGTCGTCGAGCATCGCGTCGGCGAGCGCGGCGTTGAGCGCCTTCGCCATGGTCATGGTGGCCATCAGGCGTCCCCCTCTGAGTCGCGGGCGGCGGCCAGCTCGGCGCGGACCTGCTCGCGCTGCTCGACCAGCTGCGGGGTCGGCTCGGCGTAGACGTGCTCGAAGAGGCTGAGCGGGTCGACGGTGGGCTGGGCGTTCATCCGCTCGCGCAGGTCCGCGGCGTACGCCTCGGCCTCCTCGGCGATCGCGTCGACGGCGGCGTCGTCGAGCACGCCGCGGGCCCGCAGGTAGGTCTCCAGGCGGGCCACCGGGTCCCGGTCGCGCCACGCCTCGACCTCGTCGGGGTCCCGGTACCGGCTGGCGTCGTCGGCGTTGGTGTGCGCCTCCATCCGGTAGGTGTGCGCCTCCACCAGGAACGGCCCTCGGCCGGAGCGGGCGTGCTCGACCGCGCGGGTGAGCACGGCGAGCACGGCCACCGGGTCGTTGCCGTCGACCTGCTCGCTGGGCACGCCGTAGCCGACGCCCTTGTACGCCAGGCTCGGCGCGGCGGTCTGCCGGGACAGCGGGACGCTGATCGCGTACTTGTTGTTCTGCACGAAGTAGACGACCGGGGCCTTGAACACGGCGGCGAAGTTGACCCCCTCGTGGAAGTCGCCCTCGCTGGTCGCGCCGTCGCCGATGAAGGCCAGCGCGACGGTGTCCCGGCCCTGGTAGGACTCGCCGTAGGCGAGCCCGGCGGCGTGCACGCACTGGGTCGCCAGCGGGGTGCACTGCGGCGCGGTGTGCACCCGCGTCGGGTCGTAGCCGCAGTGCCAGTCGCCGCGCAGCAGGGTGAGCACCTCGACCGGGTCGATGCCCCGGGCGGTCAGCGCCATCGACTCGCGGTAGGTGGGGAAGACCCAGTCGGTGTCGCGGACGGCGAGCACCCCGCCGACCTGGCAGGCCTCCTGTCCCCGGGAGGACGGGTAGACGGCGAGCCGGCCCTGCTTGGTCAGGGCGGTGGCCTGGACGTCGAAGCGGCGGCCGACGACCATCCGGCGGTACATCTCGCGCAGCGCCTCGACCGACGGCTCGGGGTAGTCGGCGCGAGGCGGCAGCGGGGTGCCGTCCGGGTTCAGCAGTCGGACCGGCTCGGCCGTCGGCAGCAGGCCGGCCGTCGGGTCGGGTGCGGCCGGGGTGGCCGGCCGGCGGGTGCGCGGGGATGCCCTGCGGACCGCCTGGGGTGTGCTCGTCACGGCGGGGACCTCCTGGACGTGTGGTGGCCCTATGCTCCTGCTGTTGGATGATTGACTCAAGATCCCCGGTGAACGTGGGACGAATGGTGAGCTGAGGAGCGATTCATGAGCCAGGAGACCAGCCCGGCACCGGGCGAGGCGGGCGGAACGGGACGTTCGGCCGGGCCGCTCGACGAGGTCGACCGGCGAATCCTGGACGAGCTGGTCCGGGACGGGCGGCTGTCCATCCGTACCCTGGCCGAACGGGTGCACGTCTCGCGGACGAACGCGTACGCCCGGGTGGAGCGCCTGCTGCGGGACGGCGTGCTCACCGGGTTCCGGGCCCAGGTCGCGCCGGAGCCGGCCGGGCTGGGCACGTCGGCGTACATCGCGCTGACCATCGAGCAGAACACCTGGCGGGAGGTCTCCGCCGAGCTGGCCCAGGTCCGCTACGTCGAACACGTCGCCCTGCTCAGCGGCGAGCACGACGTGCTCGCGCTGGTCCGGGCGCCGGACAACGCCACGCTGCGGGACGTGGTGCTGGAGCGGGTGCAGAGCATCGCCGGGGTGCTGTCGACGCGCACCTGGCTGGTCTTCGAGGAGTTCGACGGCACGCAGAGCCCCTGGGAGTAGGCGGCACCTCGGGTGCGATGGCGGCGCGTAAAGCAGAAGTGGGGTTTGACCTCAAGCGTCCGCGATGAGCGCGACCCCACCCTGGATGTTGTCGTGGTCCTCGTCGTGCGGATACCACCACACTCGACCGGCCAGATTCCGCAACGATCCCAGCACCGCCGGACTGAAACAACGACAGGAGCACCATGAATGAGCAGCGCTGCCGTGCCCGCGACCTCGGGGTCGTCGTGGGCCCGCTGTCCACCGGGCGGCACAACGTGATCACCGATGTCGCGGGGATCCTGGTCGGGCACACCACCATCGACGACGGCGCCGACCTGCACACCGGTGTCACCGCCGTCGTACCGAGCCAACTCGGCCCCGGACGGTGGACCCTGCCGGCCGCCGTGTACTCCGGCAACGGCCACGGGAAACTCGTCGGCTCGACCCAGGTGGACGAACTCGGCGTACTGGAGTCACCCGTCCTCCTGACCGGCACGCTGTCCGTGTTCCGGGCTGCGGACGCGCTGCTGGGGTACCTGATGGACCGCCGGCCGGGCGACCTGTCGTTCAACCCACTGGTAGGAGAAACCAACGACGGGCATCTCTCGGACATCCGCCGTCGCCCGATCACCGAAGAACACGTGCTCGCCGCCATCACCCGGGCATCCGGCGAACCGCCGGCGGAGGGCTGCGTCGGGGCCGGCACCGGCACCACGGCCCTGGGCTTCAAGGCCGGCATCGGCACCTCGTCCAGGGCCGTACGGGTGGCCGACCGCCCGGCGACCGTCGGCGCCCTCGTCCAGTCCAACTTCGGCGGAGTCCTGACCGCCCTCGGAGTCCCGCTGCCGGTCGATGAGCTGATCCCGGACGCCGACCGGACCGAACCACCCGGCAACTCATGCATGATCGTGGTGGCCACCGACGCGCCCCTGGACGCGCGACAGCTCGGGCGGCTCGCCCGACGGGCGGTCTTCGCCATGGGCCGGGTCGGGGCGTCCTACAGCAACGCCAGCGGCGACTACGCGATCGCGTTCAGCACGGCACAGCCGGACCAGCCACCAATCCCCGACGGGGAGATCAACCCAGCCTTCACCGCCGTCATGGACGCGGTCGAGGAAGCGCTACTCAACTCGCTCTTCACCGCCACCACCACCAGTGGGCGTGGTAACACCAGTTACGCCGTTCCGCACCGGGCGGTGATCGAGCGGTTGTCGGCGGCCGGCCGGCTGGCGGCGCAGGCCTGAGCCGGGGTATGGGCACCTGAACGGTGCTCGGAGGCCTCATCCACGAGGCCGGCGGCGAACCAGGGCCTGAGACACGGCCCGGGCGTCAGCGCTCCGGCGGGGCCGCCAGGCCCTCCCGGTCGGCCAGTTCCAGCAGCGGCGCCAGGGAGAAGCGGCGCTCGTCCAGGCCGGCGTGCGGATCACCCCGCTCCGCGAACCGGCCCGGCATGCTGAGCACGTCGAAGTCCTCGGGCCGCGCGTCGTCCAGCTCCGACCAGTCCAGCGGCGCGGAGACCAGCGCCGCCGGCGTGGGCCGGATCGAGTACGCCGAGGTCACGGTGTGGTCCCGGGCCATCTGGTTGTAGTCCACGAAGACCGGCCGGTCCCGCTGCTCCCGCCACCAGGTGGTGGTGACCAGGTCGGGCAGCCGGCGCTGCATCTCGCGGCCCAGCGCCAACACCGCCCGCCGGCACTCGCCGAAGCTCCAGCGCGGCTCGATCGACAGGTAGACGTGCAGGCCGCGCCCGCCGGTGGTCTTCGGGTAGCCGACCAGCCCCAGCTCGTCGAGGAACGCCCGCACCTCGTGCGCGACCGGGACCACCTGCGCGAAGTCGACGCCCGGCATCGGGTCGAGGTCGATGCGGAGCTGGTCGGGATGTTCCACGTCGGCCGCCGAGACCGGCCACGGATGGAACCGGAGAGTGCCGAGATTCGCCGCCCAGATCACCACCGCCAGCTCGGTCGGGGCCACCTCGTCCGCGGTCCGCCCGCTGGGGAAGGTGAGGTGCGCGGTCCGCACCCAGTCGGGCGCGCCGGCCGGCAGCCGCTTCTGGTAGAAGGCGTCACCCCGGTTGGTCTGCCGGGTGGCGATCTTCGCCCCCTCGAAGACGCCGCGGGGCCAGCGCTCCAGCATGGTCGGACGGTCCCGAAGCGCGCGCAGAATGCCGTCGCCGACGGCGAGGAAATACTGGATCACGTCCAGCTTGGTCAGTCCGCGCTCCGGGAAGTACGGCTTGTCGGGGCTGGAGACGCGGACCAGCCGCTCCCCCACCCGGATCTCCTCGGCCGCCGTGGTCGCCACGCCTCACACCGTACGACGCCGGTCCACCCGCCGCCGGGTACTTGTCAGGCGACGAGCAGGACGCCGGCGGGCGGAGACCCGCCGACATTTCGCGGCGACCGGCGGGCGCACCCGCCCGCCGGTCGCCGTACGTCCGGTCTAGCCGTTTTCCTTCTGCATCCGCTCCATGAGCATCTTCTTGCCCTGGTCGGCGGCCTTGCGGTTGTTCTCCTGCATCTTGCGGAACCAGGTGGCCAGTTCGCTGTCACCCCGTTCCTCGGCGTCGGCGATGTACGTCTCCATTCGCCAGACGTGTTCCAGCGAGAGCTGGATGGTGTGGATCAGGTCGTAGTTCTTGTCCTTGACCACACTGACCTTCTCGCTGATCATCGTCGCCACGGCGTACCTCCCCATGTCTCGGCTTCGCGTGGAGCCAGCGCTTACCCGCCCGCCGAGCGTTCACGCACCCGCAGGCCGACCGGCGACCGGTGCGGTTACCCGGGCGGGGGCCCGGGTACCGGAGGCCGCATGGCGGAACTGGCAACGCTCTGGATCGTGCGGCACGGCGAGAGCACGGCGAACGTCGCGGCCACCCAGGCGGAGGCCTCCGGGGCCGAGCTGATCGACCTGACCCACCGGGACGCGGACGTGCCGCTGTCGACCACCGGGGAGGAGCAGGCCCGCGCCACCGGTCGCTGGCTCGCCGGCCTGCCCGAGGCACGCCGTCCCGACGTGGCGGTGGTGTCGCCGTACCTGCGGGCGGTGCGGACCGCCGAGCTGGCGCTGGCCGGCACCGGGATCCCGGTCAACCGGGACGAGCGGCTGCGCGACCGGGAACTGGGCATCCTCGACGGCCTGACCCCGTACGGCGTGCGCCAGCGGTTCCCGGCCGAGGCGGACCGCCGGACCCGGCTGGGCAAGTTCTACTACCGCCCGCCCGGCGGCGAGTCGTGGACGGACGTGGCGCTGCGGCTGCGTACCCTCCTCGGCGACCTGCGCCGCGACCACCCGGACCGCCGGGTGCTGCTGTTCGGCCACGACGCGCTGGTCTTCCTGCTGCGCTACCTGGTGGAGGGGCTCACCGAGGCGGAGCTGATGGCGCTCACCCGGGAGCACGTCATCGCCAACTGCTCGGTGACCGGCTGGTCGGCGGGCGCCGACGGCCGGCTGGTCCCGGACGGGTTCAACGAGGTCGCCCACCTGCATCGGCAGGGCGCGCGGCCGACCAGGGAGGACGAGGTCCATGCCGAACCGGTCTGACACTCCGGTCATCACCCCCGCGCTGCTGCGGGACTGGGCGCTGCCGGTGCCGACCGGCGGCAAGGAGCACCGGGGCAGGGTGCTCGTCGTCGGCGGCTCCCGGTTCACTCCCGGCGCGGTGCTGCTGGCCGGGGTGGCGGCGTTGCGCGCCGGCGCCGGCGTGCTCCAACTGGCCACGGCCGAGTCCACCGCCACCGCGTTGAGCATCCAGGTGCCGGAGGCGCTGGTGGTGGGGTTGCCCGAGACCTCCGACGGGGCGGTCGCGGGCGGTCCCGGCGGCCTCCTGGCCGACCTCGTGGCCGACGCCGACGTGGTGGCCGTCGGCCCCGGCCTCAAGGACATCGACGCCACCCGCGGGCTGCTGGACCTGGTGCTGGGCGCCGCCGGGCCGGAGACGCCCCTGGTGTTCGACGCGTACGCCCTCGGCGCGCTCAGCCACGCGCCGGACCTGCTGGTCGGCTCGGGCCGTCCGGTGGTGCTCACCCCGAACCTCACCGAGGCCCAACACCTGCTCGACCGGGACCTCGGCGACGACCTGGACGCCGAGGCGGCCGAGGTGGCCCGCCGCTACGACACGGTGGTCTCCCTGTACGGGCACATCGCCACCCCGGACGGGCGGGGCTGGCGGGAGGAGAGCGGCGACGCCGGGCTGGGCACGTCGGGCAGCGGCGACGTACGCGCGGGGCTGCTCGCCGGCCTGCTCTCCCGCGGCGCGC
Source organism: Micromonospora sp. GCM10011541 (assembly GCF_042650725.1). Classification (NCBI taxonomy): domain Bacteria; kingdom Bacillati; phylum Actinomycetota; class Actinomycetes; order Micromonosporales; family Micromonosporaceae; genus Micromonospora; species Micromonospora sp. GCM10011541. Next base: position 255,274 of record NZ_JBHSBP010000035.1, read on the forward strand.
AACCGGCGCAGGCCGCCTGCTGGGCCGCGTTCGCGCACGCGGTCAGCGGCCAACGGCTGGCCCCCCGCTACGGCCGGATCGGCTTCCTCGCCCGTGAGCTGCTCGACGAGATCCCCCAAACGTTGGCCACCGTCTGACGGTTGTTGTTCGTCCGTTCGGGTGTGTGTAACAACACACCATCTCCCTACGCTGAACTCTCGGAAGCGGGCAGCCGGCCCGCTTCCCGCCGGTCCGCTCCCCGCCAGGGAGTGCGACCCGGCCGGAACGGCCCCCTGGGAGTCTGTGTGAAGAACCTCCGTCGCAAGACACTGGCCGCCGCGTCCGCCGTGACGCTCGGCGTCGGTCTCGCCGTCACCGGCGGGCTGGCACCGGCGGCGGCCGCCGGACCGGACACCACGTTCCTGGTCCTCGCCCCGCAGGGCGCCAACACCGAGAAGGCGGCCGCCCGGGTGGCGGCCGCCAAGGGCACCGTGGTGGCCAACTACGACCAGATCGGCGTGCTCGTCGTCCGGTCGACCAACCCGGACTTCGCCACCCAGGTGGCGGGCGCGGGCGTCGACTCGGTCGCGTCCACCGCCGGCCTGGGCACCGCCCTCGACGAGGGTGAGACCGTCGAGGTCTCCGCGGCCGATGTCGCCAGCGCCACCGGCGACCCGACCAAGGAGCCGCTCTACGGTCAGCAGTGGGACATGGACATGATCCACGTCCCGCAGGCCCACGCGGTCAACGCCGGTAGCTCGAACGTCGTCGTCGGCGTGCTGGACAGCGGCATCTCGAGCACCCACCCGGACCTGGCGACCCAGATCGCCAAGGACAAGAGCACGTCCTGCCTCGGCGGTGTCGTCGACACCTCCGAGACGGCGTGGAACCCGACCACCAGCGACCACGGCACCCACGTAGCCGGCACCATCGCCGCCGCCGTCAACGGCGTCGGCGTGACCGGCATCGCGCCGGGCGTCAAGGTCGCCGCCGTCAAGGTGGTCAACGACGGCGGCTTCATCTACCCGGAGGCTGCGGTCTGCGGGTTCATGTGGGCCGCCACCCACGGGATGCGGCTGACCAACAACAGCTACTACATCGACCCGTGGGAGCTGAACTGCCGCAACGACGCGCGCCAGCGTCCGGTGTGGCAGGCCGTGCAGCGGGCCATCCGCTACTCGCAGTCCAAGGGCGTGCTGAACGTGGCGTCCGCGGGCAACTCCAACTACGACCTGGCCCACAAGCTCTCGGACTTCGGCAGCCCGGACGACGGGACGCCGGAGGCTCGGGAGAACCTCACCAACGCCTGCCTCGACCTGCCGGCCGAGGCCCCGGGCGTGGTGACCGTCTCGGCGGTGGGCCCGACCGGTGCGAAGAGCTACTACTCCTCGTACGGCCTGGGGGTTGTCGACGTCACCGCACCCGGTGGTGACAGCCGGTTCCGCACCGCCGGTGTCCGGGGGACCACCACCGACCAGGTCCTGTCGACGACTTTCAACCCGGTCACGAAGACCAACGGTTGGGGTTACAAGCAGGGCACGTCGATGTCCGGCCCGCACGCCGCCGGCGTCGCGGCGCTGGCGCTGTCGGCCCACCCGGGGATGACCCCGGGCCAGCTGGCGTCGTTCCTGGAGCAGTCGTCGGTGGCGCAGTCCTGCCCGGACGGCGTCTACAACCCGGCGCCGCTGCACCCGGACGGTCCGACGGCCTACAACGCGACCTGCTCCGGCGGGGAGCGCAACTCGTTCTACGGCGCGGGCATGGTCGACGCGTACAACGCGGTGAAGTAGTTGCGGCACAGCACGACCTGTGGTGGGGCCCGGCGGAACATCGCCGGGCCCCATCCGTTTTCGCAGCTCATGTCGGGGGTAGGGGATCATCCGTCAGCCCAACCCCCAAGGAGGTACCGGTGTCCACCGACGCCATCGTGCTGCTCAAAGAGGACCACAAGGAGATGCGCCGCCTCTTCCGGGAGTTCCAGAAGGCCGAGGACGGCCCGGCCAGCCGGCGCCAGGAGCTGGTGAACCAGATCCTCGAAGCCCTGACGGTGCACACCTACCTGGAGAACGAGGTGATGTATCCGGAGGTCCGCAAGCTCCTGCCGGACCTCGAGGACGACATCCTCGAGTCGTACGAGGAGCACCACGTGGCGGACCTGCTCTGTGCGGAGCTGGCCGCCATGGACGCCTCCGACGAGCGCTTCGTCGCCAAGACGACGGTGCTGATCGAGAACGTCGAGCACCACGTCGAGGAGGAGGAGCAGGAGTGGTTCCCCAAGGTGCGGGAGGCGCTCGGCCGCAACCAGCTCCAGGAGATCGGTGAGCGGATGATCGCGATGCGCAAGGATGCCCCGCGCACCCCGGATGACCCGAAGGCCCGCAAGAGCCAGCTGGACGCCGCCACCGCCTGACCCACGCGACTGCCCCGGGGCCCGGCCGTCGGTCGGGCCCCGACCTGTGTCACCACGCCGTCGGCGGGGTCCCCTCAGGGGCGGGCAGGATGCGGCGCAGGACGCCCGGCGGCCGGGACCGCTGCTTCCACTCGCGCGGATAGCCCACCGACACCTCCTCGAACCGGACCCCGTCGTGCCAGGTCGTCCGGGGAATGTGCAGGTGGCCGTAGACCACCGCGGCGGCGGCGAAGCGCCGGTGCCAGTCGGCGGTTGCCTCGGTGCCGCACCACTGCGCGAAGATCGGATGGCGCAGGACCCGGGTCGGCTCGCGGACCAGCGGGAAGTGGTTGACCAGCACCGTCGGCAGCGCCGGGTCCCGCGCGGCGAGCCGGGCCGCCGTCGTCGCCACCCGGTCCGCGCACCAGGCCGCCCGGCTCGGGTACGGATCGGGATGCAGCAGGACCTCGTCGGTGCAGACCACCCCGGTCCGGTACGCCTCCGCCAGCGCCGCCTCCGGGGTGTCCAGGCCGTCCGGGCGCCAGCTGTGGTCGTACAGCAGGAACAGCGGCGCCACCAGCGCCGGCCCGCCCGGACCGCGCCACACCGGGTACGGGTCCTCCGGGGTGAGCACGCCGAGGCGGCGGCAGAGGTCGACCAGGTGCTGGTAGCGCGCGACACCGCGGAGCTGGACCGGGTCGCCCGGCGGCGTCCAGAGCTCGTGGTTGCCCGGGGCCCAGACCACCCGGGCGAAGCGCCGGCTGAGCAGGTCGAGCGCCCATTCCACCTGGGCCACCGTGTCGCCGACGTCGCCGGCCACCAGCAGCCAGTCCCGCGGCGACTCCGGGCGCAGCGCCTCGACGACGGCGCGGTTGTCGGCGTGCCGGACGTGCAGGTCGCTGATGGCGAGCAGCGCCCCGTCGTCCTCCCCCACCATCCGTCGATCCTAGGGTCCGCCGCCGCGCCCACGGGGGACGCGACCGGTGCGGCGGTCGAGGCTGGCTCGAACCGGCCGCGCCACGCCGACGGGTTGCCGGAGGTGGACCGGGCCACCCCCGGCGGACCCGGTAGGATCTGCGCGGGCCGTTACTGGCGCGTGGGGATGGAGAACCATCGGGGAGCGGTCCCGTCACGAGGACGCATGCCGAGCGCCTGGGCCTTCCGCACGTCACCAGGAGGTCGCATGTCGCTGAACGCCGAATCCACCGCCTTCCGCAGCGCGCTCGAGGTGATCCGGGCCGTCGAGCCGCGGGTGGCCGACGCCATCGGGGCGGAGCTGGCCGACCAGCGCGAGTCCCTCAAGCTCATCGCGAGCGAGAACTACGCCTCTCCGGCCACCCTGCTGGCCATGGGCAACTGGTTCAGCGACAAGTACGCCGAGGGCACCGTCGGGCGTCGCTTCTACGCCGGCTGCCAGAACGTCGACACGGTCGAGGCGCTCGCCGCCGAGCACGCGCGGGAGCTGTTCGGCGCCGCCCACGCGTACGTGCAGCCGCACTCCGGCATCGACGCCAACCTGGTCGCATTCTGGGCGATCCTGGCCGATCGCGTCGAGTCCCCCGCCCTGAAGAAGGCCCAGGTACGCCAGGTCAACGACCTCACCGAGGCGGACTGGTTCGCGCTGCGCCGCGAGCTGGGCAACCAGCGGATGCTGGGCATGTCGCTGGACGCCGGCGGTCACCTCACCCACGGCTTCCGGCCGAACATCTCCGGCAAGATGTTCGACCAGCGCAGCTACGGCACCGATCCGGCCACCGGCCTGGTCGACTACGACAAGGTGGCCGAGGCGGCCCGCGAGTTCAAACCGCTGATCCTGGTGGCCGGCTACTCCGCGTACCCGCGGAGGGTCAACTTCCGGATCATGCGGGAGATCGCCGACTCGGTGGGCGCGACCTTCATGGTCGACATGGCGCACTTCGCGGGGCTGGTCGCCGGCAAGGTCTTCACCGGCGACTTCGACCCGGTGCCGCACGCGCACATCGTCACCACCACCACCCACAAGTCGCTGCGCGGCCCGCGGGGCGGCATGGTGCTCTGCGGGCCGGAGCTGGCCGACCAGGTCGACCGGGGCTGCCCGATGGTGCTCGGCGGTCCGCTGCCGCACGTGATGGCCGCCAAGGCGGTCGCCCTGGCCGAGGCCCGCCGCCCCGACTTCGCCGACTACGCCCAGCGGATCGTCGACAACGCCCAGGCGCTCGCCGAGGGGCTGACCCGCCGGGGCGCCAAGCTGGTCACCGGCGGCACCGACAACCACCTGGTGCTCATCGACGTCACCGGCTACGGCCTCACCGGCCGGCAGGCCGAGCAGGCGCTGCTCGACTCGGGCATCGTCACCAACCGCAACTCGGTCCCGCAGGACCCGAACGGCGCCTGGTACACCTCGGGCATCCGGATCGGCACCCCGGCGCTGACCAGCCGCGGTCTCGGCACCGCCGAGATGGACCAGACCGCCGAGCTGATCCACACCGTGCTCAGCCAGACCACGTCGGGCGAGTCCAAGGCCAAGTACGTCCTCGACCCGGCCCTGGCCGACAAGGTCAGCAAGCAGGCCAGCGACCTGCTGGCCGGCTTCCCCCTCTACCCCGCCGTCCACCTCGGCTGACGCCCCGCACCACCGACGCCCCGCCCGGCCCCCGGCCGCGCGGGGCGTCGCACTTCCCGCCCCACCCGCCCCCCCGACCGCGGTGATCGGGAGGTTTGCGCCTGATCCGCGGGTTTCCCGGAGACGCGAACCTCTTGATCAACAGGCGCCGGGGGTGTGGTGGGCGCGGTTGCGAAGGGCGCGGAGGCGGTGCAGGACGTCGGTTCCTCCCCGGCCGAAGTGGTCGTGCAGGGCGCGGTACTCGGCGTAGAGGTCGTCGTAGGCGGCGGCGCGGGCCGGGTCGGGGCGCCAGGTCTCGCGGTGCCGCGCGCCCATCGCCGCCGAGGCCGCCTCCACGTCCGGGTACGCCCCGGCCGCCACCGCCGCGTGGATCGCCGCGCCGAGGGCGGCCGGGTGCGCGGCGTCCAGCACGTGCAGCGGCCGGCGCAGCACGTCGGCGTAGATCCGCAGCAGCAGCCGGTTGGCGGTCAGCCCACCGGCCGCGGTCAACTCGTCCACCGGCACCCCGGCCGCGGTGAACGCCTCGACGACCGTCCGCGCGCCGAACGCGGTGGCCTCCAGCAGCGCCCGCCAGATCTCCTCCGGCCGGGTGGCCAGGGTCAGCCCGACCAGCACGCCGCTCAGCTCGTGGTCCATCAGCACCGAGCGGTTCCCGCTGTGCCAGTCCAGCGCCAGCAGCCCGTGCCCGCCCACCGGCTGGTCGGCGGCGAGGGCGTCCAGCAGCTCGTACGGCGAGACCCCGCGCCGCCGCGCCTCGTCCGCGTACGACCCGGGCAGGGCCCGCTCGACGTACCAGGCAAAGATGTCACCCACGCCGCTCTGCCCGGCCTCGTAGCCCCAGCCGCGGGCGGTGACCCCGCCCTCGACGACGCCGCACACCCCGGGCACCTCGTGACAGGCGTCCGAATTCATGATCAGGCAGGTGGAGGTGCCGAGGACGGCGAGCATCCGGCCCGGCTCGACCGACCGGGCCGCGGCGGCGGTGACGTGCGCGTCGATGGCGCCGGCCGCGACCGCGACGCCGGCCGGCAGGCCCGTCCATCCGGACGCCTCGGCAGTCAGCGCGCCGGCCCGGGCACCGGACTCCACCAGCGGCCCGTCGACCTTTGGCAGCAGGTCGGGCAGCTCGGGGTGGAGCGCGGCGAGGAAGTCGGGGGCCGGGTAGCGGCCGTCCTGGCGTAGTCCCTTGAAGCCGGCGGCGGAGACGTTGCGGGTCGGGCGGCCGCAGAGCTGCCAGACCAGCCAGTCGGCCGTCTCGATCCAGCGCTCCGCCCGGCGGAACACCGCCGGGTCGTCCTCCAGCACCTCCAGCGCCTTGGCGAGCTGCCACTCGGCGGAGACCCGGCCGCCGTAGCGGGCCAGCCAGGGTTCGCCGCGCTCGGCGGCGAGGGCGTTGATCCGATCGGCCTGCCGTTGCGCGGCGTGGTGCTTCCAGAGCTTCGGCCAGGCGTGCGGCCGGTCGCGCAGCTCGGGCAGCTCGGCGAGCGGGGTGCCGTCGGCCAGGGTGGGCAGCACCGTGCAGGAGGTGGCGTCCAGCCCGATGCCGATCACCTCGGCCGGGTCGACGCCGGCCGCGCGGACGGCGGCGGGCACGGCGGTCCGCAGCACCTCGCGGTGGTCTTCCGGGTCCTGCAGCGCCCAGTCCGGCGGCAGCGCCGGCCCGTCCGGCAGCCAGTCGGTGAGCACCCCGCGCCGGTACGCGTGCACCGCGCTGCCCCGCTCGGCGCCGTCGGCCACGTCGACCACCACGGCCCGGCCGGAGAGCGTGCCGAAGTCCACGCCGACGACGTAGCGGCCCACTGTTGCCTCCTCCCGCCACCGCCGACCAGCGGCGGTGGTGGGAGAAGACGCTAACCGGACGCTCCTATGCTGCGTCAAGCTCTGAGGGCGGGGTTTCGAGGCGTCGGTAGATTTCGCGGGCGATGTAGCGCTCGAGGCAGCGTTTGATCTCTCGGTCGGTTTTTCCTTGGCTGCGGCGGCGCTCGGCGTAGGCGCG
>NZ_JBHSBP010000036.1:0-56413 GCF_042650725.1 Micromonospora sp. GCM10011541
CAAAGTCTGATCGCACGTACCAGCGATCAGACCGATCGACGCAAGCGCGCCGTCGTCATCACCACGGCAGGACGAACAACAGTCGACGAACTCCGCCGCACCGGAGCCGCGCTGGACCACGACCTGCTCGCGGGCTTGACCGACCACCAGCGGACGACCCTGCACCGGCTGCTACTCAAGGTGTTCGACACGATTGTCGACAACAACCACAGCACGATCACAATGCCAGCACAGCCGGCCGACCGATCGGCCGCATCGAGAACTTGAACAGAACGTCGCCCACCCTGAGACAACCTCACCCGCACTACACGCATGCGCCGCACCGGTCCGCACCTTGAACGGCCGACCTGGTCTTCCGACGCTCCTCCGGGCATGGGCGACGGGGTGGCATCCGCCACTGTGCGCGCTCATCAGCATGATCGGGCGGAGCTAGACGACATGGACGTCCGGCCTCCCCAGGCCGGGGCCAGGTACTTGAGCCGGCGTGTTGCGCAGTTGCGGTCAATCCGGACGTCGCGGCGGTTGAGCAGGATAGGTCCGGCGGTTCGGTCTCTATTCAGCGTGGTCGATTGCACGGCCGACTGCGGGCGGCAACGGGATGGTGGTCGTACAACGAGCGCGGGACCCCGCTCCGCGCCACCGGATGCAGAAGGCGGCACCGTTCCTGACCCTTGACGGCGACCGTGACCCGGAGATCGAGGACGGCGAGGTCGCTTGGGTCGGCCGGCACGCGGTTGGCCCTCCGCCTTCCCCGAGCTGCTGCACCACCTGGTGGGCCCTCACGCAGACCACGGGGCGGACGGCGAGGGGCACAAGCCGTAGTCTGCTGCCGGTGTGGCGACGACAGAGATCATGGGATGCGGTCGACTGGGGCTCGGTGCAGCACGCGTACGGGCCGGCGGTGGAGGTGCCCGACCTGCTGGGCCGGCTGCGCTCGCGCGACCGGGAGGCCCGCCGCAATGCCTACCAGGGACTGTTGGACCTGCTGGTGCATCGGGGCTCGAGGTACGAGGCTAGCGCAGTCGCGACGCCGTTCCTGGTCGAGATCGTCGCTGATCCCAAGGCGCCGGATCGCTTCGCCGCCTGTCAGGTGCTGGCGACCGTCGCGGTGGGGGATGAGAGTTCCTGGCTGATCGATCGCCCCGACGTGGCGAAGGCGCGGCGCGAGGTAGAGCGCCGGGCCCACCTCACCCGGGGCCAGTTGGAACGGGAGCACTCCGACTGGGCGGCAGCGGGAAGTACTGACCACGAGCGCTGGGCTCGAGCGCGCCGCAACGAGTTCTCCGATGTGGAGGGCGACCGCGATGCGGCGCGGTGGCAGATCGCGGCGTACGACGCGGTGCGGGCCGGGGTGCCCGCGTACCTCGCCGCCCTGGCGTCTACCGAGACCCCGGTACGGCTACACGCCGCCCACCTGCTGGCCTGGTTCCCCGAAGAGCGGGAGTCAATCACGCCGGCCCTGGCCCGCCTGATCGGCGCCGAACCGCAGCCCATGGTCGCAGCGACCGCCTCCGTGGCCGCGGGGCTGTGCGGCAGCGTTGACGATCCTGAACTAGTCAACGCGCTGTCGGCCCGCCTCGGCAGCGACAACCGGGGAGAGCGCTGGTCGGCGGTGCTGGGGCTGGCCCGTCTGGTGTCGCGCCCCGACCGGCCGCTGATCGAGGAGCTGTACGCCTGCCTTTTCGGAGCCGTCGGTCCCGTCCCGTACTGGCCGTTCCTCCACGGCGGCATGGCGACGTTCGCCGCACTCACCGTCCGAGACCTCGACGCGGCAGTCGCCCCGGACCGGGTGCAGATCCTCGTCGACCGGCTGAACGCGCCAGCTGACGACACCGAGCTCTACCTGCTGCTGCGTGCGGCCCTCGACACCGCCTTCCCCAACGGCCCGGTACCGGACGGCACCGCTTTCACCGAGCTGGGCGCCGATCAGCGCACCGCCGTCGCCGGGCTGCAACGCAGCGGAATCCTGGACGACGGCGCAATGGTCAGCATGCTGCTGGGCGCCTACAACCTGCCCGACGACCAGATGGCGATGACCCGGTGGTGCGACAGCGACGCCGATCGTGAGTCCGGCTCCGCCCCCGGTTCGCAGGCGTGATGACACTGGCCGCAGGCTGACCGCCCGACTACCGCAGATGCGCACATTATCTGCGGCAGATGAGCGCGCCCGCTAGTGGCGCCGTTCGGCCGGTCAGGACCCGAGGCGGGGTATTTCTTGACTCTCGACCCGGTCGAGGGCTGACCCTTCCTGGGTGACGTCTGAAGAGCGCGACCAACGATCAGTCCCTTTCGCGATTGACCTGGAGATGCTGCGGCCGGTACTGCGCGCCGGCTGGGGAGCGGATACCTGCGACCCGCACGATGCGCAGGATTGGCACGCCGGCAACGCAGCCCGTGGTCAATGCGGGGTGACTGCCTTGATCATTCAGGACCTGCTCGGCGGAGAGCTGATCCTCGGCGAGGTCCTCGCCGGAGACGCCAAGGTCGGCTACCACTACTGGAATCGATTGGCCGACGGCCGCGAGGTCGACCTGACAGCTGACCAGTTCCAGCCACCGGAAGTCGTTGTCGGCGGTCAAGTCCAGCAACGCCCGCCGGGCCCACCTCGACGATGCCCCCAGCAGTACGAGATCCTGCGGGACCGCGTCTTCGCAGCCCTCTACGGCGGCAATCCACGCAACAGTGACGGCCGGCCAACAGGCCGAGCGCACGAACGGCGGCAATAGCGCGCGTCCCGATGAGCCAGGCGACCGCAGCGGTCAACTCGGTTGTCGTGACCGCTGCGGTCGGGCGCCCTCCGGTGGAGGGCGGTTCACCAGGGCACGGGCGTCCCGTCCCAGGAGAGGAATTCACCCGTGGGGCCGTCGTCGGGTAGCAATGCCAGTCGGACCGCGCCGGCCGCGGCTTCGGCCGGGTCTCCGCCGCCGGCGCCGCCGAGGAAAGGACGCCGAGCATCGAACAGGCTCACCAGACAGGGAACGGATAACGCCGGCAAGCAGGCCCCCGGGCGACACGAAGATCACTTCTCCCACCAGAGAGCCCGCTCTGCCTGGACATTCAGGTATGCCGGACCGTCGTGGCCCTGCGGCTTCGCGCCGGGTGAGCAGGCCACGACCACTACCGGCAGTCCGCTACTGGATCGTGCCGTTGGTCATCCCAGTGGGGCCGGACCGGGCCGCCGGTAGGCGCCCGTGCATGAGTAGCTGACAGGTGCCGGCGAGATGCAGTACTCGTCGCACCGTGTGGTGCGGACGCATGACTCGGAAGGACGCGCCTGCTTGCAGGGCTGTTGCCCGTGCCCCTAGCAGGGTGTCCAGGGCGACCGGGTCAAGGGATGACACTCGGAGGAGGTCCACCACCAGGTGTGTCACCCGGTGGCGGGTCAGGACGGCGGTGACCGCCCTGGTGAGGTCCTCGCTGGTGTCGGCGTCGAGGTTGCCGGCGGGGCCGAGAATGGCGACGCCGTCCATGTCGACGTCCGTAGTGATGCGTAACGGTGCCACTGAGGGTTCTCCCTGCTGCCCTTCCAAACAGCTGTCGAGCCTATGGACGGTCAGTCAGAAGATCTATGCCGGGATCACTAGACATCCCTGCCGGCCCGGGCTAGCTTTCTTCGAGTTGAGAGCAGAGAACCGAAGAGGACGCAGATGGGCCGCCCGGTCGTGAGGTTACGACGGGCGCAGGAGTGGGAACAGGTAGAGGCTTCGGTGCTCCCCTCCGAACGGCAGTAGAAGTACGTCAGCTCCGGCGTGATCGACGACGGGGCGCCGCAGGTGGGGCCAAGATGTCTTCAGGGCTCCATCTGAAGATTCGCCACACGTGTACGGGGCCATGAAGGTGCGTGGGCCCCGACACCGGCGGACCGCACACCAGCAAGGGAAAGAGAAGTAGAGGAAAGGGAGGGCCGCACACCGTTGGATCGCCCGCTACCGGTCGTTATTCGGGCCAGGCGGACACCGCAGTTTCCATCGAACGAGAGGTGGTCTCCGGTCACGCATATGCGATCCTCGCACTCGAAGCCTTCACTGAGGGCTGGTGCGGAACGACAAGCCGACGTTGCCGTCGGTAGATGGTGTTTCTGACCCGCAACCCTGGGCCCCGGCGTGTACGCGCCGGGGCCCTCGACGTGCAGGTGACATGGGGCAGAACCCCGATGACATGTTCGGCGACGAGGACTACCGCGCCTACACCATCGGCCAGGCCACGCTGATGCTCGGCACCACGCAGGACTTCCTACGCCGCATGGATGCGGCGAAACTGATCAACCCGCACCGCTCCACCGGCGGGCACCGCCGCTGCTCCCGCTACCAGCTTCGCCCGGCCGCCCCGGGCCGGAAGATGGTCGACCAGGGCACCGCCCTGGAGGCCACCTGCCGGATCATCATCCTCGAAGACCAACTCGAGGAAGCCCTGCGACACAACCAGCAGCATCATGGGACGCAGCGACACGACTGACGACCCGCCCCCGCGTTCAGGCACTCGGCGTAGCGCTGATGTCGTTGAAGGGCGGCCAGCCGTCGAGAGCCAATCCATCGTCCCCGCCTCGACTTTCGCGGGCCGGCGCGGGGGCGAACGTGACATCTCCTGACCCTCTCTTTCCTGCGCGCCCCCCGGACCGCTTGGCTGAGCAGCCTTGCCCCGAGGACGGACATCAGACGTGACATCCTGTCCCGGAGCGGCAAGGCTAGCCAGTCCCGCCGGCCTTGGGCCGTGAATTTCCACTGCCCACGTTCATCGCGCAATCGTGCCGCCGGAGGCTGGGCCGCCAGCGGCCGGATGGAGCCGGGTCCATTGAGGAGCCAGGAGCCTGAGGACAGACGCGCCGGCCGAACGGCCCTGTTGACCTTGCTTCTTCCGGTCTACCCTGGAGAAGTGGAGGTTGTGCTCCGCCGCCACCGCTTCTAGCGTCTGCTCGCGGCTGTCGGCAGTTTCGGAAAGGGGTTCCATGACCCCGATCATGTTGGCGACAGTTCCGGCCACCGCTTCGATCGTTTCCCGTGGCCGAGTTCAGGCCGCCGCCCATCCGACGCCGCGCGCTGCCTGCGGTGACCGCGCTGCGGGCATTCCTTGTGACCCCCGTCCCTGCCTCACGCGGCCGGCGGCAGCGCCTCGGGCGCCTGGCCGGCTGCCGGCCACGGCCTGGTGCTCCTCGCCGTTCCCGATCGACCCCGTCGCGTCCGTCGCGTGTTGGTGAACGCCGGCTGATCGCACGACGTGCGGTGGCACTACAGCCGCCCGGCGCCGTGACCATAGCCCTACCGCCGTCCACCCGGCCCGTCATTCAAGGTGCAGCGTCGCAGGCCCTGCACCGGAACAGCGACCTACCTGAAACTCTCGGAGGAGAAATCATGATGCGAATCCGCCAGCCACGGCGGTGGCCGTGGACGGTCGCCGCCGTGGCGATCGCCACGACACTGGCCGCCGTCCGGATACGCGCCAGACGAGGCGCCGTGACAGACGACGGTGAACCAGCGCCCGTGGCCGACCTCGACGATGCACCGAACAGCCCGCCCACCGCCCGGCAGAAGGCAACCACCGCGGCCAACCAAGCCGCCGGACGGGCACTGACCGCCGCACGGCACGCCCGGCAAACGACCGGCGCGGTCATCGCCCAGGTAAGAAACCGGATAGCCCAGCGACAAGCAACCCAACCCGACGCTACCGACCCCATGCCGCAGGCCGAATCGACCACCGCAACCGACACTGGACCCCCAAGCGTCAACGACGCATAGCGCGGCCACCGGCGCCGGCAAGAGTCGAGGATGGGCCTGGCTGAAAGGCCAGGACATCCTCGTGTCATCTCAGTCGGGTGCCCCGGGACTCGGTCACCTGTGGGACCGGCGGTAGCGGCGGTAGCCGGCTGGTACCCGTCCTGACGGGCGTCGGCAGCGTCGCTGTCGCCACCGGCCGCAGCCTTGCTGGTGCTCTACCGACGCCGGAGGTCCGAGTCCTGACCGGGTAGGCCCCGGCCGGCCGGGGCCTACCGAGGCGCGAACGATTGCCTTGCCGTCGGGTGTCGGCACTCGACTGGCATTAGCAGGCACTGTTCCCGCCCGCCGACGCACGGGCACCGGTCCGTCGGCGATCAAGCTGCGGCACCCGTGGGTTGGGCTCGTTTCCGCCATTCCGCCACGCTTGCCAGAGCACCGGCGGCATGCTGACCGGGAGCTGCGGCGGTTGCGGCCACCGGCAAGGCTGACCACAGCCGTGACGGGGGCGGACTAGCGTGTGGTGACTGATTGACGCAGGGCAGCTCTTCGAGCCCTGTTGGCGGACGTCGGAGTGAGGCAGGGGAATTGACGATCGAGGCGGTCCGCCGCGGCTCGTGGGTGCGCCTGCGCCTGCGGGGCGAGGTGGACGTGGCGACAGCCGGACTGGTGTATGACGAAGTTCTCGCCGCGTTGCGGTCCGAGACGGTGCGCCATGTCGAACTGGACCTGGCCGGTCTGACCTTCATCGACTCCGCCGGGATGCGCACCCTGGTGGCCTGTCACCGGGCGGTGCATGTCTGTGGCGGAACCCTGACAGTTATCAGCATTCCACCGTCCGTGCGCCGGCAGCTCTTTGCCGCAGGGCTGCTCGGGCTACTCGCAGGCACGTCCGACGTGGCGACTCTGCCCGACTCCGCCGCATCACAAACCGATAGCCCAGGTGCCTGTGCCGCAGCCGAGGTCAGCCGCGCACGGTAAGGAATACCTCACAGGTAGCTGCCGAAGGCACCGTCGCGGCAACGGGCCAGGGCGCCGACGGCGGTGTCTCGGGCAGGGGCCGATCGGCTCGGACGTAGCCTGCATGTTCGCGTTGGTGTCGGCGTACAGATGGCGTCCTGTGTTTTCGCCGTCGAGTGGGCGCTTCGGCGGCGTCTATGCTCCGTCGCGTGGCCAGAAGCGGGATGAGCGGTGTGAATCTCAATGATGTGCTGTTCGCGGTGGAGAAAGCCGCCCCGGTCGACGGTGTGGAGGCGGTGACCCGCAGCGTCGGGGCTAGCCTCGACGCGTTGTGGGTGTCGTTTCTCGTCGCGGACATGAGCGGTCGCGCCCTCGTGCGTCTGGTCCACGTCCCGATCGGTGACGTGCCCGGCGCGCGCCGGCAGGACGACGACGTCGCGATGGTCCTGCCCTTCGATGGCGGCCCTCAGGAGCAGGCGCTGCGCGCACAGCAGGTGCTGGTCGAACAGGCCGGCGACCAGCCGGAAACCCGTTGGCCTGGCAGCCTCTGAGGTACGTGTGTCTGAGCCCCTCGGGAGTGAGAGGCGTTCTCTCAGCGATTGAGGCTCGTCCACATCTGCCCACGGGAGGTGCCGGATGCACCGACCGGAATGGGTGCCACCAGACGTCGATATCAATCGGCCGGCGGCTGCGCGCCTTTTACGACTACATGCTCGGCGGCTCACACAACCTCGCCGCCGACCGGCAGGTCACGGAAGAACCGATGGCAGCAACGCCGCCAACTGCTGGCAGCGCTGCAGGAACATCGCATGTTCCTGCGTCGGGCGGTACGGATCCTCGCCGCCAGGCCGGCATCGGCCACTTCGGGCGACAGGTCACGTTCGCCTACCTCGTCGGCTGGATGCTGCTCGCCCTCACCCTGCTTGTGGCGAACCTCCGCACCACTGGCACCGCCCGCTGAGCGCCCTCCCCGGGAAGGAACGCCCGGCTGCACGCGACTGGACCGACGCTGGTTGCCAGGCTAAGCGTGCAGCAGCGCGGACAGGGCCTGGGCCGGCACCCAACTCACCCCACTGTGTTGCTCCACTATCAGCGAGCCGGTCAGGGCCAGATCGCCGCGAGGCTGACCCCGACGAACGCGGCGCCGAGTCCGGCGACGACGCTGACAGCGGCGTTGAGCAGCGAGCCAGGCTGTAGAAGCGGGGCAGCGTCCTCAAACAGCCGGATGGTTTCGTACCCGAAGGTCGAGTAGGTGCTCAACGCCCCGCACAGCCCGGTGCCCAGCAGAGCGACCAGCGGGCTGGACACGGCGCCGTTGGTGGCGCCGCCGATGAGCACGCCCAGGATGAGCGAGCCGATGACGTTGACCGCCTGCAGGTCCGCACCTGCGGCGTGTTGACGATCCCCACCCAGGGGCGAAGCAAAGTTAGTTGATCATGGTTTGTGCTGGTCGGGGTCATCGGGTCGCGGTGTCTAGGGCGGCCGATGGGCGCGGCCTTCCTTTGTGGAGGATGAAGGTGCTGAAGCCATCATCTCCGTCAAGAAAGGCCGCTTGTGGCAGTCTCGCACGTCCCGGTCGCGGGCATCATCGCCTGCGGCGATCGTGATTTGTCTGATGTGACGTCGTTGGTCGAGCTGTTCGCGCTGGTGAGGGATCCGCGTAAGCGGCGGGGGGTGCGGCATCGATGCGCGGCGGTGTTGACGCTGATGGTGTTGGCGGTGCTGTGCGGGGCGGGTAACTTCCGGCAGGCCGCCGACCGGGTCGCGGAGATGCCGCAGGCGTTCCTGGCCGCTGCGGGTGCCCGCGCCCATCCGGTGTTGGGGGTACGGTTGACGCCGAGCCGGGACACAATTCGTCGGCTGGTCGAGGCTATCGACGCTCCCGCTGTTGACCTGCTGGTCTGCCGGTGGATGGCCGCCCGGCTCATCCCCGACGGCGGACGGTTGGGCGTGGGACTGGCAGTGGACGGTAAGACGGTCCGCAACTCCGGCGGCGGCGCATCCCCGGACGCGAAGCTGTTCTCGGCGATGCGGCACGACACGGCCGTGGTCATCGGGCAGGTCCAGGTCCCCGCCGACACCACCGAAGTGACCCAGATCGAAGCGCTGCTGGGCCCGATCCAGGTCGCCGGGATGGTCGTCACCGCCGACGCCGCCCATCCCAACCGGGACACCGCCGAATACCTCACCGGCCGGGGCGCCGACTACGTGTTCACCGTCAAGGGCAACAAGCCTTCCCTGCTGGCCGCCATCTGGAACCGGGTGCCCACCGCGACTGCCGACACCGCCACACACGTCGAGGAAGAACACCGCAACGGGATGATCATCCGGCGGTGGATGTGGACCGCCGACGCCGACGGTGTCGACTTCCCCGCCGCCGCACAGGTCTTCCGGCTACGCCGCGACACCTACAACCTGTCCGGCCAGCGCATCAGCAAAGAGATCATCCACGGCATCACCAGCCTGAGCGCCGATGACGCCACTGCCGGCCAGCTCGCCGGTTACGTCCGCGAACACTGGGGCATCGAAAACAAGATCCACTGGGTGCGCGACGTCCTGTTCGCCGAAGACCACCAGCACGCCTACACCGGCCACGCCGCCCACGGCATGGCCCTGCTGCGCAACCTCGCCCTCGGACTCATCCGACTCGCCGGACACACCAAGATCAAGCAGGTGCTGGAACGCAACCACGGCAACAAGACGCTCATCCCCGCCCTGCTCAAAGCATCCCGACCATGATCAACTGACTTTGCTTTGCCCCTGGATCCCCACCTGGGTAGGTCACTGATCAACAAAACATCCGATGACCACCGCTCCTACACGCTGGTGCTCGTCCCAGCCCTCCGATACACGTTGCGCAACCTCGTGCTGCAACCATGTAGGGTTTGAAGCCAGCCGGCGACACGACTCGCATAGCGGCGGTAATCCGCCATCATTATTGCTCTGATCAGGCAATCTGCATTGGAGTCCCGTCGGTACAGCTTTCGAAATCGGCAGGCAGTACTTCAGGAGTTTTCCTGTATTGGCACACATGAGGAGAGCCTTTACGTAATGCGGTTGCATTTCGCCTCCCCCTACATACTCGATGCTGTGCGCCCCGACGAAGGCCCTGCCCAGCAGCGCGGATCCGCGTCCCTCATGTCCAGCCGGAGTACCGGCAGTTTGGCCGGAGTACCAGCCAGTTTGGCCGGAACGACCGGAGCTCTCTCGCCTCAGCGCCTCGGGCAGATGCAGGTCCAGCCCGATAGCACCTAGCCCCGATAGGCCTAGAAGGAGAGAACCCAAGCCCATCCTGCCATGCCGCCCGCTGACTCCCGCTGCTCGTCCGACGCCCGGCGAGACGGCCCTCAAAACGGTCTGGGCGTTGATCCGGCGCGTCGAAGCGGTTGTGTCAGACAGGCAGGACCGTCTACAAGCGAGGACCCTCCGGAGAGCAGGATGACGCCTCAGCCAGAACCAGACCGGTCGGCCGGTCGGGTGAGAGGCGTTCAACGCATCAGGGTGACGGCGACTCTGACGATGCTCCCCGCCAGGAGGGCAGTTCGGGCGAGCAGACTGTACGGCGACCACTGGTCAGAGCGCGAGGTCTGCGCAACAGCGGGTCCCTACGGGCGGATTCCGGTTCCGCTCAGCCGTTTCGCTAGCTTGCACACCGACTCGACAAGGGCCCGCATCGACGTAACGGCGGCTGGGGACACGACGCCTGTGGGTGTGGGAGGGCCGGTGCTCCGGTCTTCGAGCCCGGGCGGTGCTCAGCCTCCCCACGGCATGACGTACCGCCCGGGCGTCATAGAGCGGCGATGACACGAAGCGGACGGCATTGCGCACCTCCATTGGATGTCACGGGCCCGAGGACATGATCGAAGGAAGCGCTGGCACACGCGAAGTACCGTCTGCGGTCACCGACAGGGTGAAGACGCTGACGCCGCATCCGCGACCCGGCGGACCCCACGAGGCATTCGCGCAGCTCGTGCGTCACGCTGTCGACACCGCCCGCCGCGAACGCGGCTGGCGGATCATCGAGACCGCCGCCCACTCGGGCGTCGGCCGGTCAACGATTTTCCGTTGGCTCAACGGCGACTGGAACGGCTACCCGCAGCTCAAAGAGGTGGGCCGCTTCTGCCGCAACCTCAAGCGGCCCGTCACCGAGGCGATGCGAGCCCTCGGCATGCCGACGAGCCGGGCCACAGTCAGTAGGCCACGCGCTCGGGAAGCATCTGTCCGGGCGGACGTCCGGCTCGTCCTCACGCGACTGTCCGGCCCGGCGGTTGCGGCGGAGGACAAGCAGCACATAGTGGTGCCCACGGCCTGACATCCCTGATCCGGCGTTGCCGTACATCTGCCATCTCTCAGGAACTTGATTTTCACGTTGGCGTCTTCCGATAGGACCGTCGCTGTGGGCAGGGTGAGCCCAGCGGACAGCGGGCAGATCGTTACGCAGGCCGTGGACGAAGGCGTGTAGCGGGCGAGCCTCGGCCTCTACCTCGTCCAGCCAGGTGTGGAGATTGTTGCCGCAGTGCTTCCCTGCGCTAACGCTGCCGGCTCCTGGTCGACCCCTGGCCCGTTGCGGCGGTCACCGGGGCCGGATGTCAGGGCGTTCAGGACCCCGGTGACAGTGAGTACTCGCCGCACCTGGGTGGCGGGATTGACCACAGCGAAAGGGCGACCTGCAGCCCTGGCCGAGTTCCGCGACTTGATGAGCGCGGTGATGACGGTGGAGTCGATGAATGTCAACTGGGCGAGGTCGACCTGTACCCCGCCGCCTGCATCAACCACCTCCTGCAGCAGCGAGTGCAACTCCTCGGCACCGTTGATATCGATCTCGCCGGACAGTGCGATAGTTCTCGCGTCACCGTCGGCACGAACCTGATACTGCCAATTCGGCTCTGGATTCACGTCTACTCACCCTTCATCGGCAGATAAGTCCACCCTATCCCTTTCAGGGTTTGAGCTGTCCGAAGCGACAGGTGTCGATTGGATGGTGAGGCAGGCGCTCACCGAGGCAGCGACTCCGGCGGGCCCTCCAGCCACCATTAGCGTGCCGGTCAGCTGGTGAGCCAACCACAGCCCTCGGCCGCCCGGCACGTCCGCCGCCGGCATCTCGACGAGCAGGTCACCTATGCCGGCACCGTGATCGGTCACCTCACACACCAGCACATCAGCGCGCAGGTAGAGATCCAACTGGCCTGCCCCGCCGCCGTGGCGCACCGCGTTGGTCGTGCGCGCCTGTATGAGCGCACCACGGAAATCGGCCGATCACGCGGCCGGGGACCTACGCGTTTACACGTTGTCGGTCACCGCGATCAGCTGCGGAGGGTGAGGTCGTTGGCGAAGCTCAGCCGGCGGCTGGTGGTCCACGGCACCGTGTGCCTGTCGGTTTGTCCGCCCGGTCGACACCCGGCCCATAGCCTGACTCCATGACCGAATCGGACGGGCAGTCGCAGAGCGTCCGCACGGTGATCGTGGCCGGTTCCGTCAACGTCGCTGTCGCCGTAGCCAAGGTGGTTGCGGGTCTGCTCTCGGGTTCGGCGGCCATGCTGTCGGAAGCCGCGCATTCGTTCGCCGACACCACGACCGAGGTGCTGCTGTTCGTGGCGCTGCGTCGTGGCCGCCGCCCGGCCGACCCCGGGCGCCCGTTCGGCTACGGTCGGGAGAGCTACATCTGGGCTCTCCTCGCGGCGGTCTTCACCTTCGTCAGCGGCGCCGGCTTTTCCATTACCCACGGCGTGCACGTCATCGTATCGGCCCAGGAGACTGGAGATTACGTCGTCTCGTACGCGGTGCTGGTCGTCTCCTTCGTCCTGGAGTCGGTGTCTCTGATCCGGACGGTGCGGCAGGTACGGCGCCGGGCCAAGCGCTGGGGCATCAGTTCGGCTAGGGTCCTACGGCGCACGCCCAACACCGCCATCAAGGCGGTGTTCCTGGAGGACAGCGCCGCCCTGATCGGCCTGGGGTTGGCCGGTGCAGGCCTCGGGGTCGCCGAGCTGACCAGTGATCCGGTTTGGGATGGCACCGCATCGGTCGCCATCGGGGTTCTGCTGCTGGTGGTGGCCACGATTCTGGCCCGCAACAACCTCGCCCTGCTCGTTGGGCGGGCAGCCCGGGAGCCGGTGCAGGACGAGATTCGCCGGGAATTGGCCGCTCTGCCAAACGTTCGAGGCGTCGTGGAGCTGCTGACCCTGCAGCTCGGTCCCGACGACATTCTCGTTGTCGCGAAGATTGACTTTGCCGACGAGGTCATGGGCGCCGACATCGAAGACGTGGCCGACGAGGCCAGACGACGGCTCACC
Organism: Micromonospora sp. GCM10011541; assembly: GCF_042650725.1. NCBI lineage: Bacteria > Bacillati > Actinomycetota > Actinomycetes > Micromonosporales > Micromonosporaceae > Micromonospora > Micromonospora sp. GCM10011541. The sequence continues at coordinate 12,959 of NZ_JBHSBP010000036.1, forward strand.
GCGCGTAACCCGGCAATCCGGTTCGTCTTCCTCAGCCCGTCCGCCGTCGGGGCGTAGGACTTGCTCAATCGCCCGAACAAGCCACCGGCCAGGTTGCCCTGACTGTTCTGCGTGTCGCCAGCCACCGGCAACACCTCAACGGAACGCCGGTCGGGTAGCAGCCGGCCGCCTGCCTCGGACAACGACCGCATCAGCCTGCGCCTGAGCTGTCAGTCGTCGTCTTCCTCGCCCCGTGCATGAGAGTACCCGGCGAGCAGGTCCTGAAGGCGGGCGGCGGTGTCGGCGCTGATCCGGCCCCCGTCGGCCGCGTCGGCGACCCGCTCGCTCAATTCCCGAATCCGCTTGGCGCGGTCCTTGGGCTTGCCCCGGTCCAGCTCGGCGAGCTTGTCTCGCAACTCCTCGGCCGTCTTTGGGTCGATCTCCCTCCGGCTCTCGGCGTTGTCGATCACGGCCGTCAGCTGAGCGGCCAGCTGCCGTAGGGTGACTGGCTTGGGCCCGCCGGTCGTTGGCGGAGCGTTAACCGGATCGGGCGACTCGCCCGGCGCCTCCGACGCTGGCTGCTCGACGGGTGTGACGGCGACCGGTGGCGCGGCGGCCGGATTGTCCGGTTCGCCGCCGAGGGTAAGCATTCCGACCACCCCGGCGACGAGGGCGAGGCCGGCCGCGGCGATCACCGCGAGCAGCCGATTCGGCTGGGGCGACGAGGCTGCCGGCGATGCAGCGCGCAACGGACGCGCCGCGGGCAGCGACCGGTCGATCAGCGTGAGCGGGTGCGCCGGAGCGACGGCGGCCGGGCCGGCCGGCAGGGTGGGCAGGATCGCGGTTGGAGGGTCGGCCGGGTGGCCGGCGACGAACCGGGTGGCGAGCTGTGCCGCAGTGGGCCGGCGGCCCGGGTCGGCCGCCAGGCAGGCGAGGGTGAGCTCGGCGATGTCGGTGGGCAGGCCGGGGATGCGCAGCGGCGGCACCGGGGTGTGCCCGGCGTGCACCTCCAGCGCGTCCTCCCAAGTCTGCACGGGCAGCGGCGCCCGGCCGGCGAGGGTGCAGTAGAGCAGCGCGCCGAGGGCGTAGACGTCGCTGGCCGGGTTGGGTGGACCGGCGGCCAGCCGCTCCGGGGCGAAATAGGCGGGAGTGCCCATCAGCAGCTCGCCGGTCTGCCCAGCGAGCGGGTGGTGCGGGCCGGCGAGCGCGGCGATGCCGAAGTCGAGCACCTTGGCGCCGGTCTCGGTGAGCATCACGTTGCCCGGCTTGATGTCGCGGTGCACCACGCCGATCCGGTGCGCGGCGGCGAGCGCTGCAGCGACTTGCACGGCCATCCGGACCGCCTCCGGCCAAGGCAACGGGCCGCCGGTGAGCCTGTCGGCCAGGTTGCGCCCGTCGACCAACTCCATCACCAGGTACGGCACGACCGTGCCGCCGGCCAGGGTCGCCTCGCCGTAGTCGTACACCTGGGTCACGTGCGGGTGGGTCAGCCGGGCGGCCGCGCGGGCCTCCCGCTGGATGGTGGCCCGCAGCTGCGGGTCGACGGCGAAGTCGCCGGCGAGTGCCTTGACCGCGACGGGCCGGCCGAGCACCTCGTCGTCGGCACGCCACACCTCCGACATCCCACCGAGCCCGATGCGCACGCCCAGGACGTACCGATCGTGCAACCGGAGGGTGGGCGTGAACGGCGACATGGTCATCCAGTCTGCCCGCCCGGCGGCACCAGCCATCAACCGCCCTGCCGCCGCCGGGCTGAGCGCGCCGAGGAGACAGCGGTGGGTACAGCGGCGGCGCTGAAAGGAGCCACCCATCAGCACCTGGTCCCACGCGCAAGGCGATCGGGCGGAAGAACCGGTTGACCGCGACTGCTGGAAGGCAGAAGGCGAGTACCACACGCCGAGCACGTGCTCTGCCTCGTCTCCCAGTGGGCTGGAGGCCCGCCTGACCGCCGCCGATCACCACGACGTCACACGACTCAGGCATGCGCGGCACGTCCTTGTGTCCGCCGATCATCATCCCGAGTGATCCAGAAACTCGCAGACAGGGGCAGGCGCAGACGCGGGCACCTCGACGGTGACAGGCGGACCGCCGAGGACCAGGGGGCCATCAAGGGTCGGCTCTGGCGGACGACGGTGCTGGCGACATGGTCCATCGGTGGCGCGGGGACGTGGTGTGACCGCCCTCCGGGCGACAGAGCTGACCGGTCGAGCGCCAAAGGAAGGCGACTTCTTCGAGCGCGCCGAGGAGATTACCGAGCAGGAAGCGTGGGCCGCCGACCGTTTTGTCGTTGTAACGCCATTACGACGTCCGACGCCGGTTGAGGAGGAAGGTCGGGGTGCGCGACCTCCTCGACGGGCGCGACCGCCCGACCCCCGCGGTCCCGCCCGTTCAAGATCCATACGACGCACGGCAACGCCTCGCACAGGAAGTAGCCATGGCCCAGTCGGAACCGCGAACCCCACCGCCACCGTGGCCGCAGCGCGCTAACGCCGCGTCGGCTCCGCCTCCGGATTGGAACGCACCTACTACGCGGCTAATCCGGGTGCAGCCGCGCTCGGACCAATGGTGGCCATATGCCATGTTCGGCGGGACCACCTTGCTGATCGGGTGTATCGCCGTGATGGTCGTCGCGTTCTCCAGATGAACTCGGCGACCTTCAGGACATCCTCACGACCCCGCTCAGCGACGGCCCCGCCATCCTTTACAACCCCGGGGCGGGGCCGTTTCGGATATCAGGGCGTTGTCGCCGAGGACGTCCAGAGCTGGCAGCTGCTGCAGCCCGACACCGCGAGAACTGTCTGCCTGCCATGCGACCGGCAGGTAGCGGCTTGCAGGCGGGCCTGCGCCATGGTGGGCCGGCGGGCGATGGTCAGGTGAAAGTACTGGCCCACCCCATCCGCGGACGGGCACGATGTGCCGGCTTTACCGCGACCAGACCGGCTGACCACCGTCGTCATGCCGCCCGATGCGGTCGGCGGGGAATGAGCTTCGTGGTGGCCTCCGCGGTGGTCCGCTTCAGCTCCTCCAAGACGGAGGTGTAGATGTCGGCAGTCATGGTGTAGGAGGCGTGGCCGAGGGTGTCCTGGATTTCTTTGATGCTGGCGCCAGCGGCGAGCATGAGGGTTGCGGCGATGTGGCGGAGGTCGTGGAATCGGACGGGTGGGAGGCCGCTGGCGGCGACCAGGTTGTCGAACCGTTGAGTGATCGTCTCGGGGTGCCAGGGTTTGCCGTCGGGCCGGAGGAAGAACAACCCGGTGTCGGGCCAGTCCGAGCCGCTGACCAGTTTCCACCCGTTACGGCGGGCGCGGTAGGCGCGCAGCACGCTGACGGTGTCCTCGGCGAGGGGGATGACGCGTTCTCCGGCGCGTGATTTCACCGGCTTGGTGATCGGTTTGTAGCCGACGCTGGTGCGTTGTTCGGTGATGGTGATGGCGGCGGCGTCGAGGTCGACGTCGTAGTCGCGCAGCCCGCACAGCTCGCCACGGCGTAGTCCTCGGTGGGTGGCGAGCCGGCCGCGCGGGCGTAAGGACGCCAAGCTGCGGATCCCGCCTAGCGCCGAGGAGATCGACACCTTGTTCACGGGGTGGGCGGCGGAGCTGACGACGTGCCGCAAGTTCGCGCCGACAGCCCGCAACTACACCGCGGCGAGGTTGATGGCCGATGTCGGGCTGCGGGTCAACGAGGCCCGCAGCCTGGACCTGCACGACATCAAGTGGGACCTCGGCCCGTTCGGCAAGCTCCACGTCCGCCTCGGCAAAGGCGCCAACGGCTCCGGTCCCCGCGAACGCATGGTGCCGTTGATCAACCACGCCGGCCGCACCCTCGCCTGGTTCATCGAGGACGTGTGGGCGCTGTTCGGCGGCGACCACCGGTCGCCCGGCGCGCCGCTGTTCTGCTCGGAACGCCTCGGCGGCGGCCGGGTCGGTTACGACGCGCTGCGCGCCGGGCTCGCCGCCGCGGTCGCCGCGCACCTGCCGGCCTGGACGGACAAACTCACCCCGCACGTGCTGCGGCACTACTGCGCGTCGCAGATGTATCTGGGCGGGGTGGATCTGATCGCGATCCAGGAGATGCTCGGGCACTCCTGGGTCGCCACGACCATGAAGTACGTCCACGTGCACCGCACCCGGATCGAACAGGCATGGCTCGACGGGCAGCGACGCGCCGCCCGACGACTGGAAGGACTGCGCTGAATGCGGTGGAACATGCGCCTGGTCGCGGCTCAACGCGGCATCTGGAAGGCCTCCGCGCTGCAGCAGGTGTTCGCCGAGCACGGCCTGGTCATCTCCGCCGGGAAGATGTCCGGGCTGTGGTCCGGCCAGCCCGTGACGATCAAACTGGCCGACCTCGACGTGATCTGCGTGGCACTGAACTGCCAGGTCGGGGACCTGCTGATCGCCGAACCCGACACCGTGTCCCGGCCTGTCGCGGAAGCCGCGAAGGCCGCTGCGGACGCCACGACCGCCGTCCCGCTGACCCGGGTGGTGCCTCGTCGCCGCGACGGCCGGTCGCTGCCGCCGCGTTGACCGGTGGCCGCCCGCGACCACGACGGCACGGTCGTGCCGCGCACCGTCACCAGCTGCGCAGACTGCTTCGCCTGGCGTCTGACCTACGCCCAGGGCGTTTGCCTGCCCTGCTACAACTTCGCCGCCCCGCACAAGGCCTACCCGAGCGGCGAGTGCGCGGCCTGCGGCCGGGTGCAGCGGCTGAAGCAGAGCTACTGCCGCCTGTGCTGGTGCCAGGCCCGCGACGAGCGGGCGAGGCTGGCCAGCGACGCCCGCTCCGCGGTGCTGCTCGCCCCCTACCTGGCAGGCATCCGCTGGCAGCAACTGTTCCTGAGCCTCAGCGACCGCCGGCAGCCACCACCACGCACGGCACCACGCCGCTACGGCGCCAAAGGCCGGCCACCCAAGCAGCCACCACCGCACGCGGGCCGCCCCCGCAGCGCCTGGTTGCAAGAGCCACTGCTGCCGCCCGGACCCCGCACCTACCGTGCTGAGGTTGATCTGCGCGCCGGGCCGCCACCAGACAACCCCTGGCTGGCCTGGGCACTGCACCTGGCCCACACCACCGCCGAGGTACGCGGATGGGAACCCACCGCGCGACGCGCGATGCAGCGGGTCCTGGTCATGCTGCTCGCCGAGCACCGCGAACCCGACCGCATCCGTGTCAGCGACTTCGCGACAGTCGCCGCCCGGCAATACATCAACCTCGACTACGTCATCGAGATCCTCACGGCCATGGACATCGTCGACGACGACCGGCCCGCCAGCCTGGAAGGCTGGATGGCCACCAGACTCGCCGGACTGCCCGGTCCATGGCGTCGAGACCTGAGCAGCTGGGCACGCACGCTGCGCGACGGTAGCCCGCGCAGCCGGCCCCGCCACGCGGGCACGGTCCGCGCCTACGTCGCTGCCGTGATCGCCGCGGCTGCAAGTTGGCCGCAGCGCGATCACCTGCGGGAAGTCACCCGCGAGGACGTCACCACCTACCTCGCCACGCTGCACGGCCGACGTCGCGAAGTCGCCACGACCGCCCTGCGCGGACTGTTCCGATGGGCCAAGACCCACAAGCTGGTCTTCCGCAACCCCACCCACGGCCTGCGAGGCCCGAAGGTGCCCGACCCGATCTGGCCGCTGCTGGCACCGGACGACATCAGCGCGAGCGTCACCGCGGCAACGACCCCGCAGGCGTGGCTCTGCGTCGTGCTGGCCGCCGTTCACGCCGCCAGACCAGGACAGATCCGCGCTCTGCGCCTCGACGACGTCGACCTCGCCGGCCGTCGGATCACCATCGCCGGTAACCCTCGACCGCTGGACAACCTCACCGCCCAGGCGCTGCTCGACTGGCTGACCTACCGGCGCGAACGCTGGCCCAACACCGCCAACCCACACCTGCTCATCAGCTCCGCCAGCGCCATGGCCTCGCACCGGTCAGCGCCACCTGGATCCTGAACCTGCGCGGCCTGCCCGGCACCCTCGAACGACTGCGCATCGACCGGCAACTCGAAGAAGCCGTCGCCACCGGAGCCGACCCGCTGCACCTGGCCGCCGTCTTCGGATTCAGCGAAGGCACCGCCATCCGCTGGGCCGCCAACGCCCGAGAACTCATCGGCGGCCCTCATGCGGACCGCCGCCCTGAGTTGCCGTGAACCCCGGTGTCCGCATGGCATGATGTCCCCTCAGGACACCCGGATTCGCCATGCGAACACTTGGGTTCAGCCGAACTTGCGGACTTCTGGGTCTTGGCGAACACGAGGACGTCTTCGTGTGCGATGAGGTGCATCGGGGTGCCTGCGGTGCGGGCCCGGCGGACCTGCTGGAGCTGGAAGAAGCTGGGCCGGGCGACGAGGTGCCCGTCGCGGACGGCCGCCAGGAGTGCGACGCACCGGTCGACCGGGGTCAGGCCTGCGCGGATCCCCGCGCCGATGACCGCGGACGGCAGGTCGACCAGCTGGCCGTGCTTGCGCCACGGCCGTGCGGTGACCACGACGACGCCGCCGGGGCGCAGCAGTGTGTGGCAGCCGGCCAGGATCTGCGCGAACCCGTCGGCGAGTCCGGTGAGGTCGCGGTAGGCGAGGTTGCCTCGGTCGGTGCCGTCGTTGTAGGCGTTGTCGAACTTCGCCACCCCGTCCGCGCCTGGGCGGACCAGTCCGTGGACGGTCGGCCCGTACGGCGGAGATGTCACCACCAGGGCGACCTGGCCGGCAAGGGCGGCGGGAACGAGAGACAGGATGCGGGTTGCGTCGCCGCGCATCACCGCCGCCCTGCCGGTCGCCCCTTGGCCCTGGGCGTGGGTGGTGTTGGCGTCGGCGATGTCGGACCAGCGGGACTCGTATTCGACGCCGATGGCGTCGCGGCCGGCGTGGATGGCCTCGACGAGGGTGGTGCCGATGCCGCACATCGGGTCGAGGACCAGGTCCCCGGGGTTGGTGTAGGCGGCGACGGCGTGGGCAGCGATCGCCGGCAGCATCCGGGCGGGGTGCTTCACCGATTCGGGCACGTAGCGGCCTCGACGCTGCACCGGCCCGGTGCTCTGGGCGGTCGCCCACACCGACAGGCCCTCTGGCCCGGTCGGGGCCGGGTGGCGTCCGTCGTACTCCCGGTGGCGATCCTCGGTGTCGCGGTGCATGCCGCCGGTGCCCTCCGGCCGGACCGGCTCGTCCGGTCCGTGGGTGGTGGGGTGCTCAGCCACGGCGGTCACCGCCCTCGCGGTGCCGCCGCCGTTGCGACGGGGTGGCCGGTGGGGGGCTGAACACCAGCAGGTCAGCGTGGACGCGGTGGTGCGTGAGCGTCCACTGCTGCCCGGCCGTCTCCTCGGCGAGGGCGAGGAGTTCTTCGTCGGTGACGTGGTAGACGAAGGTGTCGACGTCGGTGTCGGCGGTGACCGCGACGATGTGCTGCAGATACCCGAGCCCGACGTTCGCCGCTGCGGCGGCGAGAGGGCCGAAGTCCTCCGGCGTCGCGATGGTGCCGGCGGGGACCGCGACGATGAGCACGAGGCAACCGCCGTGGCGCAGCAGCCGGGCGCAGGCGGTCAGCAGGCACGCCAGGCGTACCCGGTTGGCGGCCTCGTTGGCGTCGAGGGGCCAGGAGGCGACCAGCAGGCCGGTCGGCTGCGGCGAGCCAGCGGGGTCGGCCGGGTCGGTGAGGTCGTCACCGAACCAGGCGCTCACCTCCGGCACGTCGTCGTACTGCTGCTGCTCGTCCGACGGGTTGGGTTCGGCAGGTTCGCTGGCCGGACCGATGAGGAGGTGGGGTCCGTCGGTGAACCGGCCGGGGTGGTGCCGGCGCCGCCCGGCGAGGCAGGCGGTGGTGAGGGCGTGGTCGTCGGTGCAGTCGACGACAGTGTCGCCGGGCCGGCTGTAGGCGGACACGAGGCGGTAGGCCAAGCGGGCGCCGACGGTGCGGCCTGCGTCGGCGGAGGTTCGGGCGGTGCGCCACACGGTGATCGGCACCGGCGGGTCGCCGGCCACAAGATCGGTCAGGGTCGGGTCGGCGCCGGAGCGGTCCGGGTCGACGGGGCGGGCGGGGGCGTGGTGCTGCGGCGTGTGCTCGCTCATGTGGTGTCGGCTCCGCGCCGCGCGGGCAGTGCGCTGACACCCTCAAACCCGTGTTTGTGTGCTCTGGCGAACGCCCCCGTTCTCACAACGGCTCACAGCCGCTCACAACCAGCGCGAAATGAGGTACTTAGCCCCGATGTCTCGCCTCACGAGCGCGTGGTTGCCCCGCTTCGCAGCGGAACGGTGTCGCCGGTGCGACGCCATTGGGTCAGGGTGCGCCAGCCGAAGGCGAGCAGCAGACCCAGCAGGTAGAGCAGCAGCGCGAGCCAGGCCACGGGTTACGCCTTCCGGTCGGTGCAGCAACCATCGGTGCAGCCCGAGCCTTGGCCGGTGGCGGCGTCGACGGCAGGCAGGGGTGCGCAGTCGTCGCAGTGTTCACCGCGCCAGGCTTCAACGCCTTCCTTGACCGCGACCCCGGCGATGACGAGCGCGGCGATCGGGTCGGCCCACGACCAGCCCCAGACGGCGTTGAGGACCAGGCCGACGAGCAGCACCGCCGAGAGGTAGGTGCACAGCATGGTCTGGGTCGAGTCGGCCATGACCGTGGCCGAGCCGAGTTCCCGGCCGGTGCGGCGCTTGGCCCGCACGAGCAGCGGCATCACGAGCAGCGACGCGATGGCAAGGCCGATCCCCACCGGGCTGGCGTCAGCGTCGCCGCCGGCCAGCAGCGACCGGACGGCATCGAACGTCACCCAGGCGGCCAGAGCGAAGAACGACGCGCCGATCAGCCGCAGCGCCAGCCGCTCCCGATCCTCGGGCACCCGCGAGCGGAACTGCCAGATCAATACGGCCGCGCTGGACACCTCGACGAACGAGTCCAGGCCGAAGCCGATCAGCGCCGTGGAGGAAGCCGCAGCGCCAGCGGTGATCGCGACCAGGCCCTCCAGCAGGTTGTAGCCGGCGGTGGCGTAGGCGAGCCACAGGCTGCGCCGGGACAGCACCACACGACGCTCCGGGGTGAGCAAGGAGGCGCTCATGCCCTCAGCTCCGCCGGGGAATCGGCCGGGCTCCCGTAGACCGGGCACAATGCGACCGCCTCGCCGGTCGCGGCCAGAACCTGTTCTGCCGAGCGCAGCAGGTCCAGCAGCTCTGGGCGGGTCAGGGCATAGAACGACTGGCGACCCTCGACGCGGTAGTCGATCAGGCCGCAGTCACGAAGACACGCCAGGTGCTTCGACACCGTCGACTGCGCCAACCCCAACTCGCCCGTCAGGTCCACCACCCGAGCCTCGCCGGTCGCGATTCGGCGCAGGATGGCCAGCCGGGTCGGGTCGCCGAGGGACCGGAACAACGCCACGGCAGGGCCGAGCCCCGGGGTGCAATTAATCGTCACACGGTGATGATAGCCAGATGTAGCGATGGCTTGCCAAGGCGGGGCGGCGTGCAATCTACGTGCAACAGGCGGCCGGGATCACCGGCCAAGCACGGCCAACCAAGGCAACGGCGACCAAGGCGGCAGGGGCAGATACAAAGAGGTCCCCACCCACGTTTGCGCAAGTGGGGACCGGCAGCCCGGCGAAAGGCCATGTGGCCAAGGGCGGGGTCGAACCGCCGACCTTCCGATTTTCAGTCGGACGGTTGGTGCATAGGTTGGCGGCCGCCGGGTCACTGCTGCCGCCCCACGGCCGAACAGAAGAGCTGCGGTCCGTGGCCGTCCGTATTGCCGCTCAGCTCCTTACCTGAAGGCGGAACCAGCGAGCTGGCGTGCTGCTGCCCCCGCTCGCGCACGCGCGCCGACACCTGTAGAGCACGCCGTGGCTGGCGACGTTCTGGAAGGACCTGGTGTTGTCCGAAGTTCCTGGCCTCCGCATCATGATGTACCCGCACCTACATGGATTGACGTCTATGACATCTGCCGGTCGGCCCCTGCGGTGATAGGTGCGGTCGTCGCCGGCCGTGTCATGACACCGTCTCCGATGACATCGGGCTGCCACGCCCCGATGACTGCACCGTGGTCTCAGCGGTCGACGCCGCGATGACATCGACGGCGTCCGGTGTGACATTGCGGTCTGCGACCGTGTCGCCGCAGCCGGACGCTAGTCGTTGTGGGCGCTCGTGAGCGGCTGTGAGTGTCATCGCCGGCGTTGTCATCGTCGCCGTCACCAGTCGGGCGGACACCTCGCCCGCCGCGCGGGGAGAGTCGATGCCATAGCGGTTGGCGGTGTCACAGTGCAGTTCAGGGGCTGTGTCACACGCCGCTGTCAACGATCACAGTCGATGCCAGGGATTCGGCGTCAGAGATCGTGCCATCGTCGGCGCGGCGGTGTCAGACCCGGCGCAACCTGCGCTGTGAGTGCTTGTGAGGGGCTCGTGTCGTAATCGGCGCCTCCTGACGCAGCGACACCACCACGGCGTCAACCGACGATCTTGGTTGCTGGAGTGTGACATGACCGCCTCTGACATCGACTGGCCCGCCTCCCCGCTGGACGCCGCCGACGCCGCGTTCGCGGCACTGACCTGCGACCCCGCACCGATGACACTCGACCTTGACACGTTCGACCCTGGCACCGGCCTGCCCTGCCATGTCATGACACTGCCGGCGCTGCGGGATTGGCTCCTCGCGCACACGCGCGCTTTCTCAGCGCGCGACGAGGTGTGGCGGGAGTTGATCCGCCGTGCCCGCCTCGACGGGCCGGCGTGGGTGATCGCCGCGGTCGGCATGGCGATGCCGGCGCTGCGCCGCTACGCCAGTCATTTGTGCGCCGGCTACGGCGGCGATCCGGACGACATCGGCGCGGAGGTCCTCACCGGCTTCCTGGCCGCGCTGCGCGACCGGGTCGACCTGGCCCGCGACGCCCCCTACGCGGCGTTGTGCCGGGCGGCGTTTCGGGCCGGCTACGCCCTGCGCCAACAGGCCAGCGAGTACACGTCGGTGGACAACGTCGACCACGTCACCGGTCCCCGCACCCCAACCGTGCCCTACGGGCACCCGGATCTGCTCGTCCAACGGGCGGTCGGCCTGGGCATCCTCGACCGGGAGGACGAGCAGCCCTACATCGACGTCCGGCTCGGGCGGCGGTCGATCGAACCGGTCGCCGCCCGCCTCGGTATCACCGTCGACGCGTTGCGCATGCGGCTGGGACGGATCGACAGCCGCCTCGCCGACGCCCTCGCCAAAGGGCTGCTCACCGGCGTCACCAGCCAGCAGACGGCTGACGAGCTCGCCCATCAAGCCGTGCACCGCTCGGCCACCCGCACCGGCCTCGCCGCGGTTAGCCGCCGCATCGCCGATCAGATGCCGGTGTCCGCGCCGACGGCGCTCGCCGCCTGAGTCACACCTGCGCACCGGGTCAATCCGGTGCCGCCACACGCGAACCCCGTGAACGTCCTCGCCGGTCTCACCCGACCCGCCGGCGAGGACGTTCGGCTGTGCCCGCCCTGCACCTGCGATGGACCCCGACACGCGAGGCTAATAGCGTCGATCGCTGGTTACCACGTGCGCTCGTCCGCCTCAACGAGCTGGGCAAGCTTTGCCAGTGCCATGCGGGTACCCGTCTCGTTGTCGGCCGCGGGCACACCATCGGGGATGCCGTCATGCACGACGAGGACCTCAGTGCCGCCATCTGTATCGGTGAGCGTGGTCGTCATCGTCATCGTGCCTTGAAGCGCGGGGTCTGCGGTCTCAAACTCGAGCACTTCCACCAGCTGCTCGTTCGGGACGAGCTTCAGAAAGTGGCCGTGGTAAGTGTCGGTGTGTGGTGCGGACTTGCCGGTGCCATCCGGCGCGTCGTACGTGAGCGAGACGCGGAAGGAGCCACCTTCGCGGGCGTCGAATTCATGCACGTAGCTGCTCATGCCGGCCGGCACCCGCCACTTCGCGATCGCGTCCGGGTCCAAAAGCGCCCTGTAGACGGCTGGACGCGAAGCACTCACGTGATGAGAGACCTGCATCGAGTACATCGAGCGAACATACCCCTCGTGTGACCTGCGGTGGGAGACATCTGGGTGGCGCTGTGAGCCGCTGTGAGCGGGGACCGTGTTCGCCAGAGCACACAAACGCGGGTTTGAGGGTGCGGAACTCTTCCCGCCCGGCCCGTGCCGGGCACCCAGGAGGTTCCGCCCGCCGCCGGGCCCGGACATCGTCGGGCCGCCGCGAGCTGGACGCCTTGGGTGCCGCGCAGTGCTTGGTGCGCTGACACCTCATCGAACACCGCAACCCGCGAGGGAGGACGAGCTCCTCCCGAGGCCAGTGCGGCTCATGGCGCGTCCCGTTCTCTGGGCCCGGTCGCGGTCCTCTTGACCGCCCGCTAGCGCCCCGCCGCCCCGCCCGTGGTGACGGCGGCGGGGCCGGAGGTGACCCCACTCATGTCCCGCATCCCGGCACGCCTGCGTGCCCTCACCCACCACCGCACCATCCGCCTCTCCGGCCGGACTGTCGCGGTCGCGGCTCAGGTCGCCCTGTTCCTATCCGTTCCGGCGACGGCGTTCGCCGACACGGGCGAGCCGGTGTACCTGGCGGTGAACTCGCTGCCGGTCGTGATCGGAAACCTGCAGACGTGGCTGATGGGCATCCTCGCCGCCGTCGCCACCCTGTTCCTCGTCCTGGCAGGCGTCTACTGGGCTACCGCCGGGGGTGACCCGGCCCAGGTCGACAGGGCCAAGGGTGCGCTGAAGAACGCCCTGGTCGGTTACGGCCTGGCGGTTCTCGCGCCGGTGCTGCTGCAGGTCGTCCAGGGCATCGTCGGGGGCTGAGGCCGTTATGGGTTGGTTGCTCGATCAGATCCTGGACTGGCTGGCGGCGGCGACCCTGGCCTGTCTGGACGCGCTGTTCGGGGTGATCAGCAGCGCGCTGCTGGTCACCCCGAACGTCACCGCGCTGCCGCAGGTGCAGGCGTTGACTGGCCGTTCGGTCCTCGTCGTGGACACCGTGTTCGTCCTGGCGTTCGTCGCCGCTGGTGTGCTCACCATGACCGCTGGCGGCAGCGAAGGCTCCCGCTACACCGTCAAGGATTTCATCCCCCGCTTGATCGTCGGCTTCGTCGCCGCTCACTTCTCGCAGCTGTGGTGCGGCATGCTCATCGACCTCGCCAACGCCCTCACCGCCGCCCTGACCACCGACGAGGGGGACAGCGACGGAGCGCTGCGAGCGATCAAGGCTCACATCGCCGCCGGTCAGGACAAGACCGCGGTGCTGCTGTTCGTCGTCTGCGTGGCCATCATCGCGGTCCTTCTGGCCAGCACCGCGTTCAGCGTGATCGTCAGGTTCGCCGTCGTGCTGGTGCTCACCGCGTTCGCTCCCCTGGCCCTCGCCTGCCACGCACTGCCGCAGACCGACCCGGTGGCGCGGCTGTGGTGGCGGTCCTACGCCGGCACCCTCGCGGTGCCGGTGGTGCAGGGGTTCACCCTCTACGCCGGGCAGTGGATGCTCACCGACCCCGACAATTTGCTGCCCGTGCTCGGGCTGCCGGTGGATCCGGGCGGGGTGATCAACCTGTTCTTGGTGATGGTCATGCTGTGGACCACGCTGCGGGTGCCCGCCCTGATGCGCCGCTGCGTCTCCACCAGCGGCGGTGGCGGGGGCGCGAACATGCTCGGCGCGGCGGTGCGGGTGATCGTGGTGCAGCAGGTCACCCGGTCGATACCCGGCCTGGGCCGGATCCGGGCGGTGACCCGATGAGTCGACACGACCGGGACGCCGAGCCGCACCGGGCGCGGATGCCCGCCGACGTCGACGCACCCGACAAGGTGCTCTATGGGCTCACGTTCCGGCAGCTGGCCATCCTCGCCGTAGCCGCCCTCGCCTTCTACGGCGCATGGCGGGCCCTGCACGACCTGCTGCCGGCGCCGGTGCTGCTCGGCGCGGCTGTCGTCATGGGTGGGCTGGTGTTCGGCATCGCCGTGGGCCGCCGCGACGGCCTGTCCCTGGACGTGTGGCTGCTCGCCGCCGTGCGGCACTCGCGGGCACCACGGGCGCTGTCGACCACCGACACGACATCGAAGACGCCGGACTGGGTGCAAGCCCCGAGGAGCACCGTGATGCTGCCCGCGCCGTTGAAGCTGCCCGCCGATGCGATCGACGACAGCGGGGAGATCCGCCTCGGCGGCGCCCGGGCGGCGATGGTCGCCGCTACCAACGTCAACCTCGCCCTGCGCACTCCGGACGAGCAGGCGGCGCTGGTCGACACGTTCGGCCGGTGGCTCAACTCGCTGTCCACGCCGACGCAGATTGTCGTGTCGGCGCAGCCGGTCGACCTGCGCTCTCACGCGCGCAAGCTCGCCCACGCGGCGGACGACCTCCCGCACCCGGCCCTCGCGGACTCGGCGGCGGATCACGCTCAGTTTCTCGACGAACTGGCGCAGCGGCGGGATCCGCTGCGGCGGCAGGTCCTCATCGTCACCCGCACCGGCGCCGGGGAGCGGGGTGAGCACGCCGCCCGCCGCCGCGCTGACGACACCGTCCGGGCCCTGTCCGGCCTCGGCGTCGCCACCCGCGCCCTCGATGGGGCGGCGGTCACCGCCGCGATCGCCGCAGCAGCCGACCCGTACCGGCCGCCCCGTCCTGGTGGCTTGGCCGCACCCGACACCGTCATCAGCTCACCCCCCTCGGTTGAGCGGGCACCGCGCAGAAAGAAGCGACGGACATGAGGACTCTCAGACAGGCCACCACAACCGACCGAGCCGAATCATCCACCGGGCTGGCGGCCGCGGTCGCTCCCGCCTCCGTGGAGGTCACCCCGCGCATGCTGCGGGTCGGCGACGGCTACGCCGCGACCCTCGTGGTCACCGGCTACCCGGCCGAAGTCGGCCCCGCCTGGCTGGAGCCGCTGCTGTCCTGGCCGGGCCGGCTCGACCTGGCCCTGCACATCGACCCACTACCGGCGCCGGTCGCGGCATCAAGGTTGCGTAGCCAGCGGGCCCGGTTCGAATCGTCCCGGCGGGCTGACAGCGGGCGGGGCAAACTGCCCGACCCTGCCGTCGAGGCGGCAGCGGACGACGCCGCGGACCTCGCCGAGCGTCTCGCCCGCGGGGCGGCGAAGCTGTTCCGCGTCGGCCTGTACCTGACCGTGCACGCCCGCACCGAGGACGAACTACTCGAGGCGTGCGCGCAGGTCAAAGCCGCCGCCGCCTCGACCCTGATCGAGGTGCAACCCGCCACGTGGCGACACCTCGCCGGGTGGACCACCACCCTGCCCCTCGCCACGGACTCCCTGCAGATGCGGCGCACCATGGACACCGCCGCCCTAGCCGCCGCATTTCCCCTCGCCAGCGCCGACCTGCCCGCGCCGCTGCCCGGCGACCCGCCGACCGAGGGTGGACTGCTGTACGGGGTCAACCCGGACTCCGGGGGCATCGTGTGGTGGGACCGGTGGGCACAGGAGAACCACAACTCCGTCGTCCTCGCTCGCTCCGGCGCCGGCAAGAGCTACTTCGTCAAACTCGAGATCCTGCGGAACCTGTACCAAGGGGTTCAGATCGCAGTCATCGACCCCGAGGACGAGTACCTGCGCCTCGCCGACGCCGTCGGCGGGGCCATCGTGCGCCTCGGCGCTGCCGGAGTGAGAGTCAATCCGCTGGACCTGCCCGCCGGGGACACCCGCCCGGACGTGCTCACCCGCCGCGGCCTGTTCCTGCACACCCTCACCGCTGTGCTACTCGGGCAGCAGCCGCCGCCGGCCGAACGCGCCGCACTGGACCGGGCGATCCTGGCCGTCTACCGGCAGGCAGGCATCACCGCCGACCCGGCCACCCACCACCGCCCAGCCCCACTGCTGCGCGACCTCGCCGCGACCCTGCAAGCCGACGCGGATCCGGCGGCGCGGCAGCTCGCCGCCCGGCTCGCACCCTGGGTCGAAGGGTCGTTCTCCGACCTGTTCGACGGGCCGACCACCACCCGCCCCGAGGGGCACCTGGTGGTGTGGTCGCTGCGGCACCTGCCCGACGAGCTGCGCACCGTCGGCACCCTCCTCGCCCTCGACTCCATCTGGCGCGACGTTGACACCCCCGGCCGGGCCCGCCTGGCCACCCACCGGCTCGTCGTCGTCGACGAGGCGTGGCTGCTCATGCGCGACGGCGAAGGCAGCCGGTTCCTGTTCCGCATGTCCAAGGCCGCCCGCAAGCGCAACGCCGGCCTGACCGTCATCACCCAGGACGTCGCCGACGTCCTCGGCACCGACCTCGGCCAGGCCGTCGTCGCCAACGCCGCCACCCAGGTCCTGCTCAAGCAGGCCCCCCAGGCCATCGAAGCCATCGGCGACGCGTTCGGCCTCACCGCCGGGGAACGGCGGCTGCTGCTCACCGCCCGAACCGGACAGGGGCTGCTCATCTCTGGCACCAACCGCAGCAGCTTCGAGGCCATCTCCTCCAATGCTGAGCACCTGCTGTGCACGACCCGGCCGGCAGAGGTGGCCGCCCTCGACGACGAGGAGGCAGACGACCTATGAGACCACCAGACACGACCATCCCGGCCCCAGCCACACCGGCGCCCAGCCCTTCGGGGCCGGGCGCCGGGTTCGTGGCGCCCCCGGCCGGCCCGGGCCGATGGGTCGTTGACGGCGCGCAGTGGGCCACACAGCGGCCATGGCTGCTCGCCGTAGCGGCCGCCGCGCTCATCGCCTACGTCGCGGCACGCAACCTCCTCCAGGTGTGGCGGCACCGGCGGCACGCCATCGGCGCCCGCCTGGTCACGATCGCCCCGCCACCTGAAGTCGACCCGCACGGCGCCGCCGCCCTGTGGGCGAACCTCGCGGGAACTCTGACCCCGTCCCGGTGGCGGCGTCTGCTCTACGGCAGCCCTCACGTGGCGTGGCAGTACACCTGGACCGGGCGGCAACTGCTCATCTCGGTATGGGTGCCCGGCACCGTGCCGCCCGGCGCCGTCGAGGCCGCGATCCGCGCCGCCTGGCCCGGCGCCACCACCACCACCGACGACACCGCCACGCCCCCGATCCCCCTCGACGTACCAGCGGCGGTCGGCGGGCACCTGCTGCCCACCGCCGCCGAGTGGCTCCCACTGACCACCGACCACGACAACGACCCCCTGCGGGCGCTGATGTCCGCCGGGTCCGGGCTGCGGGCCGATGAAAATGCCTGCGTGCAGGTCCTCGCCCGCCCCGCCACACCCCGACGCGCTCTGCGCGCCCGACGTGCCGCCGCACGGCTTCGCGACGGCAAGACCGCCGTACCGGCGATCAACCCCGCCGCCCCGCTGCTGTGGCTCATCGAGCTGTTCCTGCCAGGGCGCACCGGCGGGATGACCCGTCCCGCCCCGTCAACCGGGCGGCGGGACCCGGGAGTGGAGCGGGACGTGCGGGCAATCCTCGACAAGACATCCCACCCGCTGTGGCAGACCGCAGTCCGCTACGCCGTTGCCAAGGACAGCCAGCGCGGCGGCTCCAGCCCGCTGGAACGGCTCGGTGGGGTGGCCGCCACGATCGCCTCGTCGTTCGCGGTCTACTCCGGCCGCAACCGCCTCACCCACCGCACCCGCATGTCTGCGCCCGTCGCCGTCCTCGCCGGCCGGCGCCTCGGCTCAGGGTTCCTGACGTCCACCCCGGAGCTGGCCGCCCTCGCCGCGCTGCCCCGCGACCTCGCCGTCCCGGGCCTCGACCGGGCCCGCGCGAAGTCCATGCCCACCCCCGTCGCCGTGCCCACCGGCGGACGTGGCACGAAGGTCCTCGGCACTGCCGAGGTCGGCGGCCACGGCGTCGCCCTGTCCGTGCCGGATTCGCGCTATCACCTGCACGTGATCGGATCCACCGGCTCCGGGAAGACCACACTGCTGGTCAACATGGCCGTCGACGACATCAAAGCCGGTCGCGGCACGGTCGTCATCGACCCCCACGGCGACATGGTCCTCGACATCCTCGACCGGCTCCCCGCCACGGTCGCGGACCGGGTGGTGCTGTTCGACCCCGACCAGCCCAACCCGCCCACGTTGAACCCGCTGTCCGGCGATGACCCGGACCTGGTCGTGGACAACCTGGTGTCGATCTTCGGGAACATCTTCGCCAAGGCGTGGGGGCCGCGGATGGACGACGTGATGAGGGTGGCGTGCCTGACCCTGCTGCGCCACGCGAACGTCACCCTCCAGCACATCCCACCCTTGTTGAACTCGGCGCAGTTCCGGTCGGCGATGACGGTCAACCTCGACGACCCGGCAGGGCTGTCCGGGTTCTGGCAGTGGTACGACGAGCTCAACCCGGCCCTGCGCTCCCAGGTCATCGGCCCTGTCCTCGCCCGCCTGCGGGCGTTCCTTCTCCGGGACTTCGTCAAGCGCACCATGCGCTACCCGCACTCCAGCTTCGACATGGGCAAGGTCCTCGACGGCGGAGCGCTGTTGGTCCGCATTCCCAAGGGCCAGCTCGGTGAGGACACCAGCAAGCTCCTAGGCTCCCTCGTCCTGGCGCAGGTGTGGCAGGCCGCCACCGCCCGCGCTCGCATCGACCCCGACAAGCGCCGCGACGCCACCTTGATCATCGACGAGGCACAGAACTTCCTCACCCTCGCCAACTCGCTGGACACGATGCTCGCCGAGGCCCGCAAGTACCGGTTGTCCTTGGTCCTGTCCCACCAGGACCTGGCCCAGTTCCCCAAGGACCTCCTCGCGGCGGCTTCGGCGAACGCCCGGAACAAGATCTACTTCTCCTGTGCGCCGGAAGATGCCCGGGTCCTCGCTCGGCACACGCTGCCGGAACTCGACGAGCACGACCTGACCCACCTCGACGCCTACACCGCCGCCACCCGCCTCGTCGCCGACGGACGGCAGACACCGGCGTTCACCATGAAAACGCGCCCGCCCAAGCCGGTCGTCGGCGAGGCGACCGCGATCCGGCAGGTCGCCGCGGCAGCCATCACGCCGCAGGACGCCAGCGCCATCGACGCCCTCGTCGACCGGCTCTCCCGCGGCGAGCGGCCCGGCACCAGCACCGACGCGGGCAGCGCTGGCGACATCGCCAGCACCAAGCGCGGCAGCCGCAAGACCCGCAACCCCTGACCGCCCTCCCGCCGACCTACTGGACGGCGGCGTGTCGCAGCGAATCTCGCCCTTCCGTGACGCCTTCCGCTGAGGGTTCACCGGTCCTTCACGACCTCCCACCAGCTCACGTCGACGCCGGGCGCCCGGATGGGTCTGTCAGCGCAGCACACCGCCCGTGAGTGCCCATCGTCATCGGCGTCGACAGTTCCAGACTCCCTCCTCATGGGAGGGATCCACTACTTCTACTTCCTGAGGAGATCCCCTCATGTCCAGCGAATCCTCCACTCCCGCGTCTCGTCCGTCCTCCTCCCGTTCCCCCGCCAGCAAGCGGCAGCGCCTGGCCTACTTGCGTCGCCTGACCCTGCGCGACCGCCAGCTTCTGGCCTGGCTCGCCGAGCACTACGTGCTGCCCACCGAGCAGGTCACCCAAGCCCTGTTCCCGTCGGCTCGCTCGGCCCGGCTGCGGCTGGCCACCCTGCACGCCATCGACGCCGTGCACCGGTTCGTCGACGTCACCACCGGCGACAACCAGAACCTCTACACCCTCGGCCCGCTCGGCATGCTCGTGCACCCCACCACCTACACCGATCCGCAGCGGGCGAATGCACGGCCGCCGCGCAGCAGCATCGAACGCACCGAACGCATCATCGGCAGCCCGAGGCTGCGGCACCTGCTCGGCACCAACCAACTCTTCGTCGACCTGCTCGCCTACACCCGCACCGACGCAGGCGCCCGCCTCGCGCGGTGGTGGTCCGAGCAGCACACCACCGCCGCCTACGCCCTCGCCGAGATCCGACCCGACGCCCACGGCATCTGGCAGGCCGGCGGCCGAACCGTGGGGTTCTTCCTCGAACACGACAACGGCACCGAGCCCCTCGCCACCGTGGTGCGCAAGCTCCGCGCCTACGAGCGCCTCGCCGAGTTCGGCCCCCGCTACCCGGTCCTGCTGCGCGTACCGAACCGGCGCCGCGAAGCCAACCTGATCGACGCCCTCACCGGCGTACCCACCGCCATGCCCATCGCCACCGGCCTGCATGGCGAGCACCCCGCCGGGCCCGCATGGACCCTCACCGCCGACCCCGGACCCCGCCGCTGGCTGCACGAACTGCCCAGCGACCACGGGCCCCGCAACACCGCCACCAACCCCCACCGATTTCACGCCGAGGACGACCTCTGACATGGGTGTAGCGCAAATCCTCAGATAGCCGCAGCGTTCACGGCACATACCCACGCCTGGCTCTGACGGCCTGAAGTTGGCCCCACCAGGACGGCTTGATCCGGCCCCACGACCCTATTGAGCACGGGACACGCCGTAACGCTGCGTTAGTTTGGGTCGCCACTGACTGACCGCTGTATCCGCGGGCTCGTAGCGCGCTTCGCGGCAAATCCGGATGCGTTGGCGTCCGCCGAGTGGCGAAATGCGCCGTCGTGCTGAGGCGGACGCTTCTGCGACCTGCGCACTACCCTGACGGCTGAGCTGGCGCCTTCTTTCTCGGTGTTATGGTCGCGGCGCAAGCCCGTCCTGCGCACGATCGCCGAGCCACCCGAGGCCAAGGCACGGCCGGCCTCCGGGTACCACGCGGCGTTCAGCGGCCCCTACACGGTCGCCGCGCCGCCGCCGCCCGTGACCCCCGCCGCCTCGCCGTGGCCGCCCTGGTGCGCTGCGTCGAGGACGAGTGCTGCAGCGCGTCGTTCTCGCACGCCTTCCCCGCCGTCCTGCGCGTGACCACCCGCACGGCCGAGGACCTCGAGGCCCGCGTCGAGGTCAACCGCGGCGGCCTCGGCAACCCCTGTCCGACGAGGAGCTGGCGAGGAAGTTCCACAACAACGCCGTGACGTCCCTCCCGGAGGAGCGCGCGGCCGAGATCGCGGCCCGAACGCTCGCCCTTCCTGACGCTCAGAGCGTCGAGGATCTCACCGCGCTGCTGACCTCGGCGGGGGAGCGCTGAGGTCGAGACAGTTACCGCTCCCGGACTGCGTAGGTCAGGTGCGTCACCCTCGGGGAGGGCTCTGCGCGGACTGGCTCCAGGGCCACGCGGCCCGCGTCCACGCCCTCGAACAGGCGGATTCCGGAGCCGAACAGCACGGGTGAGAGCGCGATCGAGAACTCGTCGATCAGGTTAGCGTTCACGTACTCCAGGATCGTTGCGCCGCCGCCCGCGATGCGGACGTCCCGGTCGCCGGCGGCCTCGCGGGCCTGGTCGAGCGCGGGCTCGATGCCGTCGTTGACGAAGTGGAAGGTGGTCCCACCCGGCCGCTCCCAGGGGTCACGCTTCTCGTGCGTCACGACGAAGACCGGCGTGTGGAACGGCGCCTCCTCCGGCCACGCCTGCTCGCCGGCGTCGAACATGCGCTTGCCCATCACGCTCGCGCCGGTGCGCTCGAACGTCTCCCGCACGATGTCGTTGTCGCGCCCCTCCTCGCCGCCCTCGCCGAGCTTCAGGTTCTCCCGGATGAACCGCTGCGGGAAGATCCACTGCTGCAGTTCCATCCACTGCTGCCCCATCAAGTCCCCGAGGGACTCGGGCGCGATGAACCCGTCCAGCGACATCGACACACTGAAGAACACCTTCCCGGCCATCAGCCCTCAACTCCCTTCCGAACGATCTCGGTGACGTAGGCAGCCAGGTTGCTCAGGGTCTGCTGGCCGCCCTCGATCGCGTGGTACTTCTCGACCGCCTCGTCTCGCAGCTCCTTGGTGGGGAACACCGTGCGCATCTCGATCCGGGTCGCCGCCCCGTCGGGCGCGAACGTCAAGACCGACTCGAAGGCGTTCGGGTCGCCGCGGGACTCACCGTGCAGCAGCGCGATCCCCTCCGGCGGGACGATCTCGGTCCAGGAGATCCACTCCTGGTAGTCCGTCCCGTCCGGCCCGTGCATCACGAAGTCCCACTCCCCGCCGACGCGGAACTCGAACGCCCGCGTGGTGGTGGTGAACCCCTCCGGCCCCCACCACCGCGACAGGTGCCGCACCTCGGTGAACGCCTCGAACACCAGCTCCCGTGGGGCATTGATGACCCGGGAGATCACGATCTCGCGGTCAGCCGTCGCGGACTGCGCCGGCGCTCCTCGTCCCATCTCGCTCATCAGCTACTCCTCCTGCCTTGCCTGCTTCAGGTCCTGCACGTACGCGTCCAGCCGGTCGAAGCTCTCGTTCCAGAACCGCTCGAACCCGCCGGTCCACTCGTGAACCGGTCGCAGCCCGCGGGCGTCAAGGCCGTACAGGCGCTGCTTGCCTGCCTTGCGGTCCCGCACCAGCCCGACCTCCCGGAGCACCCGCAGGTGTTTGGACGCCCCCGGCTGGGTCATCCCCAGCTCCTGCGCCAACTCGGTCACCGGCCGCTCACCCGCCCGCAGCAGCACCAGGATCTCCCGGCGCCGCGGCTCGGCGATCGCGTTGAAGACGTCCGACGTCGTCGCTGCTCGTGCCATGGCAACCATCATATACCCATAACAGCATGCGTCAAGCCGAGAGGAATCAAGCGGGTCTTGTCAGATGACGATCCTGACCCTTGTCAGCGGCGAGCACCATCCACAGGTTCTGATCATTGCTCCCCGTCGTCGAGCTACGGCAGCTGGTGGATGATCACGTCTCTGTCGTCACGCACGCCGTCATCGATCGGGGCGATGGCGCCAATGATCGTTGGACGCGGGGGTAGCGGCGCGTCAGCCGGTTCTCGGCAAATGAGGATGGGTTCGCACCGGCGGCGGTGTTGGCCGGCATAGGGTAAGCCAAGTCCGCTGCGGTGACTCACCGTGTTGAAGGCAGTTCCGATCGTCTTCGCGGTGGGGCCAGTTATAGCCGTCCTGGTGGCACCGGCGGTCGAACAGTCGCCCGGGCCCACTGAGGCCAACTCAGGCCGTCAGAGCCACACGCCGGTTCAAACTCCGATTCCCAGCGCGAACGGCCCTTCGGCCTGGAGTGACTCAGCCCAGAAGGCCCCCGCCACCCGGCTCGACGACGTGCCCCGGCCCCCGCCGCGACACGTGTCGACCGACCCGCAGCACGTTCGGGGTCTCGGAGTACAACGCCGCGTTGATCGCACCCATCGCTACCCCGGGAGCCCGCCGAACGCGGTCGAGATCCTCCGCCACGCGGGCCATCAGCGCCAATCGGCAGCGCATGTCGAACAGCTCCCGCCGCGAGCATTTCAACGCCGTCTCCAAGCCCTTCACCCGTTCGCGCAGCCACTCCAGCTCGGTCGCCTGCTCCACCTTTGCCCCTCCTGTCGAGTTGAGGTGGCGACCGCCCGCCGGTTCGGGTCCTCCACCGGACGGCCGCCATGGGATCACTCTGGGCCACTCGAAAGGACTGCGCAAGTAGGTAGTCCTAATTCGGCACTGCCAGATCGGCCTACGGTCGCGGTGTGGGTGAGGTCCCGGGGCCGCTGGTCGGCCCCCACGAGCTGCAAGAACTGCTCGGCGTGAGCCGAACCCGTATGCGTCAGCTCGTGCGCTACCCGACCTTCCCGGAGCCGTTCCAACGCCTGCATGGGACCACGGTTTGGCTGCGCGCCGACGTTGAGGCGTGGATTGCCGTGCACCGCCCACCTCGGGTCACCGACGGCGACGACGCCGAATAGCTCGCCTGCACCGGCAGGGCAACCACTCGGAGGCTCTCCGTCGCTCGCAGGGCTCCACCGGCCGAAGGCGCGGGAGGCTCGCACCTCGAACGCGGGACGTTCGAGGGAGCCCGGCCGGCTCTATGCCCACCCCTTCGGGACCTGCCGCGGGCCGGGCGGCGCCTGCATGTTCCGGTCCGACCGTGCGGGTCAACGGTCGTCGCCGAACAGGTAGTGCAGGTACCGCTGCGGGTCGGCCAGGAACGAGCGGGTCAACACCACCGGCTGCGCCTCGTCGTAGCTGACCTCGCTGATGGTGCCGGTGACGTCGATCTGCAGGATCCGCGCGTGCGGTACGGCCAGCAGGATCGGTGAATGGGTGGCCACGACGAACTGCGAACCGGTCTCAGCGAGGTCGCGGATCCGGGTGAGCATCGCCAGGCAGCCGTGCACCGACAGCGCGGCCTCCGGCTCGTCGAGCAGGTACAGCCCACGCGACCCGAACCGGTGGGTAGCCAGGTCGAGGAACGACTCGCCGTGGGAACGCTCGTGCAGGCTGCGGCCGCCATAGCTATTGCCGACACCGAGGCGGTCGATCTCAGTGGCCACGTTGTAGAACGACTCGGCGCGCAGGAAGAACCCGGTGCGCGGCTTACCGACCCCGCGAACCAGTCGCAGGTACCCACCCAGGGGCGACTCTGTGGCGCGGGTGCTGAACCGGAAGTTGGCTGATCCGCCCTCGGGGTTGAACCCGGACGCCACCGCGACCGCCTCGATCAACGTCGACTTGCCGGTGCCGTTGTCGCCGACCAGAAACGTCACCGCCGGATCCAGTTCCAGCCGGCCCGCCGCCCGTAGCCCTTCGACGACGGGCAGCGTGAATGGATAGCCCGACAGGTCCGCGTCGGCCTCGGCCAGCTCCACCCACCGCAGGAAACCGCCGCCGCCTCGACGTCGGGCCGACGCATTGGGACCGGTCACCACCACGCGACCCCCTGCTCCGCCGCCATGTCCTCCAGCGCCTCAACGGTAGTTGGCGGGCAACCCGCCTCGCCGCCTCGGCGGCTGACGCGGTCGCCCCACCGCCGTCGAAGGCGCGGCAAGCAGTGCCGAGCCACCGCGTCCCTTCCGCTGTGAGGCCCGGCGCATCAGCTCCCGCCAACGGTCACTGTCGGTAGTTGCAAAAATTTCGCGTGCTGTCCGCCCACCTGGAGGTCCTGGTGTCCGCTGGCAGACGGCGGGGCGTACCACCTTCTGGTGTTGGGCCATCGTCGTGGTCCCCGTCTCGTCCCAGGGCAGCATTGCCTGGGCGAGCTGCTTGACCTGCCGGGCGGTCACGTCCAGCCCGCGGCCCCCACAACGTCACTACAGTGCGCGTCTGTCAGACAACAAGATCGGCTGTGAGTGCGGTCGGCTCTCACAACGTTCGCGCCCGCGACCCGCCTGTCAAGGGTGTTGATCTCTCACAGTGCAGGCCAAGGCCGTTCTCGGGCCGCGGTGCGGCCGGGGAGCGCTGTGAGAGACCGCCGCTACCTTCTTCGGCAACACCCTCACCCACATATCGCTCCACCCGGTTCGGTCCCACCTCAGGGATCCCTCGCCGCACCTACCCGGTGCGCCACGCCCACCCGCTCCGGCCGGTCGGCACGCGCACCGCGCGGCGACCCCTCCAGGTCGCACCAACCAACCCGCACCACCTGACCCCAGGTTCCTCGACCCGACCCACGCACCCGATGGGCCGGTCGCCTCTGCGCGCCCCCGGGCGCCCCGCACCAAGGAGGACCCTTCATGACCCCAACCGTCAACGGCACCCCGCTGACCCGCCACGGCAGCCGCGTGTCCACCCTCCCCACCAGGCCGGCCCCCGTCCGGGCGGCCACCACCCACACGGCCAAGCCAGCCCCCGCCCCCGCGACGAGGCGCCCCGTCCCGCGGCCCAACGTCACGCCGGCCCCGACCATCCACACGATGATCGTGTGCCTGCCCGACGACCTACCCGGTGAGGCGCTCACCGCCCACCAGCTCGACAAGCACTTCGGCGTCACCGGCACCCTCACCGCCCACTTCTGGGCCGTACCCGGGCTGCGGCTGTGGCAGCGCCACGACATTATCGGCCTGCGCAGGGGCCAACCCGCGCCCTGCGCCGGCGGACCCGTCCGACTGCTCGACCTGCCTGGCATGCGCCATGCCGCCGCCGTCGGCGCCGGCATCCGCCACCAGATCTGGCAGCACGCCGTTCACGGCACCCGACCCGCCACCGGATGGCCCGCCTTCGAGGCACGGCACCTCGCCAACCCCGACCGGTACCCCTACGACGCCGCCACCACGGACTTCCATGCCCAACCCCGCGTCAACGCGATGCGCCTGCACGCCGCCACCAACCCCGGCGCCGGGCAACCCGGCATCGGGGAGCTGGAGATGTACCAGGCCGGCCCGCTGGCGTACCAGCACTACAGCGCAGCCACTGCCGTGGTCGGCGACGCGCTGCTGACCGCCGACGGACGCAAGCTCGCCCCCGTCAGCGACGCCCTTGCCGACCGCGTCACCTATCTCGAGCAGGCCCTGCGCTACCTCGACACCCTCGCACCGCAGCAGCGGCTGATCGCCGTCGCCCTGTAGCCCACCACTCGCGGACCCGGCCGGGCCAGCGCACCTCACCCCAACCGGGGACGCCAGGTGCGCTGCCCGCCTGGCCTGCCCTCTTAGCGCGCCCGCCGACAACTGCAGTCCAAACATCAGCAGGGACCACCGCACGACCTGTCACACCGAGGTCGCCCCGCTGCGCCGCGTGCCGTCCATATGGCCGGTTGCCGCACCGCCCGGCGCCCCGGGCTTGGGGCGCCAACACAGCTCGGCCTGCGACAGGCCGCTCTATTCCTCTTCCCGCTCCTTGATCGACACCGCCCACCGCATCGCCGCCGACCTCGACGGCCCATCGAGATCCGACAGCATGCCCGGGGAGCACCCGCGGTTGCGCTTCGACGGCGACACGCTCGTCCTGCTGGAAGAGCACGACACCGGCGACCGGATTCGCCTCGACGTGGTCGACCGCTGCCACCCCGACCGCGCCGGCTACTACAGCATCGGCGCCCACCTGTGGTTCTGGCAGCACAGCGGATCCACCCGCGTCCCGGCTCGCTCCCGGCTGCGTATGGGCCTGACCGCGCTGACCGGCCGCGCACGCCAGATCCTCGCCAGCTCCTACGACCTGCAGGCACGGCGATCCGGCACCCCGACCGACGGCGGCGCTCACCGGTAGCCGTACACCAGGCGGCGCCTGCCGCCCGCTGAGACGTCCTGACAACCGCACGACCTGGCCGTTGCCCGGCCACCCGCGCGATCCCGCGCACCCCCGGGCACGGCCGCACGGCCCTGCCCGGGGTTCCCACCCAATGCAGTACCGGAGGGAACCCTCGATGAGGACCGCACAACCGCGCCGGCCCGTCACCGACGCCGACCTGGACCTGCTGTTCCGCCTGCAGGGCGGCGACCGCGACGCGTTCGGTGAGCTGTACCGGCGCACCGCCGACGTCCTGACCCGCTACGTCGCCGCCCGGCTGCGCGACCGCGACAGCGGATGCGCCGACGACCTGGTTCACGACGCCTTCTGCGACGCGCTGGCCGACCCGGGCCTGCTCGAGCCTGACCTGCTCGGGTCCATGCTGCGCCTGGCCGCCCGCGCGGTCACCCGCCACACCTGGGCGCAGCGCCGCTACCTCCGCACCGCCTACACCGTCTACGAAGGCCGCACCCTCAACACCGTCGACACCGTCGACAACGCCCTGGAGACGACGCGGGCGACCGTGCTCGCCCGGCCCGGGTTCAGCCATGCCCTCGCCCCGCTCACCACCCTGCAGCGGCGGGCGATCCAGCTGCGCTACCTCGACGGCTACCGCCGCGACCACACCGCGCAGATGATGGGCCGCAGCGTCGCCGCCGTACGGGACCTGGAGCGCAGGGCGCTACGCCGCCTGCACGCCGCCCACACCAGCTGAGCTCCAATCCAGCCCGCAATACGCCCCGCCGCCGTCGGGCCGCGGGGCCCCACCATGCCCAGCCCGACCAGAGACGCCACCACTGGCGCTCCCGCCGCGACGGACCTC
Organism: Micromonospora sp. GCM10011541; assembly: GCF_042650725.1. Taxonomy (NCBI): domain Bacteria; kingdom Bacillati; phylum Actinomycetota; class Actinomycetes; order Micromonosporales; family Micromonosporaceae; genus Micromonospora; species Micromonospora sp. GCM10011541. Next base: position 40,580 of record NZ_JBHSBP010000036.1, read on the forward strand.
GTCCACCAACGCGCCGCCACCGAATCGCATCGCTTCGCCGTCGATGGCCAGCGGTCATGCGAGCGGTACCGGCACGTCCCGAGATCCGGTCGATGCACTTGATCAAACCCGCCGTCGAAGCGTGGATCAGTGCACAGCCCTCAACCCCCGCACCAGGAAGGACATACGTATGACCGACACGTCGCAGGAGACGCTTCCGGCGCACAGCGCGATCAAGGTGCTGGCCGCGCTCGCCGAACTCGGGGAGGCTACCGCCGCGGCGGTAGCCGAGGTGGCCGGTCTCGGCTATTCCACGACCACCCCGAAGTTGCGCGCGTGGGAGGAGTCCGGGCAGGCGGAGCGGTTCTGCACCGACGACGGGCGCACCTTGTGGCGACTGACCGCCGCCGGCCGCGCCGCCACCGCCACGTCCCGCGAATCTGGCGGGCGAACTCCTGCCGACCCGGTCACCCCCGGCCCCACCGTCGAGCGGGAAACCCCCGACGAGCAGAGCCGAGATGGTGACGACCTGTCGGCCGTCGATCTGGGCGATCCGGGGACGTCGATCGACGAGCACACCGAGCGGGTAGGAACCGACCTCGAGCCAGCGACCGTTGAGACCACCACGCCCACTTCCACCGAAACCGATAGCGCCGGTGAGCCGCCGGTCGGCTCGACGCCGGGCCAGGAAACGGCCAGCTTCGACACCGTCGACGCGACCCGCGTCGAGGCCCGCCCGGCGAAGACCCGACGAACCGGCGGGTCGCTGCGCGGGGCGATCCTGGACATCCTCGAGGCCCATCCGGACCGGCAGTACAAGACCGGCGAACTGTGCAAGCTCATCGACGCCGCCAACGCAGGCAGCGGCGCGGCCAAGGCCAGCCCCGGCGCGGTCGTCAACGCCGCGACCAAGCTCGTCGCCGCCGGCACCGCCATGCAGACCGTCGAGCGCCCGGCCACCTTCCAGCTCGCCCCCGCCAGCGCCGGCCGATAGCCCGCACCCGTCAGGTAGCCCGAGGGCGGGCGTCAAAGTTTGGACGCTTCACGCCCGCCCCCGGTGCTCCTTCTACTCAAGGAGCGACACGAGTGTCTCCCATCCTGCACGCGATCGTGACCACCGTCGGCGGGATCCTCGCCGGCCTCGCCCTCGCTGGGGCCCTGCTGTGGCGCCAGCAGCAAGCCCTGGAAGCGGCCCGCTACGACGCCACCCACGACGACGTCACCGGCCTGCCCAACCGGCGTTTCCTGCTCACCCGCCTGCGCGCCGCCCTGACCGACGGCGCGCCGTGCGGTGTGGTGCTGCTCGACCTCGACCGGTTCAAGACCGTCAACGACACCTTCGGCCACGACACCGGCAACGTCCTCCTCGCCCAGGTGGGGCGGCTGATCGCCGGCCTGGACGCTCCTGTCGAGGTCGCCGCCCGCCTGTCCGGCGACGAGTTCGCGCTCCTCGTCCGTGGCGACCAGGACGACACCGCTGCTGCCGCCCGCGCCGCCTGGCGCGCCATCGGCGCCGCTCCCATCGGTCTCGACACCGGCGAGATCAGCATCCGCGCCTCCGTCGGCTACACCCACACCCACCTGCAGACGAGTCCTCGCCAGCTGCTCGCTGAAGCCGACGAGGCCATGTACCACGCCAAACGCTCGGCCACCGGCGTCTGCGGACACCACCCCCTCACCACACCGCCGGGCCGGCGCAGCCGGGACCGCCACCACCGCTGAACCCCGCCCGACATGCCCTTCAGTGACCCCGCAGCCGCCGGCTGCGGGGTCCCTTCCATTTCCGACTCTTCGAGGGAGATGACCGTGCTGTCCTTCCCCGCTGTCCACACCCTCGCCGGCTGCCTCCTGGCCGCCGACGCCAACGCCGAAACCCTCGGCTGGGGTAGCCCCGCGACGCTGCTGCTGATCCACGACCGGCGCCTCGACACGGCCGGACCGGCGCCGCTGCGCGCGATGCGCGGCGTGGAGTTCCCGCTGCACCCCAACGACCTGCTCACCGACCCCGCCGGCCTGCCGGCGCGACCGACCCCATCGAAGGAGTAACACGTGAGCACCCGCTGCTACGTCGGCACCAGCAACCCTGCCAACGCGCACCTTGTGCACGCCCGGTTCGTGCTCTTCGACGGCCACCCCGCCGCCGTCGTGCCCACCCTCGCCCGGATCTGGGCCGGCCACGCCCACCACGACACACGAGCCCTCGCCACCGCCGTCCTCGCGCACGACTGGGAATACCTCGACGACGCCATCACCGCCGACACCAGCCCCGCGTTCGCCTGGCAGCGCCCGGTCCCCGGGGTCGGCATGACCCTCGCCACCACCACGGCAGGCGTCATCGACCCGCCGGAGCCGGTCAGCGTGTTCCCGCTGTGCCAGGCCGCGCACCTCGACGCGGAGTGGATCTACCTCATCGACCCCGCGACCGCGACCGTCACCGTGCACACCGACGGCGGCGAGCCCGTTTCCGCATACCGGCTCGAGACCTGCGCCACCCCACATCCCCGCAGCGACATCGAAGCGGCCGACAGGCACGAGCGGGACGGCAGCCAGCGCTGCCCCCTGCCGTCACCGACCGGGGCACCCCGGTGAGCGCACGCGCCCTCGCCGCCATCGGCGCGGCCGAGGTCGCCCTCCTCGTGCTCTGTGCCGGTGGAATCGGGGCGCTGTTCACCGGCGGCGGCGCTGCCTCCGCCGCCTGCTACAGCGCGGTCGGCACCGACGGGGCGCCGCTGCTGCCCACCACGCACCCGATGCCGCCAGCCGGCGGATTCCCCGGTGACGGCTGGGACGGCGAGCAGGTCGCCTACGCCACGACGATCGTCGCCGTCGGCGCCGAACGCCGTGTCCCGCCCCGGGGTTGGGTGATCGCCCTGGCCACCGCCATGCAGGAATCCGCGCTGCGGAACCTGCCCGGCGGTGACCGCGACTCCGTCGGGTTGTTCCAGCAACGCCCCTCCCAGGGCTGGGGCAGCCCCGGACAGCTGCAGGACCCCCGCTACACCGCGGGGAAGTTCTACAGCGCGCTGCTCGGCGTCGACGGCTGGCAGGCCATGCCGCTCACCGACGCCGCCCAAGCGGTGCAGCGCTCCGCCTTCCCCGGCGCCTACGCCAAGTGGGAAGACGACGCCATCGCCCTGGTCCGCGTCCTCGCTGGCGGAACCGCCGCCGGGCCGGTCGCCGGCGATCTGGAGCAGGCGATGAGCAACCCGCTGTGCCTGGTCGACGGCGGCGACGGCCAGTTCGGCGGCGAACCCGTACCACTACCACCCAGGTTCCGCCTGCCGCCGGGCACGCCGTTGCCGGTGGTCACCGCGATCGGCTGGGCTCTGGCGCAGCTCGGCTCCCCGTACACCTTCGGCGGGGACTGCACCGCACCCCACTCCGGCATCCCCGCCCGGCAATGCGACTGCTCCTCGCTGATCCAGCAGGCCTACCGTGCCGCCGGCATCCCCATCCCCCGCACCACCAGCGAGCAGATCCACGCCGGCACCCCGGTCACCGACTACGGCGACCTGCGGCCCGGGGACCTCGTGTTCATCCCCGGCAGCCGCGGCAGCGCCAGCCGGCCCGGCCACGTCGGCATGTACCTCGGCCAAGGCCTCCTGATCCAGGCACCGCACACCGGGGACGTCGTCAAGATCAGCCGACTGGCGGCCTGGAGCCGCCAGCTCGCCGCCGTACGCCGCATCGTCGCCTGAACCCCGCCACGGGCCATCAGGCCGGACAACCCCCGTGTCACCTCCGGCTCAGATCGGCCGGAGATTCCCGCACAGTTGATGGAGGTTCCACGTGACCTACCAACCCGGCGAGCGGATCGCGCTCGAGCACACCAACGACCCGCACACGCTGCTGCGTCCCGGCGACGAGGGCACCGTGCGCGGCTACGACCCGGACCAGCGGATCGTCACCGTCGACTGGGACAGCGGGTCCCGGCTGGCGATGGTCCTCGACGCCGGCGACCGCATCCGCCACACCTCCCATGGCGCGGCGGACACCGGCTGGCAGCGGCGGCTCGACGCGCTGCGCACGGCCGGTGCCGCTGCCGGGAAGGAAGCAGCGCAGTGGTGGGCGCAAGAAGTCCTCGGCTGCCGGGCCGGCGGCAATGTCGCCGCGACCGCCCGGCGGATCTGTACCGCACTCGATGACGGTGACCTCGAAGTCCTCGACGGGCTTCCCGCCGGCGACCGATACGCGCTCGCCGACGACCGGGCCCGCTACACCGAGGCCGCACCCGAAGGGGCACCCGCGTGGGAGGACCTGACCGCAGCCCGCTGCGACCAAACCCGGTGGGCATGGTGCGAGGGCTTCGATGCCGCGGTTACCGACGAGGTGGCCCGACAGTGCCGGATCACCTTGAGCCCGACCGGTGACGACCGCGACCTGAGCCACCTGCACCCGGACGAGGTGCGGCTCGGCGGGCCGGGGGTCTTCGCCGGCGACTGGGCGTGGACACCAAACAGCGACGGTGACATGCGGGTGCCGGTGGGGTTCGTCGGGACCCTAGTCGACACGTGGAACGGGTGGGCGGTGTTCACCTGCACCCGGCAGGTCGCCGAAGCGATCGTCACCGAGCAGCAAGCCGCCCGCGACCGCTACCGGCAACACCTCGCCGCCCAGGGCATCACCGGCGTACAGCTGGACCGCCTGGTGGACGAGTCAATGGCCCGGATGCGCTTCGACGGCGACGTCATCGACGTCGACGAGACCCAGGTGCACGGCGACCCGGACGCGGTCGAGCACATCGCCAACGACCCGGACGGCCGGTACACCGTCATGGGCCGCGCCTGGACCTGGATCACGGTGCACCCCTACGACTGCCACCGCATCGCCGGCGACATCCCCGACCCAGTCAACCCAGCACCACCTGCCGAATCCTGACACGCCCCCCATGCCCACGCTCACGACCCTGACCGGAGCACGACCATGCGCGACGACCTCGACGACGAATTCGGCGAGTACTCCCACGAGGAGATCCTGCAAGCCCTGGTGCAGCACCTGCTCACCAGCGACGAACTGGACCAGCTCTGCGACGACGCCGACCTGCCGCAGCTGACCGACGCCGACGGGCAACCGGTACACATCACCTCGGCTCGCACCTACCAGGACGCCGGAGTCCTCACCCTCGACCGGGGGGTGTGGCTGGAACTGTCCGACGGCAGCGTGTTCGGCCTGACCGTGCAGATCTCCCGCCGCCCGACCACCGAAGTCACCCTCCGCCGCCGCTAACACCCTGCGCGCCCGCCCCGATTCGACTTGATCGATGCGGGATCGGGTGCGTTCATCGTCGTCGCCGAACCCGGCGGCGACCCCGCTCCACCCCGGCAGCCCTGGCGGGCTGACCGGCTCTGGCACGTCACGGGTGTGCTGGCTCCCCCTGCTGGGGTTGCCCAGTGCAGCCCGTCTCCGCCGCGCGGACAGATCACCGCCCGCGCATCCGGAGACGGGTGCGCGGGCCCTACCAGCAGGAGACCCCGCATGGACCCTGACACCCCGCACGTCCCCACCAACGGCACCGCACCCGGGGGTGACCGCCGGCCCGGCTACCTCTACCGGCAGGTCGCCGCCTACCTCGCCAGCCAACCGGATCAGTGGTTGAAGGTCGGCCAGGTCACGACTGCGATCACCGCCCGCTCCTCCGGCGCCGTGTTCGAAGCCTTGAAGAAGATGGCCGCTGCCGGGTACGCCACCCACTACACCGGCCCGCACCGCTTCCAGATCACTCAGGCCGGCATCGACGCCGCCGGCACCCTCCCCCCACCCGCCCGGCGCACCCCAAGCAGCGGCGGCGGCAGGTCGGGGCGGCGGCAGCCGGTCGCCCGCCCGAACGGCGACCTGTACTTCCCGCGCAAGCTCGCCGGCGCCACCGACGTCGACGTGCTGCAACGGCTGTGCGACAAGCGCATCCCCGTGCTGCTCTACGGGCCGCCCGGCACCGGCAAGACCGCCCTCGTCGAAGCCGCCTTTCCCGACCTGCTCACCGTCGCCGGGACCGGCGACACCGTCGTGGAGGACTTCCTCGGCAACTTCATCCCGCTGCCCGACGGCGGCTACGAGTTCGTCTACGGACCCCTCGTGACCGCGATGAGGGAAGGGCGGGCGCTGCTCATCGACGACGCCACCCTCATCCCGCCGAAGGTCCTCGCCGTGCTGTACCCGGCCATGGACGGCCGCCGGGTGATCACCATCCCCGGCTACCGCAACGAACGCGTCGAAGCCGTCGACGGGTTCTACGTCATCGCCGGCCACAACCCCGGCGTCCACGGGGCGATCTTGACCGAGGCCCTCGCGTCCCGGTTCGACGTGCACATCGAGGTCACCACCGACTGGGACCTCGCCCGCCACCTCGGCGTCCCCACCCCCGCCGTGCAAGCGGCCATCGCCCTCAACGACGACCTCGCCGCCGGGCGGGTGTCGTGGGCGCCGCAGCTACGCGAGCTGCTCGGCTTCGCCCGCGTCCGCAAAACCCTCGGCCTACCCGCGGCGATCGCGAACCTCGCCGGCCGCGCCCCCGAGGAGGACCGGCCCGAGGTGATCGCCGCCCTGCAGCAGCAGTTCGGCACCGACATCACCGCGCTGGCCCTCGGCAAGCAACGCTGAAAAGGAGACCTCTCATGCCCCATCCCCGCACCCACTTGCAGGCCGGCAGCATCACGTCCGGCGTCAGAGACCCGGCCTGGCAGGACTGGAGCAACGCCTGGACCCGACACGTCCCGATCCTGACCGGCCGCACCGACCTGACCGTGACTGTTGCCCCTGGCGCGGGCGGCGGCGCCCCCGCCTGCTTCTACCCCGACGCCTGCCGGATCGAAGTCGACGCCACCCACATCGGCACCCCTGATGTCGCCAACCCGCGCCGGGCCGGGCACAAGAAGGCGGTTCCCACCGCCTACGGGCTGCTCGTGCACGAAGCCGCCCACGCCTCGCACAGTCGGTGGCGCACCCCGCCCGGCACCCCGCCGGTTGTCGCCGAGGTCGCCACACTGCTGGAGGAGTCGCGCATCGAGTACCGGCAGCGCACCCGCCGGCGCGGTGACCGGCGGTGGCTGCGCCACACCGTCACCACCCTGATCAGCCCCGACGATGCTCCCGTCGACGATCCGTGGCACGCCGCCCAGCTCGCCGGGCTGCTGCTGGCGCGGGTCGACGCTCGCATCGTCACCGGCAAGGACATCAAGGGTGTCCGAGCCGCTGTCACCGCCATCCTCGGCCGCAAGCGACTGCTCCAACTCCGCGAGGTGTGGCGGCAGGCCCACACCACCGACGACACCGACGCCGAGCAGATGATCAACCTGGCGTGGCGGTGGTGCCGCATCCTCGGCATCGACCCCTGGCAACAGCCCCAGCCGCCCACACCGGACCCGGCTGTCTTCGCCGGCCGCCTCGCCCAAGCGTTGACCGACTACCTCGCCCACGCCGCCGGCCTCACCCCCGCCGGATTCACCGCCCAGCGCATCAACGCCCAGTTCTCCGCGCCCGCTACCTGGACTCGCCGCGACCCCACCGACGGTGAACGCGCGGCCGCCCGCCATCTGGCCGCCCGACTGCGACGCGCCCGCACCCACCAGCCCGAACCCGACACCCGGCCCAGCCTCATCCCACCCGGGCGGCTGCGCACCCGCCACGCCATCACCGCCCAGGCGCAGCGCGCCGCCGGCACCATCCCCACCGCCACACCCTGGCAGCAGCGGGCAACGCTGCCGCCGCCGAAGCCGACCCTGCACCTGGGCGTCATCGTCGACGTGTCGTACTCGATGCACCCCTACGCCGGACCCATGTCGTCGGCCGGGTGGATCCTCGCCCACGCCGCCCGCAGCAGCGACGCCGTCACCGCCACCATCGCGTTCGGCAGCGACGTCACCCTGCTCGTGCCGCCCCTGCAACGTCCCACCCAGGTGCTGGAGATGAACACGTTCGGCGGCAGCAGCACCTTCATCGACGCCGTCAAACTCGCCGACGAGGTGCTGCACCTGCGTCAACCCGGCAGGCTGCGGATGCTCGCGGTCGTCTCCGACGGCGACCTCGACGACATCCCGGCGGCGCAGCGGCTCGTCAGCGCCCTGCACCGCGCCGGATGCGCCATGTTGTGGCTACGCCCCGCCGACCTGGACGGGCACACCTTCACCGACACCACCACCGTCCTGGTCGCCGACCCGGTGCAGGCCATCGACCACATCGCCGACGCAGCCGTCACCGCCCTCGAGCAGGCCTGACAACAGCCAGCTGACCGGCCCTGGCCGGACGGCCCCCGGCGACGCCAGACGCCGCGGAGCGACCGCGTGCCTCTTGACCGACACCGCTCGGTCCTTCCCCAGTACCGCCTCCAGCCGCTTGCCCGGCTACCCGCGCGACCGCGCACCCCGGGCACGGCCGCACGGCCGTGCCCGGGCCTTCCATCCCCAGATCTGGGAGACATCGTGAGCGACAAGCACCGCCTACCGGTCACCTCACCGGCTGACCTGATCGTCGCCGTGCCCTACCTGCTCGGCTTCCACCCCACCGACAGCCTGGTCCTCGTCGGTCTCGCCGGCACCCGCGTCGCCGTCGCCAGCCGCACCGACCTACCCGACCCCGCCGAGGCGGTCGACTGGGCCGACGAGCTGATGCCCCAGCAGCTGCGCATGCTCGGCCACGCCGACGTGACCACCGCGATCGTCATCGGCTACGGCCCCGCCAGCCGGGTCACCCCCGTCGTCGACACCGTCACGCCCCGGCTGCGTGATGCGGGCTTCGACGTGTTCGACGCGCTGCGGGTCACCGACCGCCGCTACTACTCCTACCTCTGCCAGGAACCCACCTGCTGCCCCCTCGACGGGATGCCCTTCGACCCCGACCGCAGCGACCTCACCTTGCACGCCATCGTCGCCGGTTGCAGCACGCTGCCCGACCGGCGGGCGCTCGTCGCCAGCATCGCCCCCATCGACGGTCCCGCCCGCCACGCCGTCACCCGCGCCACCTACAAGGCCCGGGCGCGCCGCCGCACCCTCTCCAGTGAGGGTGGCCGGGGCGCGTTGATCCGCGCGGGCGAGGACATCGTGCGGGAAACGTTCGCCCGCTACGCCGACGACCAGGTGCTCACCGACGACGAGCTGGCCTGGCTCACCGTGCTCCTACCGATCACCGCGATCCGCGATGCCGCGTGGCGGGCCACCGACTCGCAGCCCTGGCATGTCGCGCTGTGGAGCGACATCACCCGCCGCGCCCAACCCGACCTCGCCGCCCCACCCGCCAGCCTGCTCGCCTTCGCCGCCTGGCGCAGCGGCACCGGGGCCTTGGCCTCCGTCGCCGTCGACCGGGCACTGGCGGCCAACCCCGCCTACTCCCTGGCCCAGCTCATTGACCGGGCGCTGCGCGAAGGGCTCCCGCCGTCCGTGCTCGACGGCTGGCCCGCCCAGGGCTTCCCCACCGCCCCGTGATCCCGCGCGTCATCACCGGTCAAGCCATCATCTTCGGAAGGAAGCCTGTGTCTGATTATCTCGAGGTCCTGCGACACCTCACTCATCAAGAGGGTTATGCCCTCGACGCGGACGAGCTGGACCAGACCTGCTCGCAGCATCCCGACTCCGTGTGCGCGTTGTTGTCGGCGGCATGCATCATCGCTGCCGCCAACGCGCAGATCGCCGCGCTGACCGCCGCCGCGGACCTGCTCTGCACCGTTCACGCCGCCGGCGATGCCAAAACGGTTATGTCCCTGCGTCAGCGTCTCGACCGCGTCGCTGACGCCCTCACCCGCGCCCTCGCCCAGCGGGACAACGCCACCGCCCGCCTACGCCATGAGTGCACCGCCCTCACCGACCTGGGCACCGGCCTGATCACCCGTCGCGGCGACAGCACCCCCGCCCGCTGACCAACCCGACAGCGCACGGCCGGTCATGCCCTGACCACCGCTGCCGTAGACGCTCAGCGACCCGCGCTGGCACCCGCCCTCTACCGGCACCGCCGGCAACCTCCGCGCCCCGCGCCTCCCGGCTGCGGGGCGCCTCCACATCCGTTCACCGACGCCAGAAAAGGAGAACACCGCAGATGACCAGCGCGCATATCCCACCCCGCGAGCCAGCCCTCGAAACAATCCTGCGCAGCAGCTGGGAGACCTTCCACCCCGGCCAGCAGGCGCCACTGGGCTGGCTCACCTACACCACCGCACAGGTCCTGTCCCACCTGCGGCAGACCCACACCTGCACCCCGTCCGACGTCACCCGGCACCCGGATGCGCTGGACCTGTTCCACCGGCAGCTACGGGAAGCGCTCGCCGACGCCGTCTGCACCGAGCAGGTCAGCATCGACGCCGCGAACAGCATCCTGGAGGTCCTCGACCTGCCGCTGCTGCCCCGCCGCTGGCAGGTCCGCCTCACCCTGCCCCTGCTCATCGACGTCACCGCCGCCACCCGCGAGGACGCCTTCACCCAGGCGGAGAACACCATCGAAACGGCGCTGGCCGATCTGCCCGCCCACATCGAGTGGGACGGGCAGGAAGGCTACGACGCCCTCGGTGGTGATCTCGACGCCGGCGAAGCACTCGCACACGACGGCAGTTCCACTACCAGGCTGCCGGTCGCCCACCCGGTGCACGCCACCGGCCACATCGCCGACGCTCCCACCACCACCCTCGATCGGGCCTGAGGCAACGCCTCTCCACCATCACAGCAGTTGCCACCGCTAAGCGGCCACGACAGGGATGCGCCGTACGAGCGTCCAAGCGACAGAGAACCGGCACGCCGACGAGGTCCGCCACTTCACCGAGCGCATCCTGGTCGCCGGCGGGCTCCGCAAAGCCGGGCGGCCGTTTGCAGGCATGGCATGTGCACGTTCGCCGCGCACGACGACACCAGCGAGCAAGGCCGTGACGGCGAGAACCCGACGCGGGGTGCCAATGCCTGCCGGCACTGCAGCCAGCCGGCCCACCACGACAGGTGGCTGGCCGACTACCGCCACGACGACCCCTCCGTGCCGGACTGCTTCCTCATCCACGGCGACGGCTGAGCCACGCCGGCCTCCTCACCGCCGGGTAGGTGGGGAGGGGATGACTTGATCTATGCGGAAAGTCGAGCGTCACTGCTCGCGGTCGCCACCCCGGCGAACCCGATAGCGGCATCCCCGCACCGCTGGCCGGGGTGGCGGCCACCCGACACCGCTATACGGAAGGCAACGCCCGATGACGCAGCCGCACCGACGCGCCGTACCCCGCACCGTCACCGACGTCCTGCTGTGGCTGCTCGCCACCGACGTCGCCGCCGCCCACCTTCCCCGCCCCGAGCAGCCCGGCCACTGCGCCAACCTGCGCTGCACCAGCGAGGCGTATCCGTGCCCGCCGGCACGCGACGCCCACCGCGCCTGCGAGGCTGCGACCCGACCCACCCTGCTCGCCCGGGGCCGGGCACGGGTCGCCGCCCCGGCCGCCGCCGCAGCAGCACACTTCGCCGGCTGGTTCCGGCCCACTCGCCCGGCTGCACCACCCCAGCGGTTGATGCCGTACCCGCGCGCCGCCTGATCCGGCCCCGCACACCGGCACCTGCCCGTCGCACCGATACCTCTGGCCGCACCGGCGACCTGCCCGTCGCCGGTGCGCGCGCACCCCTGGAGGGACCGTGAGTTTCCGTACCGCGTCCACCCTCGCGGGCTTATGCCCGTGCCGCGGTCGACCTGCGCCTGCGCATGACCGAATACTCCCGTGGCCGGTTCGCCCAGCAGTACCTGCGGGCGTTCCTCGAACCCCACCTCGAACACGACCCCGACCACCCCGCCCGTCAACGCGCCGTGCTAGGCACGTTCAGCCGGCTGGCGCACGAACCGTGGCAGCACGGCGAACCGTACGTCCTCGCCCCGCCATGACCGCGATCATCGCCGCCGCCGCGCAAGCCCTCGACCTCACCGGCGATATCGTCGGCAACGACATCGCCCTCCTGCCATTGGCGCCCGCCGGCATTGGTTTCCCTGGTCAGACTTCCGGGTACGGCTTGCAAAACCCGCTCGCCCTTCGGCGGGTTGCTCAAGCGTGGGGAGAACAGGGATGACGACCGCCGAGGTGCCCACTCCGCTCGCGGATCACGCCGGGGACCAGCTCAGGCGGGACTTGGAAGATCTACACGTGCGCGCGCAGCAAGCAGCGGCGCATTTGGCCAATCTTCATGCCCGCCTAGCGCGGCTACAGGAGCAGATCCAACGGCATCAGCAACGCTGAGAGCCATCTGCTGCAGATCGCATCCGCCGCGGCGGGCATCAACGCCTGCGTGAAGGGTCGATCTTTATTGCGTTAGGAGCGCCGAGGGGTTGCTGCTGGAACGGGGCGTCAGCAAGCAGGCTGCCGGCCACCGTGGCGAGCGTGCGGCGGTTGACGGGCGGCGTGGCGGTGTCTGTGGGCGGCGGCCAGTGTCGGCGTACGGTGCGTTCGGATCGGCCGATTCGTGCGGCGATCTCAGCCGGATGCAGATCGGGATCCTGCCGGTACCAGTAGGCGACAGCGGCGGCGGTCTTGGAGGGCACCTGGCCGTCCGTCGTCTCGTCGTTCGGCACGCCGCGGCTCACCAATGAGCGCGGTCGGGGATCCTCAGCCGGAACGCAAGCGGAGATGTCACCGCTGGCAGCAGATGACCCCGCAGTGCACTCCTCGTGGCGTGCATCGGGTTGCGGTGGCGGTGTCCGCTTGCCAGGTACGCCATGGATGCCCCTCGTCCCGGACGGCGGATTAGCAGCATGCGCGGGACCTGGCGGCTCGGCGGCTGTCTCGGCCCGCCCGTACTCGCCTCTGCGAGCCGCGAGGCCCGGCAATGTCGAATCAGCGGAAGCAAGCACGGCTCCGGTCTCCGGTTCGGCCGTACGCACGGCGGCTGGTGTCGCGGGGGCAGGAAGAATGCCTGCCTCCGGACGGTGCGCGGTGGTGGCGATTGTGGGGGTTGTTGCCGAGGGTGGTGCTGGCGTTGCCGCTGCCGGGACGGCCGGTACGGGCTCGGGCCGAGTGATCGGCGGGAGGCCGTGTTCGGGTGTGGCGGCCCGGATCTGTGCGGTGATCTCGACGAGGGTGACGCTGGCGACGATGACGAGGCCGTCGACGGAGACGGGGAGCAGGTAGGCGGCGCCGGCTTCGGTTTCGCCGTAGCGTGCGGCGACCCCGGCGAGATGCCAGTACGACACCCAGGTCGCGATGGCTGCGATGACGGTGGTGGCGACGATCCGGATCACGCCGAGTGAGCGGCGGTGGTGGGGGACGCGGGAGATTAGTTCGACGGTGAGTAGAAGCGCCAGCGGCGGCCACGCGGCGATCATCTGGCTGATCGGGTTCGGTCGGGCGTGTAGGACGTTCGCGGCCACCGACGCGGCGACGCCGAGGGTGAGCGTGGCGCGCACGGCCCACCGCAGACGACGCAGGTGCGTGCTGGTGTCAGCGAACGTGGTGGTGCTCGCGACGGTGGCGCCGCCGGGCTGCGTTGTGCTTGTTGCGGCGCTCATGCGGCCGCTCCGTTCGCGCCGGGTGGGCGTCGTGTGCGTGATTGGCGGTCCGGCCGGCGCAGGTCGGCGACGAGTTGGTCGGCCACGGCGAGGGTGTCGTCGCTGGGTTCGGCGTCGATGTCGGCGAGCCGGCGGGTCAACGTCCGGCGCAGCGCGCGGACGGCGTCGAGGTGGCCGAGTTGCGCGCGAGCGCGCATCGCGGCTTGGTACAGCCCTTCGGCGTAGGGGTGCTGGCCGATCGCGGTATCGAGGACGGCGAGTTGTTCGGTGGGCTGACTGGCGAGCTCTTCAGTGAGGGCGACGGCGGCGTCGAGGGCCTCCTGGCGCACGGTCTCCCGGTAGGGCTCGACCCATTCGTAGTCGTAGCCCTCAGTAAGTGTTTGCCGGTAGGTGTCGACGGCGCGGCGCAGGGCCGCGATCCGGTCCGGCTTGGAGGTGGCGGTGTCGGCGGCGCGGATCGCGGCGCGCATCCGCCACAGGTCGATGTCGAAGCGGTCGGAGTTGAGTTGGTACCGGTGGTGGGGGTGGGTGAGGTAGGTGCCGGGGCCGCCGTTGTGCCGCAGAACGCTGCGCAGATCCGAGACGTAGGTGTGCAACCGATGCACAGCCTTGCTGGCGGGCGCATCCGGCAGCAGGTCGTCCAGGATCGCCTCCACGGACGCGGTGCCGTCGCGGACCGCCAGATACACCAGCAGTTCGAGGGACTTCGCGCGCAGGGTGCGCTGAGGGTCGCCGCCGACGATGCCGGGCGCGCCGAGGACGCTCACCTCGACCCGCCCGGGCGGGCGCGCCGTCTCAGTGTCGCCCGATTCCTGGTGGACGGCGGCCGGGTCGATGTCGGCGGTGTGGTCGGCGTCGTTTGCGAAAACGGTCGTGCCAGTGGATTCGGCCGGGGCGGCTTCCGCCTCAGGGGTTGAGGTGTCGGTGGCGCCGGCCGAGGTGCTGTCCTGCTCAGCAGTGGAGGTGTCGGTCGTGGCGGCGGTGACGTCTTCCGTGTGATGGCGGCCGGGACCCTCCGTGCCGTTGTAGTCCGCGTGCGTGTGGGTGCCGACGGCGACCTCGACGCCTGCTTCCGTGCCTGGCTCTCCCCCGTTGACCGGCGTCGTCGGGCGGGCCGGCTGCGCTGGCGTCTCGGCCTGTATTCGGGTGGGCGTGGCTTCGGTGGGGGCGGGTGCGGGGAGTTGGCCGGTGTGGGATTCGGCGAGGGTTGCGAGGAGGTCGGCAATCTCGGTGGGGTTGATGACGGCGAGGCGCCCGACGTCGGCGGGGTGGGGGCCATGGCGGTCGCCGTCGGCGGGGGTGGTGGTGCCGTCGTCGGCGACGTCGACGGTGGTGCCGTCGGGCCATGCGCCGAGTAGCACGCCGTGGATGTCTAGGCGTTGACCCTGGGTGAGCAGGGCGGCGATGCGGGCGCGTTCGTGGCGGCTGGTGGCGTCGGCGAGCAGCATGACCGGCGGGAGGGGTTCTTCGTAGGGGTCGGCGGCGCGCAGGTCGGTGACGGTATCGACCTCGTGCTGGTAGGCCAGCCGGGTGCGGTGCAGCGTCTGCGCTTCAAGGATCTCCAGGGCTTCCTCGAGGCCGGCGGTGACGGTCAGCCGAGGCGTGCGGGGCAGGTTGACCGCGGCGGCGCCGAGCAGGGTCGCCGCGGTCGCCGACGGCATCACTACCTGCGTTCGGGCGTCAGGGTGGTCCAGGCTGCCGGCGGCCAGGGCGGCGGTGAGGAATCCTCGGGCGGCGGCTTGCGCGCCGGGCCCGGTCAGGCCCAGTCCGGCGGGCGGCCACACCGCCGACAGCGGATGCGCAAGGGCCGGCGCCACCGGCAAGGGATCATCGGTAGGTGGGTCCTTGGCGTCAGGGCCGGTCGCGTGCTGAGCGCTGGAATCGGCGACGTCGCCGTGAATCGTCTCGACGTCGGCTTCGTCGATGCTGTTAGTGCTGCCGGCGGCGCTGTGGGCGATGTCGTTGAGGCCGTCGACGTCCCCATCGACCGCGCCGCACTCATCGTGGTCGGGCGTGTGGGGGTGGTCGGCGGCGCGGCGCAGTGCGCGGCGGATCTGGTTCACCACGCGGGGCATGGGC
This sequence comes from Micromonospora sp. GCM10011541, assembly GCF_042650725.1. NCBI lineage: Bacteria > Bacillati > Actinomycetota > Actinomycetes > Micromonosporales > Micromonosporaceae > Micromonospora > Micromonospora sp. GCM10011541. The sequence continues at coordinate 56,078 of NZ_JBHSBP010000036.1, forward strand.
GCCAGGTCGGGGTCGCCCACGCGCGGCTGAGCCGAGGGCTGGCGGGGGATGTAGCGGCGTCGGCGGTGTGCCCATACCAGCGCGACAGCGGCGGCGATGGCCAGCGCGAGGCCGAGGTCGACCCAGCTGCCGCTGGGCAGGGACACCCCGCGGGAGGACCGGTCGGCGTTGGCGGCGCGGGCGTCGGTGTCGGCGGTGGCGGCGCCATCGGCGGTCGTGGGGCTCGTGGGTGCTGACGAGCCGGCGTCAGGTGCCTCGGTCCCGGGCGACACGCTAGATCGTTAACCGGAAATTCGGTGCAGGTCAGGCCGGGGGGTAACGGGCGACGCGCCGTGT
>NZ_JBHSBP010000037.1:0-4051 GCF_042650725.1 Micromonospora sp. GCM10011541
GCCGGCCGACCGATCGGCCGCATCGAGAACTTGAACAGAACGTCGCCCACCCTGAGACAACCTTACCCGCACTACACGCATGCGCCGCACCGGTCCGCACCTTGAACGGCCGACCTGGTCTTCCGACGCTCCTCCGGGCATGGGCGACGGTTTGGCATCCGCCACTGTGTACGCGCTCATCGGCACGTCCGGATGCAGGCACCCGCGATCCGGCTACCTTCCGTAACGAGCGCTCGCGGCATGTCCAGATGACCGTCGCCGGCGGCGAACATCTGATTATCGAGGCACTGCTGCTCGCAGCGCCGAAGCGCGAGATGGACGGTGATATCGGCGGCAATCTCGGCGATCTCAGGCAGGACCTGCATGATCCGCCCATATACCCGCTCTTGCCCCGAGGCCGGCAATTCGAGATGAGCCGAGATGGTCGACAGAAGGCCAACGTAGTCGCGAGCACTCATCGTCAAGCGCCGCCCGATCACGGACTGCTGAACATCGGCGAACCACTCAGACCGTAGGAGCTCCGTACCCGGCCACTGCATGTCATGCCCCGGAGGCGTCCCATCTGGAGACGGAACGTCGTCGCTCTCCAAGAACCGTGCCCGGGCCGCGCGAACAGCCTCCTCCACGTCCATGTCGCAACAGTCCTCCGGCTGACTGCCTGGCATGCCCGACAGTTTCTGTTGGCCGCGGACGGAAGCGGGCTGAGGTTGGCTGACCTGTGCATTACGAGATCAAATTGCCCACCCCGCCGACTTGGGCACATGAGGGTTTAGCAGCGGAAATAGCTCTCGGCATCTCACACCGCTCCCCCACCGGTTATCGACCTCTTGCGGACTAGATGCGGACTGCCGACGCGGACGGCGGAGGGGCACGGTCACCGAAGCGTCATGGCAAGTTCGGCAGGATCGCCAGCCATGTGCGGACGCGCTCGGCGTCGGGCCGCGCAGGCAACTGATCAACAAGCGGAGCAAGCGGGGCAACGAGGTTCTTGTGACGGCGAAGGAGCAGGATGTGCTCGATTGGCAGCGTCTGCCAGCTCTCAGCCAACTCATTTGCCTGGGCCGGCATCAGTGTCACCGCACCCAGGACGCTCCGGACCAGCGCGGCTTGATCCCAGTTCTCGTCACCCGGCACCGACCCGAGTTCCTGGATCAGCCGGCTACGCAGATTGAAGGAGTCCGCAGCTGCGCTCCAGCGGTCGTAGCCAGCGAACCGCTCGGCGCGGTCGGTCAGCGACAACGCCACCTCGGCCCATTCCCGACGCGCCTCTGCGGTCAAGGCCCGGTCGTAGACGTGGAGCTGCGCGATCCATCGCGTCTTGAGCCACCAATTGACCGATCGCGGGGCGTCGTCCTCGCTCAAGGTGCTCATCCACTGGCGCACGCGGGCACTCGACCACGCATCCATGTCACCGGCGACATCCTGGTGCGACACCCCCTCAGTGTGGGCCACCGATGGAAACATGGGCCACCGAACCCCGGGCAGTCCCGACTGACAGTGGCATCAAGCCCTACGCGCACCGTCAGTTTGGAAGAGCGTGCTCAAGCGGTCGTGATGTCGGAAACGCCTGCGAGCGGTGGCCGGCCCGGTCGCCTCTCGTGCCGCTTGTGCCCGCTGCGCGCCACGGCTACTGGCCCACAGATGGCCCAGGCCGGCCTTGGGATTAAAAGAAGATCACGGATGCCTGGTCAGGTGCCTGCACCCCTGGTCAGCCCATCCGTGGTTGTCGGGTGGCGTCGGCGTCAGCGGGTGGTCTTGGCTGAACGGATAGCTATACGGCCGGCCGACGTGTTGCCAGGGAGAGTCCTAGGCTGACCCCCATGTCGGCGGAGCACAAAGTGATTGACCTAGACGAGCACGATCACCAGCCGGCGGAGTCGGGCGGCACCACCCCTGACCGCCACATGGGCAGATGGAAGTTGAATGTACGGCTCGTCGCTGCCTTCGTGGTCGGCGTTGTGCTCGGTGGTGTCGGTGTCAGCGAGCTGCGAGACTCGCGTGAGGAGCGGGAGCGGAGCGCTTCGGTCTCACTCGTGGCCTTCCCTGCATCCGCCGGTAGCGGGATTTCGGAGGTCACGGGCGTCCTGTGACGCGCGGTCGGCGGCAGATCCGGATGCCGACTGGATTCATTGACTGCTCACCGATGGGAGGATCGGCGGTGTGATCGAACTGCCTGAGGGATCTTGGTGGGATTGGGACGTGCTGCACTTCGACGGCTCCCAGCTTCTGTTGGCCGCGGGACACGACCTGACCTACCACCACGGTCTCGAGGTGGTCTTCACAGACGTCGCATACCTGGCCTGCCCGACCCAATTCCGGGATCCTCGGTTCCGGGAACCCACCCTCGACGAGCGCACACTGGTGCGTCGGCACGTCGATGAAGAACCACCAGTGATCGTTGCCTTCGACGTCGACGCACCGGCCGGGGGTGACCTTCTTACCTGTCTCGTCGCAGCAGGGTCGGTTGAGGTAGTACCCGGCTTGGTCTACCGCTACTGGCGTGACAACCTGGCTGCTGAAGAACGACTGGCTCCGCACGTGCGGCCGCCAGAGCAATCGTAAGGTCCGTACCTCGCCGGAGCCGCGGCTGCTACTGACGGCGACGCCCACCGAGGCGGAGAGCGCGTACGATCGGCGGCAGATCCGGATACCGGGTCCAAGGCTGAGCATGGGTTGGCAGCTCCCGCCGTGGAGCGTTGCTGCGGACCGTGGTGCTGAGTCACGGAGCCGATGGGGTCAGACGTGCCGGAGGGATACGGAAGCCCAGTTGATGGTGGTCTTCGTCGTATCGGCTCCCTACGATCATCGGCCATGGCTCGCACGACGCCGCCGCGACCGGTGGACATCACGGAACACTTCCCAGAGTTGGAAAAGCATTCGGTAACGGCCACGCGGCTGCATCCCCGGCCCGGCACGCCCACGACCGCCGATAGCTCGGTCGGCGGCCCGCTACTCTGGCCAGCCGATGAGCCCTGGCCGGTGTGCACGGACGGCGACGCCCACTACGTCTTCCAGCTCAGGACACCGGAGACCGTCCGCCGCAGCCGGGAGATCTGCGCGGCGGCACAGGCCCGGGCGGCCGCGAGCGGCGCCCGCTATGCCCTGACCGACGAGGAGCGGGCGGAACTGCCGGACTCCGACTTCTCCGAGCCGCACGACCTGGTAGCCCAGCCGATCCCGCCGGTCCCGGTGGCGCAGCTCTACCGCCGGGACGTCCCCGACTTCGCCGGCCCGGACGGCACCGACCTGCTGCAGGTGCTGTGGTGCCCGCTGGACCACCCGGACGAGGGCTACAACCCGCGGGTGCGGCTGTACTGGCGGCGCAGCGCCGAGGTGACCGCGCCGCTGGACGCGGCCCCCGAGCCGCCCGTGGTCAACGACTCCTACCTACCGGTCCCCTGCGCGGTGCATCCCGAACAGGTCCGCGAATACCAGTACGGCGGTCTGTTGCCCGAGGAACTGGACGCCCGAATCACCGCGTGGGAGGAAGAAGCCGAGGAGGAGACAGAGGACGAGGAGACCGGGCGCAGCTACCAGTTCGACTTGTCCCTGGCGCCCGGCTGGAAGGCGGGCGGCTTCGCGAACTGGTCGCTGACCGACCCGCATCCGATGACCTGCGCCGATTGCGGCACCGCAATGACACTGCTGTTCACCGCCGACTCCGGCGAGTGGCACGGGACGAACTGCAGCTGGCGGCCGGTGGAGGAGCCGGCAGAGGCGTCGCCCAACCCTACCGACGTGTCGATCGGCCGCGGCTACGCCCTGTACGTCTTTCGCTGCCCGGCCTCCTTTGATCACCCGCCCGCCATCGCCATGCAGTGATTGTCCCTGAGCGTCGGCTCCGGATCGACGCACTACTTTCGGCAGATCCGCGCACACTCAGCGGCAAATCCGTGCATGTGACCTTGCCTTCGACTGCGACGGCCGCTGGCAGAATGCAAACGGTTTCTCGGACGAATTGGACGGCATCCGCGGGTTTCGCGAAGATCGCGTCCTCAGGCGAACTCGCGCGCGGTGGATTCCAGCCTCTCGCGGTAGGCGGCCCACCACG
>NZ_JBHSBP010000038.1:0-23149 GCF_042650725.1 Micromonospora sp. GCM10011541
CATTGATCGCCTACGATCACTAGCCCCTGCTGACCAGGAGCGAAATTCCGGTCAACGATCTAGGCGGCGGGCTGTCCGACGCGGTGCTGGCGGGAGTGGGCTGAGCCGGGGATGCGGTGTTGGCGTCGGGGCCTGGCTGCGGCACTTCATCGTCTGGGCCGTCAGCGGGTGGCTGGTGCGGGGTAACCGGTCGGGGTTGCGGGGCGGCTTCGGCGGGCAGGTCGAGGGTCCAGCCGGGGTAGATCAGGTTCGGGTTACGCAGCGTCCCACCGACGCCGGCGAAGTGGGTGCCGCGGTTGAGGGCGAAGATCTCCGGCCAGCGTCGGGCGTCGCCAAGGCACTGCTTGGCGATGCCGGACAGGGTGTCCCCCCGATGGACGGTGTAGCTGCCTTCCCGACCAGCCGCGACACGATCCAGCTCTATACCAATCACCGGTTGGATGGGGAGAGTGTGCGCGACCTGCGGTGGGGTGAAGTGCACAGCTTCCTGCTCGTCGGTGGTGGCGTCGGCGCCGGCCGGCGCGGCGGCGTGGGCGGGTATGCCGCCCGCCGTGGCGGTGACCGCGGTCGCGCCGAGCACCGCTGCGGTCAGTCCCTGCAGCGGTCCCGGCAGGTGCAGTTTCGGTAGCCACCGCACTGTGCGGGTGACCCGGGTGTAGACGCGGGCGAGGACGGTGGTGACGAGCAGCGCCCAGATCAGCCAGGCGCCGGTTTGCGTGAGGCCGGTGAGGAACCCGGCGGTCAGCGGCTGTCGAACCCAGTCCCGTAGTAGGGCGGCCGTTGGCACGTTTGGTGCCGGCCATCCGCTGAGGTGGATGAGCGCGGTCGGAACGGCCGCGAGCAGAAGCACGGTTGTCGTTGTGGCGACCGCAGAAGCTGCTCGGGTGCTCATTGCTGCCTCCTGCCTGATATCGGACGCCGCCGAGCTGGCCCTGAACGCCATCCCGGGCAGCGGCGGCAAAGGCGTGTGCCGGGCGTCGCGGCGGACGTCGAGTCGGGGTGCTAGTCGGTGGCTCGACGGTATGGCCGCGGACAGTCCGAGAAGCTGCGGCGAGGGCTGACAGGACCTCACAGAGGCTGACAAGACCTCACACCAGCAGGTCAGAGGCCCACCCGTGGCTCTGACGGCCCGAGTTGGCCCCACCAGGACGGCTACAACTGGCCCCACCGCGAAGACGATCGGAACTGCCTTCAACACGGTGAGTCACCGCAGCGGACGGGGCCTACCCTATGCCGGCCAACACCGCCGCCGGTGCGAACCCATCCTCATTTGCCGATGTGCGTGCACCGAACGGCTCGCGGCTGCGGGACCGGGCCGCGCAGCTGAACACGCGGGCGCCCGACGCGGTGCGCCGCGGGTGGGCGACGATGCATCAGGGGCTGATCGCGGACAACCTGCCCGGCCGGCGGGACCTCGCCCCGCCCCGCTACGAGGCGGCGCTGCGGGCCGATGAGGGCACCGATCCGCGGCTGGAGCGGGAGGCGCTGCGGCACCTCGGCGATCACGACCGGGACAACGGGGACCGGGACGCGGCGTACGCCCGGTGGGCCCGCGCGACCGAGCTGAGCAGCCGCGCCAGCCTGGTCCCGGGCTTGGTCACCCAGCAGTTGCTGCTCGCCGTGCTGGCCCGCGACACCGGGGACGAGGCCGGGGCGCGGATGCTGGCCCGCGAGATCGCCCGCAGCGCCGGGGTGATCGGCGCCACCGCCCATACACGCAGGCCACCGCCCTCAACGGCGAACGGATCGCCTGACCGGCGCGGGTCAGGAAGGCCGCAGCCCGGCGAAGAGTGCGTCGAGGACCCGGTCCACATACTCGTGGGTCAGCGGTTCCTGAGTGATCAGCAGCTGGAAGTACAGCGGCCCAGACAGGATCGCCATCGCCAGTTCCAGGTCGAAGTCGGGTGCCACCTGACCCTGGTCGCGGGCCGCCTTGAGCCGGGCGACGGTCTTGTCCGCCTGCGGGGCGATGAAGCGCTCGTTCAGCGTGACGGCGACCTGGCGATCATGCTGGGCCTCGCCGACCAAGGCCTGGAACAGCGGGCCGAAGGGCGGCCCACCGAGCAGGTCCACGGCCGCGTAGATCTGCGCCCGCAGGTCGGCGGCGATGTCGCCGGTGTCGGGATAGTCCAGGCCGGACTCGTTCAGCGACAGCAGCGAGTCGAGCAGCAAGGCTCCCTTGGATGACCAGCGGCGGTAGATCGTGTGCTTCCCGACGCCGGCGCGGGCCGCGACCGCTTCGATGCTCAGCCTGGCGTAGCCGATCTCCCGGCCCAGCTCCAGCGTGGTCAGCATGATGGCATCGGTTCGCTCGGCGCCACGGCGGCGGGGTGCGTCGGTCATTCCGACACCTTAACGGTACGGCACGTGCCGTACTTGACTCGGAGAGGTCTCCCCGGCATGATCTTATCGGCACGGTCCGTGCCGTTCCGATGAGGAGAGACTGCGATGCCCGTTCCCGCCGACCCCACCGTGCTGCACCCGATGCCCGACCGACCGCGGGTGGTACTGCTGAAACCACTGATCACCTCGCCACTGATCGAGGCCGGGGAGTTCTCCTACTACGACGACCCGGATGATCCGACCGCGTTCGAGACCCGAAACGTGCTCTACCACTACGGGCCCGAGAAGCTCGTGATCGGGAAGTTCTGTGCCCTGGGCGAAGGCGTGCGGTTCATCATGAACGGGGCCAACCACCGCATCAACGGCCCCTCGACGTTCCCCTTCCCGATCATGGGTGGTTCCTGGGCCGAGCACTTCGACCTCATCACCGGCCTGCCGGGACGAGGCGACACCGTGGTGGGCAACGACGCCTGGCTGGGCTACCGAGCCATGGTGATGCCGGGCGTCCGCATCGGCCACGGAGCAATCATCGCGTCCGGCGCCGTCGTGGTCGACGACGTCCCCGACTACGGCATCGTCGGCGGCAACCCGGCCCGGCTGCTGCGCCGCCGCTACAGCGACGCCGACATCGACCGGCTCCTCGCCGTGGCCTGGTGGGACTGGCCGCTCGAGCGCATTACCGAGCACGTCCGCACGATCATGTCCGGCAGCATCGACGACCTGGAGAGGTGCGCATGAAGCATACCGATGTGATCATTGTGGGTGCCGGCCCGACCGGTCTCCTGCTGGCCGCCGAACTGCGCCTTGCCGGTGTCCGGCCGCTGGTGCTGGAACGGCAGCCACGGCGCCGGGACACCCCGAAGGCCGGCGGTCTCGGCGGGCAGATCCTGGAGTTGCTGCGCTACCGAGGCCTGCTGGACCGCTTCGAGGCAGCCTGCACCGGCCCGGTCCCGCCTCCCCGCTTCCCGTTTGGCGGGGTGCATCTTGACTTCACCCGGCTGGCCGATCCGCCGCTGCACGCCCTGCCGCTCCCGCAACAGCAACTCGAGGGGCTGCTCGACGAGCACGCCGGTGAGCTCGGAGCCGACATCCGCCGCGGGCACCAGGTGATCGGGTTGAGCCAGGACGATGCCGCGGTGACCGTGGACGTACGGGGGCCGGACGGTCCGTACCAGGTGACCGCGTCCTACCTGGTGGGGTGCGACGGCGCGCGCAGCCGGGTTCGTGACTGGGCCGGCATCTCGTTCCCCGGCGTCACCTATCCGGAGGTCAACCGGCTGGCCCAGGTCACCCTGCCCGACACGGTGAGCGTGCTCGGCAATGGCGACCTCGACGTGCCCGGCTCCGGCACGATCCGGGCGGGGTTCACCCGTACGGAAAACGGTCTCTTCGGGGTTGGCTCCTCGCCCGGATCCCCGGACGTCTCCCTTTACACGATCGAGGACGAGAGCACCGAGTACGACGACGACCTCCCGATGACCGTGTCCGAACTGCAGGACAGCGTCCACCGCGTGCTCGGGGTGCGGCTGCCGGTGGGCGAGGCGACACGGCTGTCCCGGTTCACCTTCAAGGCCCGGCAGGCCGACAGCTACCGGCACGGGCGGATCCTGTTGGCCGGTGACGCGGCCCACCTGTTTCCCGCCACCGGGGTGGCGCTCAACGCCGGCCTGCTCGACGCCGTCAACCTGGCCTGGAAGCTGGCCGCCGACCTGCACGGCGGGGCACCGGCCGGCCTGCTGGACACCTACCACGGCGAACGCCACCTCGCCGGCGCCCGCACGATGCTGCACACCCGGGCTCAGGTGGCGCTGCGGCGCGGGCACGACGCGGCCGCCGAAGCGCTGCGGGAGCTCTTCCAGGAACTGCTCGCCGACGAGGAGCCGTTGCGCCGGATGGGTGCGCTCGTCGCCGGTGCCGACATCCGTTACCCGATGCCCGGCACGGGTCACCACGCGCTGGCCGGTGCCTTCGCCCCCGACCTCATCCTGCACACCGACCAGGGCCTGACCAGCGTCGCGGAGCTGATGCGCCCGGCCCGGCCGATCCTGCTCGACCTCGCCGACCGACCGGAGCTCAGGCAAGCGGCCCGGGACTGGGGGCAGCGCGTCGACATCCACACCGCCAAAACCGATCAGCGCCCGGCCGACGCCCTGCTGATCCGTCCGGACGCGCACATCGCCTGGGCTGGGGACGGCGCGCCCGGGCTGCGCGAAGCGCTCTCCAGATGGTTCGGCACCCCGAAGCCTTGAAGCGCCGGTTTGCGGGCCTCGATCAGGAAGCGGCGGGAGTGGCGACGAACGGGCCGCCCGCCACGATCTGCTCGTGCAGGGCGCGCAACCGGTCCCGGCAGGCCGGCACGTGAACCCTGGGACCGTCCAGATCACCTTACGAAGAAAGACGATCACGGCGGCGACGTCGAAGGACTCCATCCGCAGCTCGGGCTGTCGTCATGACCTTCGATGACGGGCTCGCTCGTGAGGATGACGTCAGAAAATCGGGATGCACGCCAAGCGGAAGCCGGCCTTGTAGGGTCGATCGCGCTGACGCAAGGACGTCGATTGTCAAGAGAGGGCGCATGACGAGCAGACTTCTGCAGGTGACGGTTGACTGTCGGAACCCGCACCGGCTGGCCGGGTTCTGGGCGGCCGTTTTGGACTACCGGGTGATCGAGGATAAGGGCGACCAGGTCGAGATCGCCTCGTGGGAGCCGACCGTGGAGGCGGTGCGCCGGGAGCCGATGCCCTCAACTGTCATGTTCATCAGGGTCCCGGAGGACAAGGTCACGAAGAATCGGCTCCATCTTGACGTCATGCCGATCGACGTGAGCCAGGACGAGGAGGTCGAGCGGCTGATCGGTCTCGGCGCCGGGCGAGTCGACATCGGTCAGGGCAGGCAGAGTTGGGTGGTGCTGGCCGATCCGGAAGGCAACGAGTTCTGCGTTCTGCGTAGCATCGAGCCGTAGCAGACAGCCGTCCCGCCGATCGGCGGCCACGTCACGCGACGTCTCCACGAGCAGTTTGAGAGCTACCTCGTGGCCCGCGTGCAGCCACATCGTGGCAGCTCGGAGTTCGCGGATAACACATTCCAGCCAGGGCTCGCCGAGCGCAGATCGGGTGCGCGCCCATGCCGCAAATCGAGCGCTACGCTCCGTCACCACAACTCGCGTGGGTCGTCTTCCTGAAGTGCCGAAAACAGGGCGCGGCCGGGGTCGTCAACTGGAGTGCCGCCAACGCCGTCAACGGCGCCGCAGCAGCCGGCTCATCCTGTGAATGCTCAGGTGTCGTCATAACGTCGATCATTACTCGACCGCTCAAACGCCGCCAGGCTGTGTCGGTATGACGGACATCCGGCGCGTGACCCCAAAGTCAAGTGCACGCTTCTGCCGCCGACCGGGCGTCACAGTCCGTCACGAGCGGCAGCGCAGGCGAACACCCGACAGACCCTGCCGATGAGCGTGCGTCTCCCGGGATGCGGTGCTGAAGAACGTCGACGGGCCGCCTTGCCTCAGAAACCTTTCCCTTGCCGGATGACCGCGACGCCGCTTACCTCCGCGCACTGCCACAGATCGAGTTGATACCGGAAGTGCGGACCCTCCTCCAACGCCTTTACCGGCACCGGTGGCGGGCCGGACGGCACGTGCGAGACCCGGATCCGGTACTGCCCGGCAGGGATCTCAACTCGGTGCTCAGGCCCGGGAAGTTCCATGCAGCCGAAGACATAGACCACGCCACTTGGCACCGTCAGGTCCGCCTCCACGATGTGCTCGGCTTCGACCAAGGGCGGTTCTCCGCCGTGTACCCGCAGCGTCGTCTCGACGTGGTCGCTGCGGGCCGCGCCGATCGCGATCGAACACGGGCCGTCCAGGCCAATGCGGTAGACCTCAACAGCCTCCTCCGACCACGCTTCGGGCCAGTCGTAGCCCTCGTCTGCCTCGGCCGCCATCTGCCCGTCGATATCTTGGATATAGAACTGGCTGTGGTCGGCGAACACCAAGGCCCGGCGCACCTTGTTCATCGCCGCAGCCTACTGTCGCGCCCCCAGATGCGGTCGCCGCCGTGAAACCAAGGTCAAGCGCACGCTTCTGCCGCTGACCGCGCGGTCGTACCGAAATGAGGATGTCCAAGCTGTGGCTGACAAATCAGGGCGACGTGACGACTGGGGTTCTAAACTCCCGCCATGGCGGTCAAGCGAATCAAGCCCAACATCCAGTCCGATCGCTTTGACGAGAGCCGGGCCTTCTACAACGGCGTGATCGGCCTAGAGGAGCATGGCGGCCTCGACTGGATCTTGTTCTTCGGGACCGACCAGCGCGAGGTGCAACTCAGCGTCATGAGCCTGGACGTCAAGGCCCACGTCCACCCCGACATTTCCATCGAGGTCGACGACGTCGACGCGGTTTACGACCGGGCCGTCAAGGCCGGAGCTGAGATTGTCTACCCGCTCACCGACGAGGACTGGGGGCTCCGCCGGTTCTTTGTGCGAGACCCAAACGGCGCCGTCATCAACGTGACCCAGCACGGGTGAAGCGTCTCTCCGCGCGGCCTGGGCGCCCCGCGAAACGCACTTTCATGGCACCCCTTTATGTCTAGGCGCCGCTGACACCAGGGGTTTAGGGTGGTTGGTGGCGGGTCCGGGAAGTGGCTTGTCCGAAGGGCCGATGTCCGGGGTCAGGTCGGTCACGCTGGATTGCAGAGTCGTCCCCGAGTGCCCTCCCGGGCCTGTCACCTTCCGTCGTTTCTGGTCTTCGACCATGCGGGCGTAGACGACGTTGGACAGTCGGCGTTTGAGGGCGCGCATGGCTTCCATGGAGGTCTTCCCGGCGGCTTTCTTCGCGTCGAAGTAGGCGCGGCCCTCGGTGCGGTTGCGGAGTTGGACGACGGCCATGATGTGCAGCGTGCGGTTGATGCGGCGGTTGCCGGCGCGGGAGAGCCGGTGACGCTTCTGGTCGCCGGAGGAGGCGTCCAGGGGTGCGGTGCCGTTCCAGGAGGCGAACCGGTCGCGGTCGGCGAAGCGGCAGATGTCGCCGACGTCGGCCAGCAGCCGGGCGGCACCCGAGGGGCCGATGCCGTGTAGGCCCATCAGCGTCGAGCCGCGGGCGAGGACCAGGGCCTTCAGGTCCTTGTCCGCGGATTTGATTTTCCTGTCGATGCCTTCGAGTTCACTGATGAGTTCGACGGCGAGGCGCCGTCTGGTCTTGCCGACGATGTCTCTGGGCTTGACGGTCGCGACCAACGCGCGGGCCTGCGGCGCGGACAGGAACTTCTTCGCCCCGCCGGGCAACAGTTCCAGCAGCAGCCGGTGCAGCCGGTTGATGGTCTGGGTGCGGGCACGGCCGAGCTCGTCGCGACGGTCGGCGAGCATGCCCATCACCTGCAGGTCCGCATCGGCTTGGACCTGCACGAGCCCGGGGGTGCGTAGCGCGACCATCGCCACCGAGTGGGCGTCCACCGGATCGGTCTTGCGGCCGTTGCCGGTGGCGAACACCCGCACCTGCGCCGACAGCTTCCCTGGCACGTCCAGCACGACCTCGCCGTCGTGGACCAGGCGCTGGGCGATGTGCTTACCGATCCCGTTGCAGCCTTCCACCGCCCACACTCGCTGGGCGTGCTTGCGGCCGGCGGCGAGCATGTCGGCGTAGCCGGCCTTGTCAGTCCCAAAGCGGCCCACCGCGAGCACCCGGCCGCGTTCGTCGACGACCTCGATGGTGGCTGAACGCTTGTGCGAGTCCATTCCGATGATCACACTCATCGGCGCCTCCCTTGACTGAACCGGATGGAGTTGTCAGCAAGGAGGGCACCGCTACTTCGAGCAGAACAAACCCCTTTCCAGCCTCTCCTCGCGCGGCGCCCAGCGAGACCGCAGGCCATGAGAGAGCCACACCAATGACACCGGTGGGCAGCCGCAATGTGGGAGCGTCTCGCCGAGCACCTGGACCGAGTCTGGCCGGACACCGATCCTGGACCAAGTCTCTAAGTAGCCGATGAGAGTGCGCTCAGAATGAGCGACGTTCATCGTTCGTACCTCACGATCCGCGAGACGAAGCCTGGCCTAGTAGGGCGGCCAATCTGGCTCACGGCGCCCGAAGTGTATGCCGGGGTTGAGAGGTGCCAGCTGTAGACGCTCGACGAGTTGTCGGCACAGCTCCGTGGCGGTGAATGCCTCGCGCGCTTGGTCGTCCAGCTCGTCGTCGCTCAAAGCCACGTACGGGATGCCCTGTCCGTAGTGGGGTGGCAAGTCGCCCCGCTCCATCATACGGTGAGCGAAGGCGTTGCGACTCCGAGCCACCTTCGCCATACGGTCCTCCAGGTCGCTCCACGCCTGGAGACCACGCTCAGGCGCCGAGATCACCTCGCCCACCTTCTTGATCTTCCAGGCCAGGGTCTCCCGGAGTAGTCGCTTTGGCTGCACGCCCTCGTCGAGAAGGATTAGGTCGAGGAACCGCTCCATTTGGATCGTCTGCGCAATGTAGCGGCCGACGATCTCGAAGGAGTTGGGCGAGCCGTCCCACGGCACAGGCCACCGGATGCTGACCGTGACAACCTCCTAAGGTCTTGAGTACGTTCGTCCCTTGGAGGATTCTACGAGCGGCTGCCGCGCCCGGGCCGATGGGAGGTCGCAGGATGCCGCGGACGGGACAACTACGCGCCGTGGACGCAGACTTAGCAGCGGACACGGCCCGACGGCGCCAACGTCGCTGAGCCGAGGTTCTCCACGATTCAGACCCGACCACGCCCACAGCCGCAGGTGACGCAGGGTCACAGACATGCCGGTCGGCTTGCGCGCTGTCGTGCCGAGATGAGTGCATGGCTGCTGTGGAACTTGGACGACGATCAGCAACTGCGTCAACGCTTGCTGCTGCTTGCCGCCCTGTTTCTGGAATAGGTGGTCTGCCGTAGCGGTCGTGGCGGTCGGACGTCGGGGTCATCCAAGCCACCGATCGAACCATGCGCGGGTGCGGCGAAGCACGTCGAGTTGGTGGTTGCGTTCGCGGATCGAGTGGTTCTCTCGGGGATATACGACGTACTTGTGCTCGACTCCGAACCTGCGTAGCGCGCGGTGGAAGGACTCCGCTTGTGATACCGGAACGTTGGTGTCGTTCTCGCCGTGCAGGATCAGCACCGGCGTGTGGACCTTGGAGGCGTACGAGGTCGGGCTGAGCCGGTCGTGGCGGTGTGGGCCTGTTCCTTCCCAGCCGCTGCTGCCGCCGAGGGCGGACTCGAACGGCCCCTGTTCTCCGGTTGCGGCGAGCATTCCCCAGTCGCTGATTCCGGCTCCCATCACGGCGGCCTTGAACCGGTTGGTCTGCCCGACCGCCCAGGCGGCCAGGAAACCGCCGTGGCTCCAGCCGCCGATGCCCAGCCGGTCGGGGTCGGCGACGCCGTCGGCGATGAGCAGGTCGATGCCGGCGCAGATGTCGGTCCACTCGTCGAGGCCGACCGCACCGGCGACGCGCACCGCGAAGTCGTGGCCGTGCCCTTGGCCGCCGCGCGGGTTCGGCAGAAACACGGCGTAGCCGGCGGTCGCCAACCACTGGCCGCACGGGTGCCAGCCGAGCATGAGCCGGTCGGCGTGCCGCTCGTACGGGCCGCCGTGAACCAGTGTCACCAGCGGAAACGGCCCGTCCTTGTGGGACCGGCCGGCGGGCAGGATCAGCAGGCCGTCCAGCGTCAGCCCGTCAGACGCCTCGTATGACAGGCGTTCCTGGACACCCCACCGGATGTTGCGGAGTTCGGGCCTGAGATCGGTCAGGCTCGTCAGCGGCCCGCTCGTAGGGCCGGCGTGGACGTTTCCGGGCTCGTAGGACGTGCTGACAACCGCCGCGACGGCGTCACCGTGCCGGTTCGTGGTCAACGACGTCGCGAGGCCGTCGACCCGGGACAGCTCGACGAGGGCTGGCCCGGCTGGATCGAGCCGGTGGATCGCGGTATCGAGCCCGTCGGCGACCAGCGCCAGCGGCGGACCGGTGTCGACCTGAACCAGGTTGCTCGGGCAGACGGTCGTGCCGGCGGTCAGGTTACGGTGCTCGCCCACCGGCCCGTTCACCGGCACGGCGACATCGAGAACCGCGTGTCCGCCCACCATAGCGGGCGGAGTCTTCGCGACATATGCCAAGTGCCAGCCGTCGTCGGCGGACCACCAGACGAGCGACGACGCGTCCGCCGCAGCCGGGCCGAGGTCCCACGTCACGCCGCTGTCCGGATCGAGCAGGTGGAGACCGGGCTCCACCAGACCCGGGTCCACGTCGGGGGTCGACCAGGTCAGTACCGCCAGCACTCCATCGACGGGCCGCTGGGCCACCTCGACGACATGGCGATCGCCGAACGCATCCGGTGTCCGGATCTCGCGGCTCCGTACGTCGAGCAGCCGCAGCCGGTCCGGGAGTACGCGTTCACCCCACACCCGAGCGTCGTCACGCTCCCTGCCCCGACGTTCATCCTCAGCGGACGGCTCATCGGCTGCAATCACCACGACAAGGTCCGGATCGGCCAGCGGGAGGTGCCCGGACACCCCACCGGCCCAGCACGTGACCGCCTCCACGACACCGTCGACCAGCCCCACCCGGTGCAGTTGCGCCGTGCCACGCTCGGCCCGGTCGGAGAGAAAGTAGATCAACAGCGAATCCGCAGCCCACCGCGGCGCCGAATCGTACGCCTCACCCGCAGTCAATCGTCGCGGCAACCCGGTCCCGTCGACGGCGGCGACCCAGAGTTCGCTGACCGGGTGAACACCAGCCCGCCCGACCGGGGCGACCACGTAGGCGACCCACTTGCCGTCCGGCGACAGCGCCAATGCCTGCGGAACGCGACCGTCAACCACCAACTGGGCAGTGAGCTGTACACGGGCCACCGAGGCACAGTATCGATCAACTACTACGGCGGCCAACCGCTGCCGCGAGCCGCAGCATGGCTGCGGCATCCTCGCAGGCCGTCCCAGATCTCGACCAACAACGCCAGGAGGAAACGATCTCGCTGCTTGATCGGATGCGCACATCTGCCGCGATCAGGGCGCCGGCTCACCGGTCGCCGAACGACCGGATCTGCCGATGACAGGGCGTTGTCCGCCGACCACGCTGATACGTAGCGGTCCAGCCGATCCGGCGTTGTTGTGGTGCTTCCGCAGGGCCGCCTCGATATGATCGTCGACCATGTCCAGTCCGCCGCCGCAGTCCGCGCCGGAGAACAAGCGTCGCCGGCTCGGGTGGGCGCTGGCCGTAGTGACTGCCCTGCTCCTCCTCTGCGGGCTGCCGCTTGAGTTCGCTCGGCACTCCCATCGCAACGAATCGCGCGAAGCGGACAAGGAGGTCGGCCAGTACCTGATCCTCATACAGGGACGTGATCACGCGAGCGCCGACGCGATGCTCTGCGGCGGAGACGACACGAGCGTCGCCAAACTGCCCGGCAGGTACCAACCGGACTGGCAGCTCCCACTCGTCGAGTCCTTCACGATCGTCAGCACATGGGATTGGTCATCGGTGATAGACGGCCACGGCAGGGGCTACCAGGTCCGACTGGTGTTCGCCGAGGGATCGGCCACGACAGTCGAGCTGGCGGTAGAGGTAATAGCAGACGACCCGTGCATCGCTACGGAGATTCCGTTCTGAACGAGCCGACCTTCGCTGCCGCCGCTGAGCGGGACGGATAAGGGCATCCGGATCTGCCGCCGAGCGTACGCGCCACCTTCCGAGCCGGGTGTCACTCTCCGTCGCGACGTTGCAAGCGCCGGCCGCACGGCACCGACCTCACTGAACTGCCGATGACAGCGTGTCGTGGCTCGCGTACGTTGGCGCCGTGGCGACTTTCTGGACCTTGGGATGCGATGCCGACGATCCCCAGCGGATCGCTGCTTTCTGGGCGCTGGCCCTCGGCTATGTCAAGGAATCCGGTTTCGACGAGCCCGACAACGCGTCCATCGTCGACCCGGATGGCCGGGGCCCTGCCATTGGTTTCCTCAAGGTGCCCGAGGGCAAGTCCGCCAAGAACCGTATGCATATCGATATCCGGGTGGCCGGTCCAGGCCCCTGGGACATGGCCGAGCGCGCCCGACTGATCCGGCGGAAAGTGCCCGAGCTGGTTGCCGCCGGCGCGACGGTGGTCTGCGAGGAATGGTACGGCGACGTCCTTGGGCACGTCGTCATGCATGACCCCGAGGGCAACGAGTTCTGCGTCGCTTGATGGCATGATCAGTGTCGCATCCCGGCATCCGGATCTGCCGCTGAGAAGGTGTGTCGATCACCGACGTACCCGTCACCTGCGGCGTCGTCGCGGATCACCAGGCCCAGTGGCAGGTATACGTCCTGTGCCCGCCAGAACCGGGCGACGGGTAGCGAGCCGCCCTTCGCCAGCTGGCGAGCCGGACGCTGACATGCTCCGGGCGCCGCGCCGGCATAGGATCGGGTCGACCTTGGCGCCTGACCGGGGAATGGGCTGTGCGAAGAGTCCTGCTGCTTGTCGTCGCTCTCACTACGACCGCCGGATGCTTTGTGGGACCGGCGCTCTCCGGTGGCCCCGAGTTGGTTGAGATGACGCCAGATGACCTGGTCGGAGTGTGGCAAGGCGATCAGCGCGGCGGCGTCATCGAATTCACGGCGGACGGGGACTTCTACGCCGACGACGTGGGCTATATGTTCGTCGGCTTCACGGACGTCCTCCCAGCCGGCTTCGACATCAAGCATGACAAGGCGCCCGGCTCCGGTCAGTGGTCGATCGGCAAACTGCTGGGGCATTCGCAAGCGCCGAGCGGGTTGATCGATCTTCACTTCGATGTCTTGGCGAAGCGCCCGACGGCGGGGGGCAACAGCGTGGAGGCGCAGCGGTCTGACGGCGCGATCGTTCTCGTTCACTACATCGGTGACCCTGACGCCAGCAACACGGTTGTCTACCGCAAGTGCCAGGCCCGCTGTAGCCACATAGCGCCAAAGCGTAAGGCCCTGGGCAAACGGATCGACGTGACTCCCGGCCAACTCGTCGGGGCGTGGAAAGACACCAAGCGCGGCTCGACGATCGTCTTCGACAGGGACGGCGGGTTCCGCGGCGACGACTTCTCCTACCTGTTCGGCGGAGACCGGTTCGCGCTGCCGGTGAACTTCGACCGAGCCCATGATCGGGCACCGGGAGTGGGGACGTGGAAGTTGGAGCGTCCGCAGTCGGACTCCGCCGGGCCGAACAGCAACGTCCATCTCCTCTTTACGAACGTTGCGGGGCAACCGAGGCACATTGGCAGCCGCCCGATGCAGATCTTCGCATCAGGCTCGTCGCTGGTCCTCGTCAACTACAGCAGTGACCCATCGGTCAACGAGCAGCGCACGTACACCAAGTGCGCAGCCTGTACGCGTTGACCAACATCCGAATCCACGGATGCCTGTGCGGCGTGGTGCTCTGACCGGGAACGTTCGCCAATGCCCAGACTGCGCTCGCATAACCCCTACAGCGCCGCCTGCAAACGCCCTCATTTGCCGCGAAGCGCGCTACGAGCCCGCGGATACAGCGGTCAGTCAGTGGCGACCCAAACTAGCGCAGCGTTACGGCGTGTGGCGGTGCTCAGTACGGTCGTGGGGCCAGATCGAGCCGTCCTGGTGGGGCCAACTCAGGCCGTCAGAGCCACACCCGGGGCCACCGGAGGAGGAGCAGTTGCCGTCGACGCCTGCCAGTGCCTCCCCGGTTGGCGGCCCGCTTGAGGTGCTGCTACCGCCCAGGGACGGGGTGGGCATTGCTCAAATGGGCAGCCGCGTCACGGAGGCCGTCGCTTGGTTCGAGTCCTGCCGCGGCGAGTCGGCGGGTGTAGCTGTCGCATAGATCGGTGATCGCGGTGTGGTCGCCGAGGGCTGCGAGGGCCTTCATCGCGCGCAGGTGCAGGTTCTCGTTGTAGGGGTCGACGCGGACGCCGCCTTGGAGCAGCGCCAGGGCCCGCCGCGGGTCGGACTGGGTGGAAGCCAGGGCGACGTAGGCGTCGACGACGTGCCGGCGGGTGGCTTCTCGGGGCGGCTCGAGCCATGGCCAGACGTACCCGGCGGCGAGGTCCCCGGGGTAGGCGTCGACGACCGCCTGCCAGGCGGTGCCGTGGTCGGCGACCGCGGTGGCGGCATGCTGGACGGCGGCCTGCAATCGCCACAGGTCCGCGTCAAGGTGCGCCGGGTTGATGCGGTAACGGTCGTCGGTGTGGTCAATGACGCTCAGCCCGCAAGCGGCCCGGACGGTGCCGCGCAGTTCGCTCAGCGTCGTGTAGAGCCGGCCGGTGAGCGAGTGGGCGGGCAGGCCCGGCCAGATGGCCTCGACCAGTTGCCGGCTGCTGGCCCCACTGCGGTGAACGGTGAGGAACACGAGGACCTGCAGGGCCGCGCTGCGCCTGATGATCAGCGGCTCACCGTCAACGAGCAGCGTCGGCTCGCCGAGGACACGCAGGTCAAGCCGCCGGGACACGACCCTGGTCGTGGCACGTGGGCGGGAGGGCGTCTCGCCGCTGGTGGCTTGGCGCGGCACCCGCGGGCGTAGTGGCTCTGGTGGGTGGTGGGGACGCGCGTGGGGCGGCGGGTGCGCGTGGCCGATCACGGTGAGCAGATCTGTGGTCGCGACCTGATCGAGAATGCACAGCCGGGGCTCCGCCTGCGTGGACTGCCGCAGGTCGTGGGTGTGGCCCGCGGCGTCGACCTGCCAGGTGACACCGGCGGACCAGTCGCCCAGGACGACGGGGACGCCGGCGCCTACGGTGACTGCGGCCGCGAGCCGGTCTGTGGTGGCAGGTGTGGGTAAGGCCTCGATGATCAGGACCGGTGGGGTGTGAACACCGACAGGTGGGGCGTCCTCCTGCCGCTGCAGTGGCGGGGTGGCAGGGCACGTCGGGCTGGCGGTTGACTCCAGGAACGCCACCGCGTCCTCGATGGTGGTCGCCACGCGAATGCCTGGCAGTCGGTGCCGCACCGTCTCGGCGGCGGATCCGAGCAGGGCGGTCAGGGCGGTGTGGGTGATGACGATCGGCACCGCGCCCGGCGGTTGTCGTAGCCCCGCCAGCAGGACGGTGACCAGTACTCCCCTGGCAGCGGCGAGGGCGCCCGGGCCGGTGAGACCGACGCCGGCGGGCCGGAGACCGGCGGGCGGTGCTGGCAGCACACCGCAGGCGTCGCCGGTGACGGCGGGGGTCGGCTCCGTCGACGATGGGTGGGTGTTGCCGGTGGCGAGCGCGGCTTGCACGGCGGCGACCGTCGCAGGCAGGGGCGTCAGGTCCGGCTCGTCCCGACCCTCAGAGCCTGGTGGGCGGGGCCGGTAGGCGCGGCGGCGGCGTAGCCACACCAGCGCTGCGGCGGCACCGACCTGCTCGGCGACGTCACGTGGCAGCCAGCCGCCCGACACCACGATCCCATCGCTGCCGCGGGTGTCGATCAGGTGGCTGCTGTCGGCGGCGTCAGCGTCGCCGTGGTCGTCCAGCGTTCCGGCGGCGACGGCAAGGGGATGATCCGGCGGCGCTGTGGTGGTGGCGTGGGCGCCGACACCGAAGGCCGCAGCCCCGGCCATGCCGGTCGCGGTGGTCTGCAGGGGCGTGGGCAGCGGCATCCGCCGCAGCCAGCGAGCCCCCGCCCGCATCCGCGTCAGGGCCCTGACGGTGACGGTGGCGGCCAGGAGCAGCCAGACCAGCCACGCGAGCACTGTCAGCGCGGCGGTCAGGGTCTGCTCGGTGAGCGGCTTCGCGACCCACAGTTGGGCCTGCCGCAGGGTCGGCCAGCCGTGCAGGGGCCAGCCGACGATCTCTACCATCACCACCGGCGGGCCGCACAGGAGCAGTGCCAGGAACAGCAGTGAGGCCACCTGTCGCGGCCATCGCACCTCATCCACCTCCGCCGGGTGTCGCGACCCGGCCGGCGGCGCCCGTCGCCGCCCCGCCACCGGAGATGGTCATGTCGGGCGGACCGGCTGTCGGTCGGGGCGGACGATGCGCGTCCACACCTGGCGGATCCACCACAGGGCCACGGCGATGGCGTAGATGACACCGAGGATCCCCGAGGCGGGCCGGCTCACGATCGCGGCGGTGATAACCGCGAGGGGCGCGGCCAGGATCACCCGCAGCAGCAGGGGCGACACGACGGCCATGACCACCCCGCCGCCGAGCAGCAGGCCACCGACCCGGCCGGCGATGTCGATCCACAACACCATGTCCGGCCACCGGTCAGCGACCAGGGAGTACTGGATCATTGCCATCCCCATTGCGGCGGTCAGCACCGACCCCGTGGGGAACGCGAGCAGCTCGGACCAGCCGCCGCGGGGTGTGCGCCACTGCCGGGCGGCGACCAACGCCATCACCGCGGCCACCACGACGATCGGGGCGACCGGCAGCAGCGCCCAACGCAGGAACGGGCCCACGTCGGCGCCGATGTACAGGCTGCCGACCACCGCGTACATGCCGGCGATCGCCACACCCAGCGACGCCGACGCCAGGATTCCCGTGCCGACCTGACCTCCCGGCGATATCGGCTCGGTGGTGCCGCGGGAGGCGATCGCGGAGGCGATAACCGTGCCCGCGCCCAGGCTGGCGACCACCGCGAACACCGCGGCCATTGCCAGCTCACCCCAGTTGAGCACCGCCCACGGGCGGATGATCCCGCCGCTCCACTCAGCGGTCAGCAGGAACTGCGACACCAGCCCCAGTGACGCGAAGCCCGGTACCGCGATCGCGACCGCCCGCCGCACCGGCGGCACCGGTGATGGCTCCTCGACGGTCACCTGCCCGCCGGGCCCGGCCGCCCCCGTGTCAGCCGCCCCATGCGCGGCCGCGAGGCCGGGGTCGGCGACCACCACCGGGGCGATTCCCAGGTCCTCTGCGAGCACCTTTTCGACCAAGGGCATCTGGGCGGCGCCGCCGGCACAGTAAACGCCGGCGATGCTGGCCGGGTCTACCTCAGCCGCGGCTATCGCTTCGGTGGTGAGCTCGGCCGTACGCCGCAGAAGCGGGCGCGCCGTCTGTTCGAGCATCTGCCCGTTGACCACCGCGACCGGTCCGGCCGGCAGTGGGACGGTGACCGCGGCATGGTCGGTCAGCGCGTGCTTGGCGGTCTGGACGCTCGCGGTCAGCGCCCACCGCGTCCCCTCATCGACGCCCGGGCTGGCCTCGTCGCCCATCAAGGCGGCGGTCAGCGCGCGGTCAACAGCGGCGCCACCGGCGTCAGGATCGGCGAGGGTGGCGAGGACCTCGAACCCGGCCGGCCCGCGCCGCAGGACGCTCACCTCAACTCCGCCGCCCACGTCACACACGACGATGAAGGAACCCACCGGCAGTTGCACGCCCGAGGCCAGAAGGTGCCCCGCCACGGCCACCGGGGCTTCCACCAGGCGCGGCTGCGGCAGGCCGGCCCGGTGCGCGGCGTGCCGCATCCACGTGCGCCGTCGCGGGCCCCACCCGGCGGGCACCACCAGCCGCACATCCTCGATCGGGAAGCCCACCGCCCGATGCGCCTCCTCGGCGACCCGTCGTAGCGTCGCCGCGACCAAGTCCAGCGCCTCGACCTCGCCGCCGGCGACAGGCACCTGCTGCTCGACGGATCGTCGGGGAGCGGGAATGAACCGCTCCGGTTGCGCGACGGCGGCCTGCCAGGCCCGTTGCCCCGTCAGCAGGCTCCCGTCCTCAGACAGGAACACCGCGCTGGACAGCGCTGGCTCGCCATCGAACATCAACGGTGACCATCTGCCGTCGGGCCACGCCACCACCGCCACGGTGCTGGCGCTGCCACAGTCGATCGCCAGCCGCGCCTCCCCCGCTCGCATAGACCTCAGTCAAACACGAGGATCACAATCACGTCACCCACGAATTACTCACAGGCACGGTCCGGACACCCGGCCCGGCTGCGCTCGCCCCTGTCACGCCGCCACGCCGTCCACATCAGACCATCTCAACACGTGCGCAGGCATCGTGCATTGCCGATATGCGCGTGGGTGGATGCTGCTGGTGGAAGGATGGCATATGTGGGAAATGCGCTGGCTGAAGTGACTATGCCTCAGATCTCGCCGCTTGCCGGCGAGCCGATCAAACGTGCCGATGCCGAGCGGCTCGCGGGGGTCCTGAAGGCCTTCGCCGATCCCGCCCGGCTGCGGCTGCTCAGCCTGATCCAGTCGGCCCCCGAGGGCGAGGCGTGCGTCTGTGACCTGACCGCGCCGCTCGGCCTCTCGCAGCCGACGGTCAGTCACCACCTGCGTATCCTCACCGAGGCCGGCTTGCTGGAGCGGGAGAAGCGCGGTGTGTGGGCCTACTACCGGCTGGTGCCGTCCGCGATCGCCACGATCGCGGATCTGCTGACTCCGCCACGCAAGCGATCAGCGCGGAGAACCCGCTGAGGCGTGACGATCTCACCGCCCTTCACTCCGGCCTCGGCCGGCGGACTGATGCTGATGGGCCGCCAGCGGAGTGTTCTGATCGGCGGGGATGACACCACTCCGTCCCGGGCAAACACGGACGGTGAGCCACCGTCAGGGTCTTTCAGGATCAGCTTGCTTGGTCGTAGCCGATCGTGAAGGCCTTGACGCCTTTCAACCCCTCGGACACGCGAACGGCAAGCTCCTCAACGACGGCACGCTCATTGGAGCGTCGGCTTCAGAAGCTGCGACCTGGACGCCATCGGCGGCCGTACGGACACGCCTTGACGTCCCAGACACCGCACACGGCCGCCGCGAACGACGCCCGCCCCAGAGCACCCAGGACAAAGTCCGCCAGATCGAGGAAGCACTACAGGCCATCCGTCGCGCGCGCTCTGCCGTCACCTGCCCGACCGTTGCGCGGGAGTGTCGCGCACGTTCCTCTACCAAAAGCCCGATGCCAAAGCCCTCATCACGTCTAGGATCGTCGCCTGCGGCGACCAGCGACGCCGACGGCAGCTGCCAGCATGTCGTGGCTTGCACCGTTCAGGCCGGGGGATCAGGTGGCGAGGGCGTCCCGCCGAGTGTGTGCAGGATGCCGGTCACGGCGAGGACCCGGCGGACGTGACCGGTGGGGTTGACCAGGGTGAGCCGGACGTCGAGGTCAGCGGCGTGCTTGTGGGCGGCGACGAGGGCGTTGATCACCGCCGAGTCGATGAAGGTCAGCTGCGCCAGGTCCACGTCGACGCGGGTGGCCTGGGCGATGGCCTTGCGGAGCACGTCGCGCAGGTGATCGGCCCCGGCCATGTCGATTTCGCCGAGCAACGTCACGACCGTTCCGTCGGGCTCGATATCGCAGCGCCACTGCCAGGTCGTTTCCTGTTCCACCGTCACCGTCCCTGAGCGGTTGGCCGTGGCGGTCTGATGCGCGCCGTGACGGACGCGGTCACCCCGCCGGGGCTGTGGTCGATTACGAGAGCACCGCTGAGTTGCTGCGCCAGCCAGAGCCCTCGGTGGCCGGCCTCCTCTGGCGTGGGAAGGCGTACCACGACGTCGTCGAGTCCGGGGCCGCGGTCGGTGACCCGGCAGGTCAGCACGTCCCCGTCCTGGCGCAGCAGCAGTTCACCGGCACCGCCGCCGTGGCGTATCACGTTGGTGACCAACTCGTGCACCGCCAAGACGAAGTCCTCCAACGCGTCACCGGTCAGGCCTGCCGAGCCGCCTGCGGCGGTCACCGCGTGGCGCAGGCGTGTGAGCGCAGCCGCGGTGATCGCTTCCCACAGAAGCGTCACCGCAACCTGCCCGCCGCCGCCTGGATCGTCCTTGCCAGCGTCGTGGTCACCGCTGCTCATGTCACCGGACGGTACACGGCGGAGATTGACGCGGCGTGACCCTTGGCGCCGTCGGCACGCCGGCCGCTGGATCCATACGGCGGAAGCAGGCGAGCCTTGCGCACGGCCGTTTGATCGGACTTGATCAACGGGGGCGGGTGCGACCTACCCTATGCCCGCTCGACCTCGCGCAGCATAAGCGCGAGACTTTGCGACCGCCGCTCAGCCGGTAGCGCCTCCCACGCTCGCCGCGCGTACGCGACGCCGCCGGCCCGGTCGCCGGCCTTCGCCATCGTCAGGCCCCGGTGTAGCTCAATATGCGTCGCGAAGCGGGGAAGTCCGGCCGGTCGCGTTCGGTCAGCCTCTTCCTGAGCCTCACGGCCGAGGTTCGGAAGCCCAAGACGGGCGTAAAGCATGCTGCGGAAGGTCGCCATCCGCCAGGGCGGCACCGCCGTGTCCGAGACCTCGCCGTCCGGGGAGGCGACCCGATCGAAGACCCGCCGGGCATCGGTGTCGAGGGCGATCGCGCCGGCCTGGTCGCCGCGTCCCGCCGCGACGTGCGCACGTGCCATGAGCGCCTGAACGCGCCCGAGCGACGGCCGGTCGGAGAGGCCGACGGCTTGGTCCGCGTACCGCCGCGCGGTGGGCAGTGCCGCGCCTTCGTAGGCGAGCGCGATCGCCGCCCGGCCCCGAACCCACACGCGGACGCCGAGGTCGTCGGACCGGTCGGCCGCCGTCGCGGCGAGGTCATACCAGCGGATCGCCTCGGCGGGATTCGAGGTCGTCTTGCCGTAGGTCACCAGCGCCCGTGCGGCGTGTGACCACATGCGCGGCGTGTCGAGGTGCTGCTGAAGGATCACGAGGTCGCTCGCGAGCCGGGCCTGAAGCACGGCCGCGCCGACGGCCATGTAGTCCCGGCCGTACTGGTCGACCCGCTCGCGCCAGTCCTCCTCGGCCCCTCGGCCGTCCAGTGCGGCACTGAAGCCCGCCCGGATGAGTTCGCCGGCCACGACCGGGCCGACGACGCCGGCCGCCAGGCCGAGCACTTCCCGCCGGTTCACGTCCACCTCCCCGAGCGCCCGCGCGTACGCAAGCACGATGTCAGGCGTAGCGGCCCGCCGCCCAGCCTCAACGTTGCTCAGGTGCGAAGCCGAATAGCACGACCGGGCCGCCACCGAGGCGAGCGTGACGCCAGCCTCGGTACGAGCCTGCCGCAACTGCGCGCCGAGGTCGTCCATCGGGGCCCCCTGGTTGAAAGCTCGTGAAAGCTCGATCGCCTTCCGAGAGTAGTCCCGCGCTCACGAGACTGTGGACACGCGGAACCGCTGACGTGGCCAAAACCGTCGGCGGGACCTGCGCGGGGCCGCCTCGGCAGGGGTGCCGGGGCGGCCCCCTCCAACGGTGAAGGAGGCCCTGCCCGTGCGAATCCTGTTCTGGCGTCGCAATCCCGCCCCGGCGCCGCTGCCGCTACCGCGTCGGGTGCCGAACGAGTGCCCCGTCTGGGCGACGCAGCCGACCGAGGTCTTCCCGACGACCGACCCGGGCCGCGCCGGGAACCTGACCCGCGCCCAGGCGTTCCGGGCGAACGGGGGCCGGTGGTGAGCGTGACGACCGGCAACGTGATCAGCGTCCCCGAGGACTCCTACCGCTACGGCGAGGGCATGCTGAAGATGTACGTCGCCGAGGTCGTCTCGCGGGGACCGTACGACGGCCAGGTCTGGGCCGAGCTGCGCGGGCACGACGTCCACCCGGACGGCACCCTCGTCGCCCGCGAGCGCTTCGCCTTCGTCCGCGTCGACCGGGTCCGGGTGGTGTCGTGAGCCGCGCGCACCGCGAGCACCTACCGACGCGGCCCACCTGGCGCTGCCAGGTCTGCGGTATCGCCTGGCCCTGCTCCCCGGCGAAGCTGCGGCTACTGGCCGAGTACCGCGAGCGGCGTGCGGCCCGGCTGGTCTACCTGGCGACGCTTCAGGCCGAGGCCGCCGAACAGCTCGCCGACCTGGATCAGGGCACGCCGCCGGCCGGCCTGGCGGACCGCTTTACGGGCTGGGCGCGCGCCCGGTAACAGCGATGCGTGGATCGCCGGCCGTTCCTCCCTCATCCGGCCGGCGTAGTTCCGCAGCTCGGGTGCCCCGCAAGGTCCAGGCAAGGCGCCATCAGGTACTGGTGCGGTCGGTGCTGCGGGGATCGCTGACCCGGCGGGCGGCGTAGATGTCTCCGGCACGTGCGGTGTCTCGCCACGGCCGGGCTTTGTTCAGCGCGATGTCGAGCGCGGGGTCGGTGCGGTCCAGGTCAACGCAGATCACGTCGGGCCCATCCGAGCGGGCGTGCCGCAATACGTGGCCGTGCGGGCCGAGCACCGCCGACGGCGTCGCCGGCGCGCACTGGGCTGGCACGGCGATGCTGACCCAGAGCCCGTTCACCGCGGCATGGGCGCGGGCGATGACCTCGAAGACCGGGTCCTCGGAGAAGGTGGAGAAGAGCACGCAGTCCACGTCCAGGGCCCGTTGCTGCATCCACAGCTCGGGGAAGTTCACCTCGATGCAGATCAGGCACCCGAAGCGGAACCCGCCCACCTCGAAGGTGCAGGCGTGGTCTCCGGGTGTGTAGAAGCCGGTGATCTCGGCGTGTGACAGGAGCCGCTTGTCGTACCGGTCGGCCAGCTCACCACGGTCGTTGATCACCCATAGCGAGTTGTGTGGCCGATGGTCGCGAGACAACCGGTGGTTGCCTCCGGCCACGACCCAGACGCCGAGTTCTTCGGCCAGGGCCATCGTGCGGTGCAGCTGCTCGGTGACCGGCGTCCAGTCGATACGCCATCCGGCGTAGTAGGGCTTTGCAGCGCCGGCGTACCCGGACAGCGCGCCCTCGCCGAGGTGGACGAGCCGCGCGCCCTGAGCGGCGGCGTGGCGCATCGCGGCGCGGATCGCCGGGCCGTTCGCACCCGGGTCCGTGGTGACCTCGGTCTGTGCCACGGCAATCCGGATCTTTCCAGGTGTGCTCACCGCGGCACCGTAACGGATGCACGATTGGCCGGATTGGGTGCGCCGCCGCTGTTCACCAAGCCATGCCAAGCATCCCCCTAGGTGACTGGTGTTAAACGCGGGTTGGCCGGAGTTCCGATCAACCCGCGTTGGTCTTTGA
>NZ_JBHSBP010000039.1:0-109750 GCF_042650725.1 Micromonospora sp. GCM10011541
CATTGATCGCCTACGATCACTAGCCCCTGCTGACCAGGAGCGAAATTCCGGTCAACGATCTAGGGCGGTTGCTGGCTCAACCCCGACGCCGAGTCGCCCGCCGCACTACTGCGGCGCGAGCCGGAAGTAGTCGAGGTTGAACCCGCCCTTCTCGCAGTACACCGTGACCAGTTGGTCGCCGGCCGTCAGGGCGACCGGCACGTGCACCGACTGGTAGCTCGCCCAGCCGCCCGTGTCCGGCACCGACGCCGTTGCCAGCACCTGACCACTCGCGTCACGGAACGACACCGCACCCGCCACGGCGGCACCCGTGCCGTTGGCCACCCGCAGTTCCAGGTCGTAGGTTCCCGGCTGGGCGATGTCGACGCGGTACTTCAGCCAGTTGCCGGCGGCGGTCCAGCCGATGTTCCTGCCGCCGCTGGCGGCGGCGTTGCTCTCGACGAAGTTGCCACCTCCATCGGCCCAGCCGTGCTGCTCGACGTACGACTCGGCCTCGACCTTCTCGCCGACCGGTGCGCCGTGCGGCCGCACGGTCACATGGACGGTCAGCTTGTCGCTTGCGACGCCGTCGGTGACGACGACCGTCAGGTCGCGCTCACCGGCCGCCGTGGGACGAAGCGTCACCACCCCCGTCGCGGCGTCGATGCTGGTGCCCTCCGGCAGGTCGGATGCGTAGAAGGCGAGTCGGTCGCCGTCGGCGTCGGTGGCCGTCAGCGGCACCCGCACCGGGTGGTACTGGTCGGCGACCACATCGGCCACGTTGTCCAGCACCGGCGCGTGATTGCCCTTCGTCGGCGGCAGCGGTGCCTTCCACCGGAACGTGGCGAACGAATGCGCGGGCACCGTCTCGACGAAGGACTGGCCGGCGAGCACCACACGTACCCTGGTGGCGGCATCGTTGCTGTTGCCGAGCACGGCGACGAAGTGGTTCGCCTCGCCTCGGTAGACCACGTTGCTAACGCCGTTCGCCGCGGCGCTCGACTCCACCCGTACGTCCTCCGGGCTCAGGTACCGCGCGAACTGTCCCAGCTGGTACAGCTCGTTGCGGACGCTGAAGTCGCCCTTCGTGGTGTCGACCTTGACCAGGCGGTCGGGCCACTTCGACGTCCGGCCGACCTCTTCCCAGTCGATGTTGTTGTTCCGCTCGCCCGTCCAGTGCAGCGTCCCACCGTCCTGGTCCGTCGCCTGCGCCCAGAGAATGTAGGAGCTGGCGTTCAGCCGGAAGTAGTTCAGGATCGTGGCGGGGGAGAGGTCGCTCGTCTCGGTCATGTGTACGGGCTTGCCGGTCTGCTCGTACGCGTCACGCATGACCGTCGGGTCGCCCCAGTACGGGTGGAAGGCGATGGCGTCGGTCGCCGCACGCACCTGCTCACCTGTCACCGAGCCGTCCGGTGCGTCCTGCAGGATCCGGTAGTAGTTCTTCGTCTCGGTGCTGTTCGGGTCGCGCCAGTCCCAGAAGTTGAAGTCATGCACGTAGAGCTCGGTGTCGAGCCTGGCGGCGGCGAACTCGCGGTCGATCGCGAGAGCCAGCTTCTGCTGCTGCGCCACGCTGATGTCCATGGCCGGATAGACGACGTCCATGCCGGGCTCGTTCAGCAGCGTCAGCGCGTCGATGTGGATGCCGTGCTTCGCGTACGCCTGGACGAACTTCACGTAGTAGCGGGCGAAGACGTCGATGCAGTCGTCGCGCAGCTTGCCCACCTGGTAGTAGCTGGTGGTGCTGCCCGGGCGGAGCGCGACCTCGCCGGTGAACCGGTTGTTCGTCTTCATCCACGCCGGGGCGCTCCACGCGGAGGCGAAGAAGGTGGCGCGCGGGTTGTAGCGCTGGATCAGCTTGATGGTGTCGATGATGTGCAGGTCGAGGTCGTGCTGGATGGAGAAGTAGTTCAGGCCGAAGTCTTCGGTGACGCCCGCGGGCAGTTCGTCCTCCGACCAGAAGGGCAGATGTTCGATGACGTCGGGGCTGCCGATCGTCACCCGGAACCGGTCGAGTCCCGCGCCGTGCTTCGGGTCGACGAGCAGCCGGATGGCCTCCTCGCGTTTCGCCGGGCTGAGCTTCCAGAGGTTGGAGACGCTCGTCTCGTCGAGGGAGAAGCCGATCCCGGAGTAGCGCTGGCGCGTCTCGCTGGGGTCGACGACAACGGTCGCGTCGGCGGGTGCGCCCGGGTCGTCGCCGACGTGGACGGTGGGCAGCTGGTGCCACCCGTTCCCGGCCTCGGTGGAGTACGTTCCGGCCACGGCAGGGCCACGGTGTGCGGTACCTGCCGTCGCTGCCGCCGGCAGCGCGGCTGTGCACAGCACACCGGCTGTTGCCGACGCGGCGACCAGCGCCGCGATGGTGGGTCGCCTCACGGCGCCTCCTTGGGTCGGGGGAGCGTCCTTGCGCACGCTTCGGCCTCGGGAGCCGGAGGCACCCGTGGGACGGCCGGTGCTGGCGTCAGCGAGCTTTGCTCCCCGCCAAGGCTCAAGTCAAGATATTGCCAATACTTAATTCAACATCCGTTTTAAGTCCTGCTCTCGTGCTGGACCATTGACACGGCCGTGGTGTGGCCGGAACTATCAGCGACAGTCCACTACGCCTGTCTTCGTAGGTCACGCGTCCTTGTGACAACGATGTCATGGCCCGCACGGTGCAACTCCGAAGGAGAGTGCATGGCCGAGATGCCCGGGTCGGCACCATTGGCGCGAGCGTCCTGCCGGGTGGCGCCATGACGCCGTCGGTCGAGCCCGCGTCTTCCCGGCGACGTCACGGCCCGGCCGGAGCGAAGCGGTCGCCCAGGTGGAGCGGCGGTCCACCTCGGACGGCGCTGCGTTACACCTGTTCGACGTCGCCCCCGGATCAGGCCGATCAGCAGGTCGTGCCGGCGCCGACGAGGGCGCCGACGCCCACGCCGACCGGCGGTTCCCCCGGCCTGAGCGCCCGGTAAGCACATTCGCGTTCCATGGCAATCGATCGACCGCAGTAGCCACGCCACCGTCCTCCCCGCCCAGACGTTCGACGCACTCGACCCGGATCGAGTCGAAAGGCCCTGCCCCCATGTCGTACCCGTCCCTTGCGCGCCCTTTGTCCCCCCGACTGATCGCCGCGACAGCCGCCGTCCTGCTGCCGGCGGGACTGCTCGTCGCCGCACCTGCGGCCAGTGCCGCACCCGCGTCGCCCGGCAGTTTCAGCTCCTCGTTCGAGTCGGCCGACCCACAGCCCGCCGCGAGCACCGTCGAGGTCGACGCGAGCGGTAAGCCGGTCCAGGCGAACCTGAGCGGCTCGAGCCCCACCGGCCTGCCCGGCAGCCTGCTCGATCAGGTCGATGCGGTGACCGCGAGCGCCGAGAACCCGCCGAACGAGACCGCCGCGAACCTCACCGACGGCAATCCGTCGACCAAGTGGCTGGCGTTCAGCCCGACGGGCTGGGTGACCTACCAGCTGGCCAAACCGGCGGCGGTGGTGCGGTACGCGCTGACCTCCGCGAACGACGCACCGACCCGTGACCCCAGGGACTTCACGGTGCAGGGGTCCAACGACGGCAGCACGTGGACCGACCTGAATCGGCAGACCGGGCAGAGCTT
The DNA here is from genome assembly GCF_042650725.1 of Micromonospora sp. GCM10011541. Lineage (NCBI taxonomy): Bacteria > Bacillati > Actinomycetota > Actinomycetes > Micromonosporales > Micromonosporaceae > Micromonospora > Micromonospora sp. GCM10011541. The sequence continues at coordinate 3,565 of NZ_JBHSBP010000039.1, forward strand.
CAGCGGCCGGTTCGCCACGAACACCTACAGCTTCAGCAACACGACCGCCTACGGCTACTACCGGCTGAATGTCTCCGCGAACTCCGGTGACTCCCTCGTTCAGCTCGCCGACTGGGACATCAGCGACGGCTCGAACGTCAGGCCGCCGGCCACCCCGATGGTCAGTGTCGTCGGCGCCGGGCCGGTCAGTGGGCACAACATGAAGCCCGGGGCCGGATTCACCGGGCTGGCCTCGCTGCGATACTCGGGCGGCGCCGAGGCCGACGGTCGTTCGTATGCGACCAACAAGCTGTTCGACGTCGACATCCCGGTCGGGCCGAAGACCCGGTTGTCCTACAAGATCTTCCCCGAGTTCACCGGCCAGGACACCCGGTATCCGTCCACCTACGCGGCGGTCGACCTGCACTTCACCGACGGCGGCTACCTCAGCCTGCTTTCGCCCGTGGACCAGCACGGATACCCGCTCACAGCCGCCGGGCAGGGCGCGTCGAAGGTGCTCTACGCCGACCAGTGGAACGCGGTGCGGTCGGACATCGGGGCGGTCGCGAACGGCAAGACGATCGACCGCATCCTGCTCGCCTACGACGATCCCCACGCGACGGCCTCGACCCGCTTCCAGGGATGGCTCGACGACATCACGCTAACGGCCGCTCCGACGCCGATCGACGACTCCAGCCTGACCAATTACGTCGACACCCGGCGCGGGACAAACGCGTCGGGCTCGTTCTCGCGCGGCAACAACCTGCCGATCTCGGCGATGCCGAACGGCTTCAACTTCTTCACGCCCGTCACCAACGCCACCTCGAACTCCTGGGAGTACGAGTACCAGCGGAACAACAACGCGGCGAACCTGCCCACGCTGCACGGACTTGCGATCTCGCACGAGCCCAGCCCGTGGATGGGTGATCGCAACCAGATGTCGGTCATGCCGGTGCCGGCGGGCGGATCGCTCACCGGCGCGCCCAGCCGTCGGGCGCTCGCCTTCAGCCACGACGACGAGATCGCACGGCCGGACTTCTATCAGGTCACCCTGCAGAACGGCCTGATCGCGCGGATGTCGCCCACCGACCACGGTGGGATCATGGCGTTCACCTTCCCGTCCGGGCAGGCCACCGGAAGCCTCGTCTTCTACAACGGCACGTTCACCATCGGTACGGACGGCACGTTCACCGGCTGGGTCGACAACGGAAGCGGCCTGTCGGCCGGTCGCAGCCGGATGTTCGTGTCCGGCACCTTCGACCGGGCGCCGACGACGTCCTCCGCCACCTCCGCCACCTTCGACACCTCCGGGAACTCGCAGGTGACGCTGCGCATCGCCACGTCGTTCATCTCGGTCGACCAGGCGCACCGGAACCTCGACCTGGAGGTCACCGGCAACAGCCTCGACCAGGTCCACGCGGCCGCCACCGCGGCATGGGAGGACCGGCTCGGCCGGATCGACGTCCAGGGGGCGAGCGAGACGCAACTGGTCACCCTGTACTCGAACCTGTACCGGCTGAACCTGTATCCGAACTCGCAGTCGGAGAACACCGGCACCGCCACCGCGCCGCACTGGCGGTACGCGAGCCCGGTGTCGGCGCCGACCGGTCCGTCGACGGCCACCCAGACCGGCGCGAAGATCGTCGACGGGCAGATCTACGTCAACAACGGGTTCTGGGACACCTACCGCACGGTCTGGCCCGCGTACTCGCTGCTGTACCCGGACGTCGCCGCCAGGATCGCCGACGGGTTCGTCCAGCAGTACCGCGACGGCGGGTGGATCGCCCGCTGGTCGTCGCCCGGCTACGCCGACCTGATGACCGGCACCAGCGCGGACGTCGCGATGGCCCAGGCGTACCTCAACGGCGTCAAGCTGCCCGACCCGCTCGGCGCCTACGACGCGGCGGTCAAGGACGCGACCGTGGCGTCCGGGCGCAGCGAGTTCGGCCGCAAGGGCATCGAGACCTCCCTGTTCCTCGGGTACACGCCGACCTCCACCGGCGAGTCGGTGTCGTGGGCGTTGGAAGGCTTCATCAACGACTACGGCATCGGCAACATGGGCGCGGCCCTGGCCAAGGACCCGGCCACGCCGAAGTCGGAGCGCGACCGGCTCAACGAGGAGTCGCGGTACTTCCTGCAGCGGGCCCGCAACTACGTCAACCTCTTCGACGCGAAGACGAAGTTCTTCCAGGGACGCGACGCGGCCGGCAACTTCCTCGCCGGCGACCCGCTGGACTGGGGTGGCGTCTACACCGAGACCGACGGTTGGAACTACGCGTTCACCGCCCCGCAGGACGGTCAGGGGCTCGCCAACCTGTACGGCGGGCAGGAGGCGCTGAAGGAGAAGCTCGACCAGTTCTTCGCCACCCCGGAGAACGCCGACCATCCGGGCGGGTACGGCGGAACGATCCACGAGATGCTCGAGGCGCGGGCGGTACGCATGGGCCAACTCGGCATGAGCAACCAACCGTCGCACCACATCCCGTACATGTACGACTCCGCAGGCGCGCCCGCCAAGACGCAGGCGATCGTGCGGGAGATCCTGCAGCGCCTCTACGTCGGCAGTGAGATCGGCCAGGGCTATCCGGGCGACGAGGACAACGGGGAGCTGTCCGCTTGGTACATCCTCAGCTCACTGGGCATCTACCCACTGCAGGCCGGCTCGTCCAACTGGGCCATCGGCTCGCCGCAGTTCACCCGGATGACCGTCCACCGGCACAGTGGCGACATCGTCGTCAACGCGCCGAACAACAGCACCAGGAACGTCTACGTGCAGGGCGTGGAGGTCAACGGCAAGGCGCAGCGCGAGACGTCCATCGACTCGGCGGTCCTCGCCCGCGGCGGCACGATCGACTTCCAGATGGGCGCGAATCCGTCGTCCTGGGGCACCGGAAAGACCGACGCGCCACCGTCCCTGACCCAGGGCAACGCCGTGCCCAAGCCGTTGCAGGACACCACCGGCCCCGGTCTCGGCGCCGCCACCGCGAGCGGCGGGCAGGACGCCGCCAAGCTGTTCGACGACTCGTCGACCACCCAGCTGACCTTCGCCACCGGCACGCCGCAGATCACCTGGGTGTTCCGCGGCGGCAGGCAGACGCCGACCTACTACACGCTCACCTCCGGGGCGAGTGCGGGCGACCCGACGGACTGGCGGTTGCAGGGCTCCAACGACGGGATCACCTGGACCACCGTCGACTCCCGCAGCGGCGAAGCGTTCCCGTGGCGCGCCCAGACCCGGCCGTTCAGGATCAGCGATCCGGGGCAGTTCGCGCAGTTCCGCCTGGCCGTGACGAAGACGGTCGGCGCCGAGAAGACGACCCTCGCCGAGATCGAGTTGCTCGCCGGCGGCGACGTCGAACTCGGCGGCGGTGCCGTTGCGGTCACCGCCGCGAGCAGCGTGCACGCCACCTCCGGTGCCGCGGTGTCGGTGCCATTGGCCACCGTTACCGGGGGCACCGCCACCGGCTACCAGGCCACGATCGACTGGGGTGACGGCTCGCCGGCCACCCCCGGCACGCTGGCCGTGAGCTCGCGCGGCGTGTACAGCGTCAGCGGCTCGCACACCTACGCCAAGCCGGGTTACCACCAGGCCGGCGTCACGGTGACCGACGGCAGCAGCCAGAGCTCGGCAACCGTCGGCGTCGACGTGGCCTACGCGCCGAGTTCGGGCCTCACCGCGGCCTTCGACACCGTCTGCATCGGCGACGAGGGCGCCCTCGCGGCGAACTGCGACGCCAAGTCGTGGTCGTACTCGCGGGCCGCCCTCGCGGCAGCCGGCGTGACCCAGGGCCAGCAGCACCAGGTGCCCGGCAGGGGCCTGCACTTCACGCTGCCGGCGATCCCGGCCGGGCAGCCGGACGACGCGACCGGCAACGGCAGGACGGTCGTCCTCAACCTTCCGACCGACGCCAAGAGCATTTCGTTCATCGGCGCCGGTACGCAGGGCAACCAGAGCACCACCGGCACGGCGACGTTCAGCGACGGCAGCACCGCCACCATCCCGATCCAGATGAGTGACTGGACGCTGGGTGGCAACGCGAACGGCACCCCGTCCTACGGCAACATCGTCGTCGCGAAGGCCGCGTACCGGCTGAGCGGCACGAGCCGGGACGGCGCCCAGCCGTTCCTGTTCGCCACCGCGCCGTACCAGATCCCGGCGGGCAAGACGCTCGTCTCGGTGACCCTGCCGACGCAGACCGGCGACCCCGGGTCGGCGGGCCGGATCCACGTGTTCGCCATCGCGGACGACGGCACGCCGGCCCCCGCGTTGGCCACCACCGCCCCGAAGGACCAGACGGCCACCGCCGGACAGGTCCTCTCGGCGAACCTCGGCTCGGTCACCGGCGGCGTTCCCGAGCCGACCGGCTACCACGCCCGCGTCCAGTGGGGTGACGGCACGGTTCCGGACGACGTCACGATCGGCCCGGCCGGTGCGATGAGCGGACAGCACACCTACGCGCAGGAGGGCACGTACACGGTGCACGTCACCGCCTGGGACACCCGGTCGAGCAGCACGGAGACCTTCACCGTGACAGTGGCGCGTGGCGGACTCCAGCCGACGATCGCGGTGTCCGCGTCCGCCACCGTCGCCGCCGGTGACGCGATCACCGTCGACGGCAGCGGGTTCGCCGCCGGCGAGCAGGTGACCGTGACTCTCGGCACCAGTCCCGCGCGGAGCATGACCGTCGCGGCCTCCGGGGCGGGAGCGGTGCACGCGTCAATCGCGACGTCCCGTGACGCGCAGCCCGGCCGGTACTCCGTCACCGCCACCGGCGCGTCCTCGCGGACACCGGCGACGGCGACCGCCCGGGTGACCGGGGAGCCGGAAGAGCCGACGTACCAACCGCAGGTGGCGCTGTCGACCACGTCGGGACCGCGCGGTACGTCGATCACGGTCGACGGTTCCGGATTCGCGCCGAACGAGGTGCTCACGATCAGCTTTGGTGAGGGCCTCGCGACCAGCACGGTGCGGGCGAATGGTGACGGCGTCATCTCCGGCGCGACCGTCAGCGTTCCGGGGAATGCGGGGGCGGGCTCGACCAGCATCACGGTGGCGGGTGCCGATTCCGGGACGCGGGTTGCGCTGCCGTTCACCGTCACCGGGCCGAAGTGAGCAGGGGGTAGCACAGCGCCTGGGCGGGCCGTGATCACGGCCCGCCCAGGATCCGCCTCTCAGCCCTGCCGGGGTGCGGTGCGGCCGGTCCGGCTGTACGGCACCGGCGGGCGGCTAGTGCCGTGTCCACTAACGTTGGCCGGGTTGGCCGGTGGTTGGGAAATGTCGTAGGGCTGGTGTTGGCTTCGGTTCGTGCCTCGCCGTCGGGATCCCGCCTTGCCGCGGGTCGTGCACCGCACCGCGCGTGTCGCGTTGCGGGTGACGCCGGGGCAGCGGCGGCGGTGTTTCGGGTTGCTGCGCTCGGCCGGTGACGTGTGGGCGTGTGTGTTGGAGGTCAACGCGTGGCGCCGCCGCCGCCGGGACGGTCCGCTGGTGGGCTATCAGGAGTTGTGTCGGGAGTTGTCCGGGTCGGGGCCGGGCACGTTCGCGGAATTGGACACCACAGCTGCGCGGTCGGTGTTGCGCCGGTTCTCCGATGCGTGGTTCGCGGCGGCGAAACGCCGCAGCGCCGGTGACCTGTCGGCGCGGTTCCCGCGTCGTCGGCGGGGGTTGGTGCCGGTGCGTTGGTATCACGGCACGTTCACCCTCGACGGCCGGCGGGTGCGGATCCCCACCGCGAAAGGCGCTGCCCCGTTGTGGGTGCGTCTGGCGCGGGAGGTGCCGTACCCGGTCGAGCAGGTCCGATCGGTCACCCTGCTGTGTGAGGGCGGCCGGCTGTTCCTCGACGTCACCGCCGAGGTGCCGGTGGCGGTCTACCCGCCCGGCCAGGAACCGGACCCGGCCAGGGTGGCCGGGGTGGATGTGGGGATCATCCACCCGTACGCGGTGGCCGGCCCGGATGGGGAGGGGTTGTTGGTGTCGGGGCGGGCGATCCGCGCCGAGCACCGCATGCACCTGGCCGACACCAAGGCCCGCCGCCGCGGCGTGGCCCGGCGGGCGCCGAAGCCGGGTGAGAAGGGATCGCGGCGGTGGCGGCAGTACCGGCGTCGGGCGCGGCTGGTGGAGGGCCGGCACCGGCGGCGGGTGCGTCAGGCCCAGCACGAGGCCGCCCGCAGCGTCGTGTCGTGGGCGGTGGGTCAGCGGGTGGGTGTGCTGCACGTGGGTGATCCCCGCGGGGTGTTGGACCTGCCTGCGGGGCGGCGGCACAACCTGCGGTTGCGGCAGTGGCAGATCCACCGGCTCCTGCAGGTCCTCACCGACAAGGCCACCTTGGCCGGTATCACCGTCCACCTGGTCGACGAACGCGGCACCTCGTCCACCTGCCCCGCCTGCCACCAGCGGGTGCCGAAACCCCGGGGCAGGACCTTGTCCTGCCCGCATTGTGCATTCTCCGGGCACCGCGACCTCGTCGCGGCCGCCAGCATCGCCACCCGTGTCCCGGGCGGCGGATCCACCACCCCGGCAGCGGTCGTGCTGCCGGAGGTGGTCACGCACCGTCGAGCCGGCCGGCACCTGCCTGGTGCCGGACGGTCCCGGCGTGACCCCCGCCGCCCACCCCGGGCGGCGCGAGGGTCAGTTGGCCCGCGGAGGCCCGCCCCACCCATCGGTGGTGGGGAGTCGCTCGCCCCCAAGGCGAGGATCCACAACACCCACTGCAAACCCGGTGAACGTTAGTGGACACCGCACTAGCGCGAGAACGTGCGAAGCGTCTCAACGACGAAGCGGTGGTCCGCCAGTTGCGGAAGCCCGGAAGCGCCGAACCAACCCACCACGCCGGTGGCGCGAACGCGCAGTGGCACCGCGCCCCCGGCGGCCGCGTACCGCGAGGCCGGCAGCCCGAACTTCTCCGTCAGCGTCACCTGCTGGTCCCGACAGAGCCGGGACATGTACAGGGACGAGTGCTCGAACCGCATCACCACCCGTCCCTTGCGGCGCAGCCACCCGTCGTTGTCCCGCGTCGAACCCGGCAGGCCGCAGTGGAACAGCTGGCGCCCGGCCCGCCACACACCCACCGCGATCGGTAGCCGCTGCTCCCGCGCGGCGGCAACGGCCAGCATCCCCAACTCGTACGCGTCCGACTCCGACAGGCCCGGCAGCTCCAGCTCGCCCTCCTCCCGCAGCAACTCCTCCAGCGTCGGCCACGGGTCCTGGTCAGGTGGCATACGCACCTCCGTCTCGTCGAGTGGGGACTGCCCCGGTTCGGTGAAGACCGATTGTCCCCTCCCGCGCTGGAGTACCTAGCTGCCGCTCTCCCCGCGGCGGGGAAGTTTCCAGTCCGGCCGTACGAAATGGCACGTGTAGCCTGCGGGATACCGCTCCAGGTAGTCCTGATGTTCCGGCTCAGCCTCCCAGAACGGTCCGGCCGGGCTGACCTCGGTGACCACCTTGCCCGGCCAGAGGCCAGAGGCGTCGACGTCGGCGATCGTGTCCTCTGCGACTTGCCGCTGCTGGTCGTCGCAGTAGAAGATGGCTGACCGGTAGCTGGTGCCGACGTCGTTGCCCTGACGGTTCTTCGTTGTCGGGTCGTGGACCTGGAAGAAGAACTCGAGGAGATCCCGGTAGGACAGCTTCGCCGGGTCGAAGACGATCTCGATCGCCTCGGCGTGGGTGCCATGGTTCTGGTACGTCGCATTCGGGACGTCCCCGCCGGTGTATCCGACCCTGGTGGCCAGCACGCCGTCGCGTTTGCGGATGAGGTCCTGCATTCCCCAGAAGCAGCCGCCAGCCAGGATCGCCTTCTCAGTCGTGTCGGTCATCGCTTCGCTCCCCGGTCTGCCTGCTCGAACACGTTGCGGTACTCCCCATAACCCGCACGCTCGAGGTCGTCGCGGGGGATGAACCGGAGTGCGGCGGAGTTCATGCAGTAACGCAACCCGCCGGCTTCCGGGGGACCATCGTCGAACACGTGGCCAAGGTGGCTGTCCCCGTGCGCCGACCGCACCTCGGTGCGGGTGATGCCGAGAGTCGAGTCCTGGAGTTCGACCACGTTTTCCGCTTCGACCGGCCTGGTGAAAGTCGGCCAGCCGGTACCGCTGTCGTACTTGTTGACGGAAGCGAACAGGGGTTCACCGGACACGATGTCGACGTAGAGGCCCGGCTCCTCGTTGTCCCAGTACGCGTTGTTGAAGGGTGGCTCCGTCTCGGCTTCCTGGGTGACCCGATACTGCTCCGGCGACAGCCGAGAAATCGCCTCCGGGTTCTTGCGATAGTCGTGTGACACCGTCGGTCCTCCCCGATGGGTCGTCGACAGGAGGGGCCAGGTTCAACCGGCCCGCACCAGACACGTCAGCAGGGCCTACCCCGCCTGCGCTTGACTAACCGCCGTCTCGGCGGGCGACCGGAACGCCCGATGCCCGTTCGAAACCACGCAGACGGGGTAACCGCCGACGGCTTCCCGAGCGCTCGGGACACGAAAGGAAGGACGGTCATGACCAGAATCGGCATCATCATCGGCAGCACCCGCCCCGGCCGTAACGGCGAGACCGTGGCCCGCTGGGTGCACGACATCGCCAGCAAGCGCACCGATGCCGAGTACGAGCTCGTCGACATCAAGGAATTCGACCTGCCGCACCTCGACGAGATGGCGCCCCCGTCGCTCGGGCAGTACACCCAGCCGCACACCCTGCGGTGGGCCGAGAAGATCGCCTCGTTCGACGGGTACGTCTTCGTGACGCCGGAGTACAACCACTCCACGTCCGGCGCGCTCAAGAATGCCATCGACTTCCTCTACGCCGAGTGGAACAACAAGGCGGCCGGGTTCGTCAGCTACGGCAGTGTCGGCGGCACCCGGGCGGTGGAGCACCTGCGCCTGGTGGTGGCCGAGTTGCAGATCGCGGACGTACGGGCGCAGGTGGCCCTCTCGCTCTTCACCGACTTCGAGAACTTCAGCGTCTTCAAGCCCGGCCCTCACCAGGTCGATGCGGTGAACACGATGCTCGACCAGTTGGCGGCCTGGAGCGGCGCGTTGGCGACCCTGCGGGCTGGCACGACGATGGCGACGGCCCAGTCCGGTACGTAGCCCGCCGCGCGGCGGTAGGGGAAGCCCGGCGCTCGCCGGGCCCCCCGTTGAGTACGCGAAGCTGGCCGAGGAGGTGGGCCTGGACGTCTTCGCCATCGGTGAGCAACACAACCCGCCGTTCTTCCCGTCCTCGCCCACCACGCTGCTGGGCCACGTCGCTGCCCGGACGGACAAGATCGTGCTGTCCACCTCGACCACGTTGATCACGGATCGACCGGGCGGCCGGCGAACTGGCCCGCGAGGTCGATCGGCGGGAAAAGCCCACCCACCTTGATCCCTTCGACGTCCCGACGCCGTTCGAGCAGCTGCTCGCCGGCGAGGGGCCTCAGTCGCGGCGCGCCGGGCCGCCGCACCGCGTGGCCGCACAGCGTCAGCGGTCGGCCTTATCTGACCGTTAAGTAACGGTCCAACTGGTTCACCCCGCGGGCCGCACTGGGAAGACTGGGGCAATGTCCGCCGCCGCTCCGCCCGCTCCCGCCCGCCGCCGTCGTACCCGAGCACTCGCTGCGGTGGTCGCCGCGCTCGCCGTGGCCGCCGGGGTCGGCGCCTGGTCGCTGCGGGATCGGGTGATCGGCGACGGCGGTGCACCGGGGCCGGGCGACGCGGCCGTCCTGGGCGCGGGGCCCGCCGCCGGCCCGGCGGGTGGCACCGCCGCCTGTGCCGGCCGGCCGGCCCGGGCGCCTCGCGAGTTGCGGGGCATGTGGATCACGACGGTGAACAACATCGACTGGCCGAGTCGGCGCGGGCTGCCGGCCGAGACGGTGCGGGCGGAGTTCCGGGGCTGGCTGGACCTGGCCGTGCGGCACCACCACAACGCGGTCTTCGTGCACGTGCGGCCGAGCGGGGACGCGCTCTGGCCGTCCAGCTACGCGCCGTGGTCGGAATGGCTGACCGGGCGACGCGACGGCCGCGACCCGGGTTGGGATCCGATGGAGTTCATGGTGGCCGAGGCGCACGCCCGCAACCTGGAGTTCCACGCCTGGTTCAACCCGTACCGGGGCGGGCAGCCGGCCACGGTGGGCGGGCCCGGCCCGAGGGTGGACCAGCTTGCGCCGGCCCATCCGCTGCGGCGGCACCGCGACTGGGTGGTCACCTATCCCAGCGCCGACCGGCCCGGCAGCCGCCTCTACTTCAACCCGGGTGTCCCGGAGGCGCGCAGGTTCGTCGAGGACTCGATGCTGGAGGCGGTGCAGCGGTACGACGTCGACGGAGTGCACTTCGACGACTTCTTCTACCCGTACCCCGAGGCCGGGCAGGACTTCCCGGACGACGCGGCGTTCGCCCGGTACGGCGGGCGGTTCGCCGACAAGGACGCCTGGCGCCGGGACAACGTGAACACGCTGGTCCGCGAGATGAGCGAGCGGATCAAGGCGATCAAGCCGTGGGTGAAGTTCGGGATCAGCCCGTTCGGCATCTGGCGCAACGAGCGCACCGACCCGGCCGGCTCGGCGACCGCGGGCCTGCAGAGCTACGACGACATCTACGCCGACACCCGGCTCTGGGTGCGGAAGCAGTGGCTGGACTACGTCGTGCCCCAGCTCTACTGGCCCATCGGGTTCGGCAAGGCCGACTACGCCAAGCTGCTGCCGTGGTGGGCGGCCACGGTGCAGGGCACCCGGGTGCAGCTCTACATCGGCCAGGCCGACTACCGGGTGGGCGAGCGCGGCGCCTGGCGCGACCCGGCCGAACTGGACCGCCAGCTCGCCCTCAACCGCCGATTCGGCGTGCGCGGAAGCGTGCACTTCAGCGCCAGGCAGGTCCGCGCCGACAAGCTCGGGGCGGTCAGCCGGTACAGCAAGGCGCACTACGGGGGCCCGGCGCTGGTGCCCGCGATGGCGCAGCTACCGGCGGCGTCGCCGGCCGCACCGGCGGTCACCGCCGCGCGGCGTGCGGACGCCGGCGGGGTGGTGCTGACCTGGCGCGGGGACGGCGCGACGAGTTACGCCGTCTACCGGGTGGACGGCGACGCGGCCCGGCTCGTCGGCACCGCCCGGGGCGCCGGCTGGGTGGACCGCGCCGCCCCGGCCGACCGCCCGCTCTCCTACTGCGTGTCCGGACTGGACCGCAGCGGAAACGAGGGCCCACTCAGCGCGCCGACGGCCGTCGCCGCGCAGTAAGGGTCCGTGGCGTCCGGTGGCCGAACGCGGGTGGCGGGTCACCATACGCAGGATCGGGGCAGGAAAGCCCACGCGATCCCTGCGGCGAAACGGTTCCCGGTCCACTTCGCCATGATCCACTGACGGTCCTTGGTGACGTACCGGATGTCGATGCTGGCGCCGGCCGGTGCGGTGCCGAGTCGATGGACGGCGACCGCCGGTCCCGACCCGTAGGCTGCGGCGGCGCCGATGTTGCCGTAGGCGGTGCAGGTGGTGCGGGCCGTGGTGGTCTTGAGTCCGCCGCCCTTGTTCTCGCTCCACACCCCGTACGGGCTGCACAGCGGGTCGACGCTGTTGGCAGTGCAGAACACCTGCTCGGAGTGCCACCAGCGCAGCTGGTCCGGGGACCCGTCGGCGTTGCTGGAGCCGACCACGTTGGGGCCGCCGGCACAGCTCGAGGACATGAAGCCGGTGCGCTCGATGGCGAACTTGCGGGTGCCGTAGGCGTAGGCGCACCCGTCGAAGCTGCCGCCGGCGTACCCCCAGGGCCAGCGGGTGATGCCCTCGGTGTTGCCGGCGCTGGCGTCACCGGTGTCGCGGATGTCCATGTGGTCGAAGCTGGACTTGACGACGCCGTCGGCGAAGACGAAGTCACGGGCGAACAGGTAGCCCACCATCGGCCCGTTGGCCTTGTAGCTCAGCAGCACCCAGCCTGGTCCCATGCCGGTCTGCGCCCACGAGTCCTCGGCCGCGGTCTGTACCCGGTTGACGCCGTATCCCCAGGCCACGGCCGGCGACGGGGCGACCAGGGCGGTCACCGCCATGACGACGGCCAGCACCAGACCGGACCTTGTCGCGGTACGTCGCCAGCCCATCGTCACTCCTCGATGAAGGTTAGGCGACAACCTACAACGACAGCTGACGATGTGGCAATCTCCTTGTCCCGCGGCTTGCAGGAAACCTGCGGACCTTGTCCGCATCTTGCATACATCTTTCAGGCCCTGCTACCTTGGCGCGCACACCCTTCTAGTGAAAGGGATCAATATGCGATTGCTACCCAAGGCCGTTGCCATGGCCACGGCACTGGGCATCATGTTGGTCGCGCCGCCCGCTGCCCAGGCCTATGTGGTGCCGCGCCACGCCATCAACATCTGCCAGAGCGCCAGCTTCTACGACAACTACGACTCGGTCTCGGGCCCGTACGGCCTCAAGCGGGTGCTGTACTACGGCGACAAGATCGGTCACACGCCCGGAGCCCACCCGGTCTACAACGGCTGGGCGGCCACCTTCGACTTCGGCCCCAACGACTGGGGCTACATGCGCATCGAGTGCATCGGAGGCTACGACTCATGGTGACATCGCCATCCCGGCCCGTGCGCGCGGCCCGCTTCGGGGTCGCGGCCGCAACCGCTGCCGCACTGCTGGCGATCGCGTCGCCGGCGCAGGCCGCCAACGGCACCATCGGCGTGCGTGAGACCGTCTGCGCGGACTCGTTGTTCGTACGCACCGACCCGGGAGGCGCCTGGATGGGCACCCTGTATGCCGGGCAGACCTTCCTGGTGCAGGGCCCCAGGAGCGGCGGCTACATCTACGGCTTCGCCTACGGCCACGTCAACCGCAACGGATGGGTGCAGGACGGCTGGTTCTGCTGAACCCGCCGGCTGTGCCGACCGACGTTGGTCCCGCACCTGCCCAGGCGGGGGCGGGATCAGCGGCGCGTCATTCCCCGGCAACAGGAAACCGGGTCGTGCGAGTGCGGATCGATACGCCTGGCTACCCTTGGCGGGCTCCTCGCCTCGCACCCGTGCGCCGCCACGGAACTGCCAGGATCAGGACGGCCAGGACGAGGGCAGCGCCGATGCCGAGCCCGGTCGGCCACGCGAACGATGACGACTCCGCTGGCCGACCCTCCGGCTCGCCCTTGACGGGGACCACGGGACGCTCGTTCTTCTTCTCCTCCGGTGTGACCAGGCGGCCGACGGACGCGCCGGGAGGAAGAGCGAAGCCCCAGTTGAGCAGGGCTGTCGCCTCTCCGAAACTCCCCAGCGGCGCGGTCTCCGCGCCGAGCAGGGTCACCGCGAGCCGCCGGCCGTCGCGTTCGGCCACGCCGACGTACGTCTGCCGAGCCAGGTCGGTGAAGCCCGTCTTCCCTCCGAGCGTTCCGGGATATATGCCCAGCAGCGTGTTGTCGTGGGTGATCTGGAATCCCGGCGTTCCCGGCCGTTCCGGTATCTGCGCCACCGTGGTCGCGATGTAGCGCCGAAAGTCTTCCCGGGCGAAGGTGGCCCGCGCGATCAGCGCGAGGTCGTACGCGCTGGTGTATTGACCGGGGCCGTCGAGGCCCGAGGGGGTTGCCGCGTGGGTCTGGTTCGCGCCCAGCCGGCGCGCTTCGTCGTTCATCGCCTGCACGCCACCCTGCCTGCCGGCGTTGCCGCCGCCGACGCGAGCCAGCACGTTGGCCGCGTCGTTCCCTGATCGGAGCAGGAGTCCCAGCCACAGGCTCTCGATCGAGTACCGGCCGCCCTCGACCACCCCCATCAGCGAACTTGCCGGATCGAGATCGCGCAGATCCGCCCGGGTCACCTCGACGACCTGGGTCGGATCGAGGCGGGGCATCAGGGTCGCCGCCAGCAGCAGCTTCTGCACACTGGCCGGCGTTCGGTGCTCGTGGGGGCCGCACCCGCCGAGCACCTCACCAGTGTTCAGGTCCGCCACCAGCCATGAGGTGGCGGTCACCGCCGGCGCCGTCGGCGCGTCCGCGGGAATGGCCAAGCCTGAGGTCGCCAGCGCCTGCCCCCCGACTGCCGCCTGGGCGGGGTCGACCGGCGGCGGGGACGGTGGGGCGGGCGGGGGCACCGGCGGCTTCACGGCCGGGCATGGCAGGTGCGGCGCGGCTGCCGCCCGCGTCGGTGGCGCGACCGCGGCAGCGGGCAGAGCCAGGACGGCGCTGAGCATGACGGCAGTAACCCGAAAGATGGTCACGTTAACGAACGGTAATCCCCCGCAAGGCCGGCGTGGCCCGATTGAGGAAAGCGCGCAGGGTTCAACCGGTTCTTACACCCTCGAGATATATACGCGAGGTATACGCTCAGGGTATGGTCACGGCATGAGTGTTCCGTTGACCCTCCTCGGTCTGCTCGAGCGCGAGCCCAGCCACGGCTACGACCTCAAGCGCGACTACGACACCTTCTTCAGCCGCGGCAAGCCGCTCCCGTTCGGGCAGGTCTACGCCACGCTGGGCCGCCTGGCTCGCGACGGCAAGATCGTGATCGGCGAGGTGGAGCCGGGCGTCGGCCCCGACCGCAAGCGCTACCTGATCACCGAGCGCGGCGCGACCGAGGTCGACGCCTGGCTGACCGAGCCGGTCGAGGCCGAGCCGAACCTGCAGACCGTGCTCTTCACCAAGGTGGTGCTGGCGCTGATGCTGGACCGCCCCGCCGCGGACTACCTCGACGCCCAGCGCGCCGTGCACCTGCGACGGATGACCGAGCTCACCGCGATCAAGCGCGACGGCAACCTCGTCGACACGCTGCTGGCCGACCACGGGCTGTTCCATCTGGAGGCCGACCTGCACTGGATGGACACCACGATCGCCCGGCTCGACGCGCTCCGGAAGATGGTGCGGCGATGACGGCGATCGAGGCGCGAGACGTGGCGTTGTCCTTCGGCAGCACCCCGGCGCTACGGGGTGCCAGCCTCTCGGTGGACCCGGGTGAGATCGTCGCCGTCATGGGCCCGAGCGGGTCGGGCAAGTCCACGCTGCTGCACTGCCTGGCCGGCATCCTGGTGCCCGACGCGGGCGAGATCCGCCTCGACGGCCGCCGCCTCGACACCATGAACGAGCAGGAGCGCAGCGTGCTCCGCCGGGACCGATTCGGGTTCGTGTTCCAGTTCGGACAGCTCGTCCCCGAGCTGACCGCGGAGGAGAACGTCGCGCTGCCGCTGCTGCTCGGCGGAGTCCGCCGCACGGCCGCGTTTCAGGAGGCGCGGCCCTGGTTCGAGCGGCTCGGTCTGGCCGGGCTGGAGCGACGCCGTTCCGGTGAGCTGTCCGGCGGCCAGGCGCAACGGGTGGCGCTCGCCCGCGGCCTCGTCGCCCGGCCGAGCGTGCTGTTCGCCGACGAGCCGACCGGCGCCCTCGACTCCCTCACCGGCGAGCAGGTCATGGACCTCCTCGTCGCGTGCGCCCGCGAGCAGGGCACGACCGTCGTGCTCGTCACCCACGAGGCCCGCGTCGCCGCGTACGCCGACCGGCAGGTCATCGTGCGCGACGGCAAGGTGAACGCGCTGGTGCGCTCATGATCCGGTTCGGTCTGCGACTGTGCCTGTCCGGTGGCCGGGAGGGGGCCGTCCGGCTCGTCGTCATCGCCGGCGCGGTGGCGCTCGGTGTGGGCATGCTGCTGGCGACGCTCGCCGGCATGAACGCCGTCGGCGCGCAGAACGCGCGGTACGCCTGGCTCAACACCGCCGTCGCACCGGCCTCCGCCGACCCGACGGCCGACCCGATGTGGTGGCTGATCCGAGAGGACTACTACCACGGCCAGTCGATCGGCCGGGTCGAGGTCGCTGCGCTGGGCCCGGACGCGTCCGTCCCGCCGGGCATCCCGCACCTGCCCGGGCCGGGCGAGTTCTACGTCTCGCCCGCGCTCGGCAAGCTGCTGCGGAACACCCCGGCCGCTGAGCTCGGTGACCGCTTCCCCGGCCGAGAGATCGGCACGATCGGGCGGGCCGCGCTGCCGTCCCCCGAATCGTTGCTGATCGTGATCGGTCGCACCCCGGCGGACCTGGAGCAGCTGGGGGCCCGGCAGGTCACCGAGATCATGACCACCTCGCCGAGCGACTGCGGCAACGGCTGCTACGTCGGCATCAACCACGACGGCATGACACTCGTGCTGTCGGTCGTCGCGGCCGCGCTGCTCTTCCCGGTCCTCATCTTCATCGGCACGGCGACCCGGCTGGCCGCGACCCGCCGGGAGCAGCGCTTCGCCGCGATGCGGCTGATCGGCGCCACCCCCCGGCAGATCTCGGTCATCTCGGCCGTGGAGTCGACAGTCGCCGCCGCGGCGGGTACGGCTGCCGGGTTCGGCTTGTTCTTCGCGCTCCGGTCGGGACTCGCCACGATCCCGTTCACCGGTGAACCTTTCTTCAGCGCCGACCTGTCGCTCACCGGCATCGACGTCCTGTCGGTCGGGCTGGGCATCCCGCTCGGCGCGGTCGTGGCGTCCTGGCTGGCGCTGCGCCGGGTGCAGATCTCGCCGCTGGGCGTGAGTCGGCGTGTCACCCCGAAGCCGCCGCGCGCCTGGCGGCTCATCCCGCTGGTCGTCGGGCTCGCCGAGCTGACGTACTTCATCGGCCGGCGTCCCGGGACGACCAACGGCCAGATCGCCGCGTACCTGTCCGGGTTCTTGCTGGTCCTGACCGGCCTGGTGCTGGCGGGGCCGTGGCTGACGATGGTCGGCGCCCGGGCGCTGGCGGGGCGGGCCAGCCGCCCCGCCGCGCTCATCGCCGGGCGGCGGCTGTCGGACAACCCGAAGGCGGGGTTCCGGACCGTGAGCGGCCTGATCGTGGCGCTCTTCATCACCAGCGTGGCGACGGGCACCATCACCACGTACGTGGCCAACCGCGGCGAACCGCGCACCGACTCGGTGGCCGCCACCTCACTGGCGAAGTCGTTCTGGCCCGAGGAGGGTCCGGCACCGACCGTGGACCAGATTCCGGCCGGGCTCACCGCGATCCCCGGGGTGCGCAGTGTCACCGTGGTGCACCGCAATCCGGACCCGGACGGATGGCAGGGCCTGGTCACCTGCGCCGAGCTGGACCGCCTGGCGGTCTTCGGCAGCTGCCCCGCCGGCGCGCGGGTCGCGCAGGTGGCGAGCGACCTCATCGGCATGCGGGCGTTCGACCTGACCAGTGACACGTACGTCTGGGACGCCGCCGGCATCGCCCCCGCGGAGGTCGACCGGCAACCGATCCTGTCGGTGGTCGTCGACACCACCAGCCGCTCCGCGTTCGAGCGGGCCCGCACCTTGCTGGTCGACGCGTTCCCACTGGGTCGCTTTCCGATCAGCGTCGGCGAGTGGGAGGCGAACTCCGCGCGGCAGCTGAGGCAGTTCCAGCAACTGGCCAACGTGATCATGCTGGCCAGCCTGCCGATCGCCGGCTGCAGCCTGGCGGTGAGCGTGGCCGGCGGGCTGAGCGACCGGAAGCGACCGTTCAGCATGCTGCGGCTCACCGGGGTGCAGCTACGCACCCTGCGTCGGGTGGTCGCGCTGGAAACCGTCGTGCCCCTGCTGCTCGTCGCGACGGTGGCGACCGGGCTGGGATTCCTGGCCGCGCATCTGTTCCTGCGGGCGCAGCTCGGCTACCCGCTGCGAGCGCCGGACCTGTCGTTCTACCTCATGGTCGGCGGCGGGCTCGCGGTGTCGCTGGGCATCGTCGCCTCGACGCTGCCGCTGCTGCGGCGGATCACCGGTCCGGAGACGGCCCGCAACGAGTGAGGCAATCCGCAGCGGACCTGCGCGGCCTCGGAACTGCTACGACTGAAGGTCGGTGACGACGGCGAAGTGATCCGACGGCCACACCTCGTCGACGGGGGTGGTGCCGGCAAGGCGGGCGGACCGCACCCGCCCGCGCCCATCCCGGGGCAGGCCGACCAGGACGTAGTCGATACGTGAGTCGGGGAGCACCGTGTCGGCCTGGTAGCCGTTGCGGCGGTCCCAGGTGAAGCCGGGGTCGGCCGGGTCGGCGTAGCGCCAGGCGTCGACGAGCACCAGCCCCGGGACCGCGGGAGCGGTGAGCAACCCGCCGAGCAGTCGCAGTTCGTCGGAGTCGGGCTCCGCGTTGAGATCGCCGGTGACCACCGGCGGGTAGGCGCAGTTCGCCGCCTCCTCGGCGACCAACGTGGCCAGCCGCCGGACCTGGGGCAGGCGCACCTGTGAGCCGCCGGGCCGGTAGGTCAGATGGGTGGTGAACATCGGCAGGGCACCGTGCGGCGTGTCGATCCGCCCGTGGAGGGCCACCCTGCCCTCGCCGGGATCGCCGGTGGGCAGGGGTACCTCGGTGTGCCCGGCGATGGGCCAACGGCTGAGTATCGCGTTGCCGATGAACAGGTCGTCGTCGTGCCCGGCGCTCGTCTGGCCCGCGATCGCCCAGCACCAGTGCATGCCCAGCCGCTCGGCGAGGTCGGCGGCCAGGTTCTGCCCGTGGGTGCCCCACACCTCCTGCAGCCCGCACACGTCCGGGCCCACCTCGGTCAGCGTCGCCGCGATCGCCTCCCGACGGCGCTGCCACGGCCCGTAACGGCCCCACAGGTTCCACGTCAGGACCCGCATCAGCCGTTCCCCTCCCTCCCAACCCGATCAGTCCACGGCGGTCAGTTCCGACCGCCTGCACAGCCTTGCAGGCATCGTGCCGTCCACGCCGCGTTCCGCCGGGTGGTGGGGTGACCGCCCGCACAGCGACGTCCTCGATCGAACGTGTCCGACTGTTCGCCGGAATGGCGAGTGCCTTGCTGGCCACTACAGGTCCGCGCAGCCGGTCTCGTCGGGCAGCAGCGGGCGTGGAGCCACCTGCCACACCCGACCGGCGCTGCTCCAGCGCGTGCCGGCACCGGCGGTGGCCGCCTCCCGGTGGACCCGTTCGAGGTCGGCGCCGCGCAGCACGAGGCAGGTGGAGCCGGAGGCCGTGCCCCGCAGGGGTTCGCCGGTCAGCGCCGGCAACGGCCAGGGCCGGGCCGGCTCGGGGGGATCGGCCGGCGTGGCGACGATCGCGACGGCCGTCGGCTGGTACGGCACCGTCGGGCCGGCGACGTACCCGGCAAGCGCCGCCCGGAGCCGCGCGGCCGCCGGGTCGGTCCGGGGGAGGGTGACGGTGCGCCGCCCTCGGGTCGAGCCGACGACGACCCGGACGACCGGCGCGTCAGGGCCATCGGCCGCCGCCTGTTCCGGCAGCGCGGCGGCGTCGCGGAGCAGATCGCGTACGCCGTCCGGCGGGACCTGGTCCGCGCGCAGGTGCGGCCAGCCAGTGGGGGACCCGGCCGGGACGCTGATCAGCCGGCCGTCCCCGAACAGGGAGAAGCGGGGCGGTAGGGCTGCCGCGCCTCCGGGTGGCAACAGGCCGGGCAACTCGCTCAGCCGCAGCACCAGGGCCTCCGCACCGGTTCGCGGCTCCCCTTCCGCCTCGTCCCGCCCGGCGCAACCGGCGATCGTCGCCGCTCCGGCGAGCAGGGCCGGCATGGTGAGCAGGGCCAGCACTCTGCCTCGGTGCATCGGTCGCCTCCTGCGTAGCGGTTACGCCGGTCGGACGCCCCAACGGTGCCGCCGGTTCCGTCCGGGCCGGAACGGACCCTGGCCTGGTACGGACGGTGGTCCGGGAGCGCCGTGGTCGGCGCCCCCGGACCGGTCGTCCCGGTTTCTTCCCGACGGTCAGGACCGGGTGAGGGTGTAGTTACCGGAGCCCGTCTTGTTGATCACCACGATGCCGTACCAGGCGCTCCGGACAGGGGTGAAGGTGATCGTCTCGGTGGCGCCGGCGCCGCCGCCCGTGGCCGCGGCCACGGCGCTCGGCCGGGGGCGGATCCAGGTGTGCGAGTTGGCCGGGTCGCTGCCCAGGACGAGCTGGGCGTCCTGACCGAAAGTTCAAGGGAAGGGCGTCGGAGGGGCCGTCCCGGAAGGCGCGAGACGGCCCCTGACCGCGGTGCGGCTAGCCGCGGTGCCATTTCTGGTTGGCGCCGCCGGTGCACTCCCACAGCTGCAGCACCGCGTCGTTGTTCGGGTTCCAGTCGGCGATGTCCACGCACTTGTTCGCCTGTGGATTGACCAGGTCGCCGGCCGCGGTCAGCACGAACTGCTGCGCCGGGTTGCCGGAGCAGGTGACGATCTGGATTGCCGCGCCGTTCGCGGTGGAGCCCCAGGCCACGTCCATGCACTTGTTGTTCTGCGTACGCAGGGTCCCGTTGACGAAGTCCCAGCGTTGGTTGGTGCCCCCGTGGCAGTCCCACACGATGAGCCGCTGACCGTCGTTGAAGTTCCAGTTCGGCACGTCGATGCATTTGTTGTGCCAGTTGCTGACGATCATGCTGCCGGTCGCCGGCGGCGGCCCGGTGGGGCCACCCGGGCCGAAGGGGGTCAGGGTGATGGCGGCCGACCGGGGGTCGCCGCTGTGCACGAGGGACTCGAAGCCGCCGACGTCGTCGTAGGCGAAGCCGTACGCCTTTCCGTCGGCCATGTTGGCGTGGATGATGCGCGAGTAATGGTTGGGGGCGCTGTTCTTGTAGAAGGTGTTGGCGTCGAGGTTGGGCTCGACGTCGAACGTGCCGAGGGTGCCGCGGTTCAGCGCCGTGCACAGGGTGCGCTTGATCTCCGGCTCGATGAACGGCGGCGTGTTCGGTGCGTTGAAGACGCCGTCGCAGCCCCACACGTTGCTGGTCGTGGGCTTGGCGACGGTGGCGACCTGCGCGCCGGTCGAGTCGGTGAAGACCATGTTGGTGCCCACGGTGCGGCCGAAGAACCTGCGGTTCGGCTCGGCAACGCGCGGCACGACGGTGAGGGTACGGCTCGTGTACGCGTTCCACGCCGAGGTGATGTACGAGTCCAGGTAGCCGGGGTCCATCAGCCCGGCGTCCATCGCCTTGCCGGGGGCGAGGACCCGCAGCACGGTCCCGTCGGCGCGGGTGACGACCGACCGGGCGAACGCCGGCTGGGCCTTGACCGCGTTGATGACGGTGTTCCGGCCGTCGTTGAGCAGCTCGCCGGTCTTGGTCGTGCTGCCGTTGCTGTGCGTGACGGAGACGGCATGTGGGACCGCGAACTGGTCCACCTGCGAGCTGTTCAGCCACAGGCCCGCGTCGTTGTAGGTGAACTCCGACCAGTCGAACAGGATGTTCCGGTTCGGGTCGCCGCCGGCCCACGGCGCGGGCTGCACCAGGCCGTCGGGGGTGAGCCGCAGGTCGAGCTTCTGGCCGAACGAGAAATACATGCGTCCGGAGAGGAAACGCGGGAAGCGGACGGTGACACTGCCGCCGTTGCCCGGGCCGGCGATCGCGACGTCGGGCGCGGGCGTCGGCGGATTGCCCCCGGCCGGCCAGCGGGTGAACGCGCCGGCGGCGTTGACGTAGCCGAGGCCGCCGCCGGGGCGGATGTCGGTGCCGAGGATGTAGAGGTAGACCGCCTCGCCGCGGCCGGAGTTGTTGGTGACCGTGACGGGTAGCAGGTCGGGGCCGATGGCGTCTGCGGAGTCCTGGGTCGCGGCAAGGGCCACGGGGACGGCCAGGACGAGCATCGCCAGTCCGCAGAAGGCTGCGGCCACTCTTCTGCCCAGCGAGCGTCTGCTGCTCAAGGGGTGCTCCTTCGGGGTAGGACGGGTGCCCTCGCGGCCGACGGTGGTGGTGTTGGTGCGGGACGCGGTGGCGGGAGCGGTCGGAGTGCGGTTGCCTCTCCGACCGGAGAGAGCGCTCTCTCATACCTTCAACTTGGTCTATGTTTTATGTCAATACCCGTCGGAGGGGAGGATGCGGGTACGAACGGTGGTATGGCCGATCGACCGCGGCTGACCGTCGCCGCCACCGTGCTGGACTCGCCCGACGCCCAGCAGCTCGCCGGGTTCTACGAACGCCTGCTCGGGTGGGCGCGACACCACGACGAGCCGGACTGGGTCACGCTGCGCCCGCCGGACGGCGGTGCGGGCCTGTCCTTCCAGACCGAGCCGGCGTACGTGCGGCCGGTGTGGCCGGCGGGTCCGCAGGAGCCGCAGATGATGGCCCACCTCGACATCGAGGTCGACGACCTGGAAGCGGCGTCGGCCCACGCGGTGGCCGCCGGCGCCACCGTGGCGGACTTCCAGCCGCAGGACGACGTGCGGGTGCACCTCGACCCGGCCGGCCACCCGTTCTGCCTGTTCATCTGACCGGGGCGCGGCGCCCGACGAGGTCCACTCCCGGTCGCCGCAGGGTGCGGCTGCCCGGTCAGCCCGGCTCCTTGCCGGCGGGCCGGCGGCATCCGCCGCCGGCCCGCACGACTCGGTCCGCCCCGTCACGGACGCTGCCTGCGGTTGCGCGCCGCCCCTCAGCGGCCCGGGGCGCCGGAGCGATGGTTGCGCCTCAGGCGCGGGACCACTTCTGGTTTGCCCCGCCGGTGCAGTCCCACAGCTGGAGCTTGCCGCCGTTGTTCGGGTTCCAGTCCCGCACGTCCACGCATCGGTTGGAACTGGGGTTGACCAGGTCGCCGGAGCCGGTGAGGGTGAAGCGCTGTGCCGGGTTGCCGTTGCAGCTGACGAGGTTGACCTCGGTGCCGTTGGCGGTGCCGGCCCAGGCGGGGTCCATGCACTTGCCCATGGCGCGCACCGTGCCATCGGAGGCGAACGTCCAGGCCTGCGCGGCGGTGGTGTTGCAGTCCCAGATCTGCAGCTTCGCGCCGTCGACCGGGTTGGCTCCGGGGATGTCGATGCAGCGGCCGCTCTGCGCTCCCTTGATCCGGGTGGTGCCGGACGGCGGGTTGCCGTCATCCGGGGTGTAGCCGGAGACCCGGACGTAGTCGACGAGCATCTGCTGGGGGAACTGGGTGGAGGCGTCGGGGTATCCCGGCCAGTAGCCGCCGACGGCCACGTTCAGGATCAGGAAGAAGGGGTGGTCGAACACCCAGCGGTTGCCGCCGAGCCGGGCGGGATCGACGCGGTGGTACTCGACGCCGTCCAGGTACCAGATGATGGAGTTGGGCTCCCAGTCCACCCGGTAGCTGTGGAAGCCGTCGGCGAGGGGCTGGCCGAGGGTACGACTGCCGCTGATGCCGCCCGAGCCGGAGTAGCCGGGGCCGTGCACGGTGCCGTAGACGGTGTTCGGCTCCTTGCCGACGTTCTCCATGATGTCGATCTCGCCGGAGTTCGGCCACTGGACGCTGCCGATGTCGTTGCCGAGCATCCAGAACGCCGGCCAGATGCCCTGACCCCGCGGGATCTTGATCCGGGCCTCGAACCGGCCGTACGCCTGGGTGAAGGTGGCGGCCGTGAGCAGCCGGGCGGAGGTGTACTGGCAGCGGCCGTAGTGGCACTGGTAGTTGGCCGGGTTCTCCTTGCGGGCGGTGATGACCAGGTTGCCCTGGCCGTCGTGCACCGCGTTGCTGGTGCTGTTGGTGTAGTACTGCTGCTCGTTGTTGCCCCAGCCGCCACCGCCGATGTCGAACCGCCACCTGCTCTGGTCGACGGGCGTGCCGGCCGGTGCGTTGAACTCGTCCTGCCAGGTGATCCCGCCGATGGCCGCCTGCGCCGGGTGGGCGTGCGGCGGCATGACGGCGGCCGAGGCGGCGAGGAGGGCGAGGGTCACGGCGCGGGCGAGGATTCGTGACCGTGGGCGGGGGCGAGCTCGAAACACGGGGTTCTCCTTGGGGTGGGTACGGGACGACGGATGCTGACGATCGGCGGGCGCGGCGGGAAAGGGGATGGTGCGATCAGCCGCGGCGCCACTTCTGGTTGGCGGTGCCGGCGCAGTCCCACAGCTGCAGGCGGGCGCCGTCGGAGTTGTTCCAGTCCTTGATGTCGACGCACTTGTTGGCCTGCGGGTTGACCAGGTCGCCGGCGGCGGAGAGGACGAACTGCTGGGCCGGGTTTCCGCTGCAGGTGGCGATCTGGATGGTGGCGCCGTTGGCGGTGGAGCCCCAGGCCACGTCCATGCACATGTTGTTCTGGCTGCGCAGCGTTCCGCCGGTGAAGGTCCAGGCCTGCGCGGCGGTGCCGTTGCAGGTCCACGTCTGCAGCGGAATGCCGTCGGAGAAGTTGGAGTACGGCACGTCGATGCACCGGTTGTTCCAATTGCTGATCAACCGGTCACCGCCGCCGCTGGTGGTCAGCGACAGGCCGTAGGCGGCGAGGATCTCGTTGACCGGCTGGAACCAGGTGGTGCCGCCGGTGGAGCAGTTGCCGGAGCCGCCGGAGGTGACGCCCTGGGCCTGGTTGCCGGAGATCCAGGAACCACCCGAGTCGCCGCCCTCCGCGCACGCGTTGCTGCGACTGAGGCCGTACACCGCGCCCTGCGCGTAGTTGACCGTCTCGTTGCGGCCGAGGATGGTCCCGCAGCGCCATCCGGTGGTGCGGCCGGAGCGGCAGACCGAGCTGCCGATTGCCGCGTCCTGGGAGCCGGCCACCGCCACGTTGCCGCCCGAGTAGTTGTTGACCCAGGGCCGCGGCGTCCAGTCGCCGTTGGTGCGGACCCACGCGTAGTCGTCGCCGGGGAACGACGAGCCGGCGAACGTGCCCTGCGCGACGTTGTTGAAGCCGAGGGTCGGGCTGCCGGGCCGGCCACAGTGGCCGGCGGTGACGAAGCCGCCGGCGACGGCGAAGCCGACCGAGCAGAGGGTGTTGCCGTTGATGACGTACTGGTCACCGCCGCGGATGTCGTACTTCAGGCGGGGCGCTTCGGCGGACTCGGCGACGGTCACCGCACTCGCGGCGAGCCCGCTGGCATGGGCGAAGGAGCGCGCCTCCGCGGTGGCGCCGGGCCGGGCCGTCACCACGACCGCGTTGCGTGCCACGTCGACGTACCAGCCGTAGACGCTGCGCGGGTCCGCCTTCGCCCGGCTGCGGTCCAGGGACCGCTTGGCCGCGTCGAGGGTGCGCTCGTCGCGGGCCACGACCTTTGGATCAGCGCCCTCGGCCCGGACGGCCGGGGCGAGCGCCGGATCGGTGACGGCCACGGTCAGGCGCCGACCGCCGGGCGGGATCCACGCCCCGGCGAAGGCTCCACCGAGCCGGGCGCGGAGGCGCTTCTCGACGGTCGGGGCGGCGGCCTCGACGCGCAGGCGGGTGCCGAGCTGCGCGTCGGTCAGGCCGAGGTCGCGGCGCATCGCCTCGGCCATCGCCGGGGCGATGCCGGCCGCCGCCGCCTCGGCGGCCGGCGGAGCGGCGGGGCGACCGGCGTCGGCCCGGGCCGCCGGCGGGGAGAGGCTCACCAGCGCCAGGGCCGCGGTGGCGGCGCCGAGCGCGCGCAGGGTTCGAGACATGGACGTCCTCCGGGGGGTACGAGGTGCGACCGAAAGGTGGACCGGGGCCTGAAAGCTGAGAGCGCTCTCCGACAGATGTTCATCGATGTGTACGGTATTTGTCAACACTGTTGCCAGTAGATTGCGGATTGCTCGCCGCAACGAACTGTCCAGAGTGGTCGGACGATGACCGGGCGTTACCTCGCGGGCCACGGGGCAGCCGCGACGAGGTCGCCTGCCCGACGGGCGGGGGCGATCCCGGCACACTCAGGCGGGCGGATACCCAGCCCGACGGGAAGGTGAGCGACGCACGAGGGCCCAGTCGGCGAGGGCGGGTTCGCTGGTGATGTGGTCGAGGCCGATGATCGCGGCGCCGCGCAGTGGCCCGTCGTCGCCGTGCGCGCCGTCGACGACGGGTGGGGGCTGGGCGCGGTGGAAGGCCATGAGGCCGTCGGTGTAGGCGCCTTCGAACGCGGCCGGCGCGGTGTGCCGGATGGCGGGACCGAGTCCGCCGAGGGTGACGAGGTGGGGGTCGTGCATGTTGGTCAAGCCGGCGATGCCGGTGGCGAGGGCTTGCGCGACGGCGGTGACGGCCTGCCGCGCGCGGGCGTCGTCAGCGGCACGGTCGAGGATCTGGCGGGCGTAGGTGCGGGGATCGGCCGGGGCCGGTTCGCCGAGATGGCGGGCGAGGGCACGGCCGTCGACGTCGAGGTCCCAGCAGCCGCGGGCCCCACAGGGGCAGTGCCGGCGGCGGTCGCCGAGGGGCAGGTGTCCGTATTCGCCGGCGGAGCCGTGGGCGCCGGTGACCGGGGTCCCGTCGATGGTCAGGGTGCCGCCGATGCCGACCTCGACGATGAGGTGGAGGGCGGTGCCGGCGGTGGTGGCCGCGCCGGTGCGGGCTTCGGCGACGCCGGCGAGGGTGGCATCGTTGCCGACCAGCAGCGGTAGCGATGGGTCGATGGTGATCGTACGGAGATCCACCGCTCCCCAACCGAGCGTTGCGGCCTGCACGAGGCGCCGGTCGTGGACGGTGCCGGCGACCGCGAGGGAGACGGCTCGGAGCCGGTCGCCGTATCGGCTACGGGCCTGGGCGACGGTCTGACGCACCGCCGCCAGCACGGTCGCGGGCCTGCGGCTGCGATGCGCCTGGCGGCGCACGTCGTGCGGCTGCCCGTCGACGGTCACGACGGCGTGCTGCCAGTCCTCCTGGCGCAGCTCGGCGGCGAGGACCACCGGGCCTTCGGGATGCGGCTGCAGCACGGTGGTGGGCCGGCCGCGCCCGCGAACGGGGGCCGCGGCCTCGGTGAGCAGCCGCAGCTCCCGCATCCGGGCCGTGATCTCGGTGGCGAACCCGCTGGTCAGGTGCAGCTCACGGGCCATCGCCGCTCGGGTGATCCCGGGTCGGCGCGACATCACGGCCAGCACCTGTGACGCGGTGTGGTAACGGGCCGCATCGGCGCGTTGTCGGGATGGGCTTGCCATGGAAGGAGTACACCGCCTTATCCTCGTATGGCGAGCATATTAGGGGAGGCTGTTGTGGGGCTGCTGGACATGGACGGCGCCGGGGCGGTTGTCGGGGACCTGTCGGCGGTGGATGCCGTGCTGCTGGACATGGACGGCACCCTGGTCGACTCCGACGCCGCGGTGGAGCGGGCGTGGCGGGTGTGGGCCGACGAGTACGACGTCGACTTGGAGTCGGCCTTGGCGATCGCGCACGGCAGCCCGGCCGACCGTACCGTCCGCCGGTTGCTGCCCCACCTCGACGACGCGGCGGTGGCGGCGTCCGCGGCACGGCAGTTGGAGCTCCAGTACGACGACCTGTCCGACGTCACCGCCACGCGGGGCGCACTCGAACTGCTGGCGACGCTGGCCCGGTTCCGGCTGCCGTGGGCGGTGGTGACCAGCGCGGACACCCGCCTGGCCAAGGCGCGGCTGGCCGCCGCCGGCATCGACGCGCCCGTGCTGGTCACGGTCGACGACGTCAGCGTCGGCAAGCCGGACCCGCAGGGCTACCTGCGCGCCGCCCTGCTGCTCGACGTGCCCCCCGAGCTCTGCCTGGTCGTCGAGGACGCCGCGGTCGGAGTCCAGGCCGGGCGCGCGGCGGGCGCCCTGACGGCCGCCCTGAAGGGTGTCGACGCGGACCTGCGGGTGGCGGATCTGGCGCAGTTGGCGCACCTGCTGACCCGGTCGCGCCGCTGACCGTGGCGGCGGGACCCGCCGACCGACCCGATGTGCCTCCGGTCGTCGGGTTTGAGATTCGGCTCGACGGGAGAAGTGCTGCTCGCGCGGGCAAGGCGGCCCGCGGGCTCTCAGGAGGTAACCATGTCACGGACACTGCGGGTGACTGCGCTGGCCGGGGTCCTCACCCTGGCGATCAGCGGTTGCGGGGGAGTCGGCGGCGGCGACAGCGGTGGCGGCGGATCGAAGGGTACGGGGGCGCTGACCACCATGGGCTTCGGCCTGTCCGACGAGATCGCCAAGACCCGGGTGGACGCGTTCAAACGGGACAACCCCAACGTCGATTTGAAGATCACCGAGGGTGCCTTCGACGAGCAGCAGCTCCTCTCGGCGGTCGCCTCGGGCAACCCGCCGGACCTGGTGTACATGGACCGCAAGCTGATCGGCACGTACGCCAAGCGCGGCTCGATCCAACCCTTGACCGACTGCGTCGACAAGCAGCAGATCGACCTCGGGCAGTACCGGCAGGCCGCCAAGGACCAGGTCACCCTGGACGGCATCGTCTACGGCATCCCCGAGTTCTCCCAGGTGCGCGTGGTCTACCTCAACGAGACACTGCTCAAGCAGGCCGGGCTGACCGCCGACGATGTCGACCTGTCGGACTGGGCGGCGCTGCCGGCGCTCAACGCCAAACTGGCCAAGGTCACCGGCGGCAAGCTCACCAGGATCGGCATCGACCCGAAGATCCCCGAGTTCCTGCCGATGTGGGTCAAGGCCAACGGCGCCGAGATGATCTCGGCCGACGGCGCGAAGGCCAACCTCAACGACCCGAAGGTGGTCGAGGCGCTGACCGCCGGCCTGAAGCTGATCCAGGACCAGGGCGGCTGGGGCAAGTTCAAGTCGTTCCGGGACACCTTCGACTTCTTCGGCGCGCAGAACCCGCTGGCCAAGAACCAGATCGCCGCGTGGCCGATGGAGGAGTGGTTCCTCAACCAGGTTGCCAAGAACAGCCCCAAGGCCGAGCTCGTGGTCAAGCCCTTCGTCGACCGGCAGGGCAAGCCGTTGACCATGTCCGCCGGGCAGGCCTGGGTGATCACCAAGGGGGCGAAGAACCCGGACGCGGCCTGCCGCTTCGTCAAGCAGATGACCGCCACCGACACCTGGTTCGCCGCGGCGAAGGCCCGGGCCGAGGCGCGCAAGGCCGCCAACCTGCCCTTCACCGGCGTCTGGACCGGCAACGCCAACGCCGACAAGAAGATCTTCGACGAGCTGTACCAGCCGACCGGCAACAAGCGCTTCGACGACGCGGTGGCCACCATCCGGTCGGCGCAGGACGCCGCGTTCGCCATGCCCGCCTCGCCGGCCGGCGCCGAGTTCGACAAGGCCTGGACGGACGCGGTCAACCGGGTGCTCTCGGGGCAGGCCCAGCCGGCGCAGGCACTGGGCCGGGCCCAGCAGGAGGCGACCGCGGCGCTGGACAAGGCCGCGAAGTAGGCCGGCGATGGCCACCACCGTCAGCGCTCCCGCCCCGGGCCGGCGGCGTCGTACGCCGCTGGCCCGGCGGGAGGCCCGCTGGGCGTACCTGTTCCTGGCGCCGTGGATCGTCGGGTTCCTGGTCTTCCAGGCCGGCCCGATGATCGCCAGCGCGTGGCTCAGCTTCACCGAGTACGACGTGATCAACCCACCGGAGTACACCGGGCTGGACAACTACCGGGAGCTGATGGCCGACCCGCAGGTCGCCCGCAGCCTCGGCAACACCGTCTACTACACGGCGCTGCACGTGCCGCTCGTGATGGCCATCTCGCTGGGGCTGGCGCTGCTGCTCAAGCGGGTCGGCCGGCTCCAGGGCTTCTTCCGGACCGTGTTCTACCTGCCGGTGATGACCCCGGCGGTGGCCGTCGGCATCCTGTTCCTGCTCCTGCTCAACACCCAGGACGGCCTGATCAACCGGGCGCTGGGGCTGGTGGGGATCGACGGGCCGAGCTGGACCACCGACCCCGACTGGGTGCTGCCCGGCATCGTGCTGATGAGCCTCTGGAGCCTCGGCTCCACCGTGATCATCTACCTGGCCGCGTTGCAGAACGTGCCGCGCGACCTGTACGAGGCCGCCGACCTCGACGGGGCCGGCGCCTGGGCCCGGTTCCGGCACGTGACCGTGCCGATGATCTCCGGGTCGCTCTTCTTCACGTTGATCGTCAACACCATCGCGTCGCTGCAGATGTTCACCGAGGTCTACACCATGTACTTCGGCAACCGGCAGACCGCGGGGTCGTTCAACAGCGATGCGGCATCGTTCTACGTGATCCATTTGTTCCAGGAAGCGTTCCAGTTCCTGCACATGGGCTTCGCCTCGGCGATGGCCTGGCTGCTCTTCGTGATCATCCTGGCGATCACCGTGGTGCAGGTGAAGCTCAGCAACCGGTTCGTGTACTACGAGGGGGAGGACCAATGAGCGAGTCGTACCACGGGGTGGCCAACAGCCGGCGGACCCGGCTGAGCGCCGACTGGCACCCCCACCAGTGCGCGGCCCGGGAATACCCGGTGACCGAGGGTCCGGTGGCCAACGCCCGGCGTTCCCGGGCCGAGGAGGACCCCGAGGGCCGGGCGGAGGCGTGAGCACCACGGTCTCCCCGGGCGCCGTCACCGCCGTACCCGAGATCGGGGCGGCGGCGCCGGCGGCCCGGCGGCTGCCCGCGGAGGACGGCCGGCGACCGCGCTGGCAGCGGGTGCTCTTCGTGGCGGCCCTGGTCGGCGCGGCGGTGATCTTCATGCTGCCGTTCGTCTGGCTGATCAGCGCCTCGCTGCGCCCCCGGGAGTACGTCTTCGCCCCGGGCTTCCTGCCCACCCCCTTCGCCCCGGACAACTACGCCGAGGCGTGGCGGGCGGTGCCCCTGGTCACCTGGCTGCTCAACAGCGTGGTGGTCGGGTCGGCCGCCGCCGCGGCGGTCACCATCTCCAGCGCCTGGGTGGCCTTCGGCTTCGCCTACTTCCGATTCCCCGGCCGCAACCTGCTCTTCGGCCTGGTGCTCGCCACCATGATGCTGCCGTTCGCGGTCACCATGATCCCGACGTACCTGATCTGGTCGAAGCTCGGGCTGACCGACACCCAGGTGCCGCTCTGGGCGGGCAACCTCTTCGGCTCGGCGTTCTACATCTTCCTGCTCCGTCAGTTCCTCCTCTCGCTGCCCCGGGAGTACTTCGAGGCGGCCCGGGTGGACGGGGCCAGCTATCCGCAGCTGTTCTGGAAGCTGGCCTTCCCGCTGATCCGGCCGGCCCTGCTGGTGGCGTTCGTCTTCGAGTTCAAGGCGAGCTGGACGGACCTGCTCAAGCCGCTGATCTACCTGCGCAACGAGCAGCTCTACACGCTGCCGCGCGGGCTGAAGGTGGTGCTCGACCGGTTCGGCTACGGCGGCGAGCAGCAGTGGGAGGTCGTCCTCGCCGGCAGCGTCATCGCCACCGTGCCGATGATCATCCTGTTCTTCCTCGCCCAGCGGCACTTCGTCGAGGGCATCGCCACCAGCGGTCGCAAGGGCTGACCGGTCCGGGCGATCAGGCTCAACAGCAGCGCGCCGCGAATGGTCCGTCACAGCGGCCCGTACCGGGTGTGGGACGCGCCGGTGGCCAACGCCCAGTAGCGGTCGCCGTACGACCAGTGCCACCACTCGGTCGGGTAGTTCACCAGCCCCGCCCCGCCGAGCGCGTCCACCAGGACCCGTCGGTGCCGGCGCGCGGTCGCGCCGATGGTGGGGGCGCCGGTGAAGCAGGCGCCGGCGCTGTCCTCCGGGGTGGCGTCCACGGCGGTGCCCAGGTCCAGCTCCGCGCCGTCGTCGGTGCACAGGGTCAGGTCCACCGCCCCGCCCGTGCTGTGCGGCGCCACCTCGACCGGCGAGACGAACTTGCTGGTCTCCCGGTGCAGCCGCTCCGGCGACCAGTCCGGGTGCCGCCGGCGCAGCTCGTCCCGGTAGCCGGTGAAGATGCCCAGCTGGGCCTGGTACGGCCGGTATCCCTCGATGACCAGCAGGCGCACCCCGGCGGGCAGCGAACGCTGCGCGGTCAGCAGCCGGTCCACGACCCCGCGGCGCAGCCGGGCGTACGCCCCGGCGGGGTCGGCCGCCCGCCCGTCCAGCCGCAGCTCGGGCAGGTCGCGCAGGTCCACCAGCGGCTCGCCGTCGTCGGCGCTCGGCACCGCCGCCACCCGCGGATCGGAGAGCAGGATCATCAGGCGCTCCGGGCGGCGGTCGCGGCGCGCTCCGCGTGCCGGGTACGGGCCAGCTCGACCAGGCGGTCCACCACCTCGCGGTAGCCGACGCCCACCGCCGCCCACACCTTCGGGTACATGGAGTGCGCGGTGAAACCGGGCATGGTGTTCAGCTCGTTGACGTACAACTCGCCGGTCGTCTCGTCGTAGAGGAAGTCCACCCGGGCCAGGCCCCAGCCCCCGATCGCGGCGAACGCGCGCAGGGACAGCTCGCGGACCCGCTCGGTCACCTCGTCGGGCAGCACGGCCGGGACCACCATCGGGTCGGCGTCGCCGAAGTACTTCTGCCGGTAGTCGAACCAACCCCCGGCGACCCGCACCTCGCCCACCGCCGACGCCTCCGGGCGCCAGCCGCCCAGCACGGCGCACTCCAGCTCCCGGCCGGCGACCCCCTGCTCGGCCACGACGAGCTGGTCGTGCCGGAGCGCCTCCTCCACCGCGGCGGCCAGGTCGTCGCCCTCGCCGACCCGGGAGATGCCGATCGAGGAGCCCATGCTGGCCGGCTTGACAAACAGCGGCCGGCGCAGCCCCACCACCAGCTTCGCCGGGTCGTCGGCCTGCCGGTAGGTGTGCGCGTCGAACGTGACGTGCGGGGTGATCGGGATGCCGTCGGCGAGCAGCGCCCGCTTCATCGCCACCTTGTTCATGCCGACGGCGGAGGCGAGGATCCCGCACCCGACGTACGGCACGTCCAGCGACTCCAGCAGCCCCTGCACCACCCCGTCCTCGCCGAACGGACCGTGCAGCACCGGGAAGACCACGTCCAGCTCGGCGTGCACCGCGCCGGGGGCGTTCCGGGTGGAAACCAGCACGGTCCCCGGGCGCGGGCCGGCCCGCAGCTCGACCGCCGGCCCGGTCACCGTCAGCCGGTCGTCGATGGCCCGGTCGGCGGCGGGCCGGTCCCGCAGCTCGGCCAGGACGGCATCCGGCACCAGCCGGAACCCGCCGCTGCGGGTGACGCCGATGGCGACCGTCCGGTACCCGCCGCCGGCCAGCGCCCGGGCCACGCCGAGCGCCGAGGCGCAGGAGACCGCGTGCTCCGCCGACGGGCCACCGAACAGAATCCCGATCCGGATCGGCGCGCTCATGCCGCCACCCCTTCCACACTCGTGCCATTGGCAAGCCCGTCGCCCGCCAACCGGGCGACCAGCGCCGCCTCGACATTGCCGCCGGTCAGCACGACGCCGACCGTCCGGTACCTCCGCCGGCCCACCCCGGCCGTTTCCCGCCCGCCCACGTGGCTCGCCGCGAACCCGCCCACGCCGGCCACGTCGAGCCCGGCCACAGCGCCCGTCTCCGTACCGCCCCCGCCGGCCGCGAGGCGCAACGCGCCGGCCAGGCCGGCCGCCCCGGACGGCTCGGCGAGCACCTTCAGCTCCAGCAGCAGCAGCCGGAACGCCTCGGCGATCTCCTCGTCGTCGACCCGCACCACGCCCCGCACGCCGTCGCGCAGCACGGCGAACGGCAGCTCACCCACGCAGGAC
The DNA here is from genome assembly GCF_042650725.1 of Micromonospora sp. GCM10011541. Lineage (NCBI taxonomy): Bacteria > Bacillati > Actinomycetota > Actinomycetes > Micromonosporales > Micromonosporaceae > Micromonospora > Micromonospora sp. GCM10011541. The sequence goes on from NZ_JBHSBP010000039.1 coordinate 36,592, forward strand.
GGCCGCAGCCCGTCGGCGATCGTGGGCCCCGGTGCGACCGGGACCCGCCGGCCGGCCGCCAGGCTGCGGGCCAGCGAGTCGCAGCCGCCCGGCTCGACCCCGTACACGTCGATCTCGCTGCCGGACGCGGCCAGGCAGGCCCCCGCGACCCCGCCGCCACCGCCGACCGGCACCACCAGCGCGTCCAGCGGGGTGCCGGCCCGTTCGGCCTCGGCGATCAACTCCAGGCTCGCGGTGCCCTGCCCGGCGATGACGTCCGGGTGGTCGTACGCGTCGATCAGCGGGTGCCCGGTGGCGTCGCTGACCTGGCGGGCCACCGCGAGCCGTTCCTCGACGGTGGTGCCGGCGAGCACGACCCGCGCCCCGGCCGCCCGGGCCCGGGCCACCTTGGTCGCCGCCGCGTCGACCGGCAGCACCACGGTGGCCGTCAACCCGTGCCGTCGGGCCGCCAGCGACACCGCCACCGCGTGGTTGCCGGTGCTCTGGGCGACCACCCCGGCGTGCCCGGCGGCGGCGAGCCGGCCGACCGCGAGCAGCGCGCCGCGCATCTTGTACGAGCCGCCGGCTTGCAGGTTCTCCGCCTTCATCAGGACCCGGGCGCCGGCCAGCCGGTCGATCGCCGGGGAGCGCAGCACGGGGGTGTGCACCACCCGGCCGGACAACCACCGGGCGGCGTCCTCGACGTCGGCCCTGGTCGGGCCGGCCGGCGCCGGGGGATCTGTGCGTGACATCGGGTCTCCTTCGATTACGGTTGAGGTCGGGCGCCGGCGGCGCGTGGGCAGGTCGAACAGCCAGGTCGCGCCGGCCGCCAGCAGCGCGCGGTGGACGGCCAGAGGTAGCCCTTGACCACGACGTGCCAGAGCACCACGAGGACGATGCAGGCGCCCTTGGCCACGTCGGCCCATACCACGCGGTCCGCCGGCGTCGGGGCGACCGCCGCCGTCGTCGCGGTCGGGTCCGTACGGGTCGTCACGGTGCTCTCCTCTCCGGCTCCGGGCAGCGCAGGTTCCGGGTCCCGGATGGGGGACGGGTCGGTTTCCGGGCATGCCGGAGGTGGGGATGCCGCGATACGCGGATCCCGGGGAAGGTGGGTGGTGTGTTGGCGGGTCGGCCGGGTCAGTGCGGGGCGGGCAGGTGGACGTCGACCCGAAGGCCGCCGTACTCGGCGGGTCGGGCCGCGATGATGCCGTCGTGTGCCTGGGTGATCGAGCGGGCGATGGCGAGGCCGAGGCCGGCGCCCCCGCCCTGGTTGGTGCGGTCCCGGGCCAGGCGTCGGAACGGCTCGAACAGGCCCGGCACCGCCTCGGCCGGCACCACCTGGCCGGTGTTGACCACGCTCAGCGCCGGATCGCCGCCGACCGTGACGGTGAGGGTGCCGCCGGGCCGGTTGTACTTGATCGCGTTCTCCACCAGGTTCGTCACCAGGCGTTCCAGCAGCACCCGCTCGCCCAGCACGACCCGGGGATCGAGGCGGCACTCGACGGTCACGCCGGCCTGCGTCGTCCGGTCCTGGTACGCGGCCAGTACGCCGGTGACGATCTCGTCGAGCCGTTGCGGCGTACTCGAGCGCAGCCCCTGGTCGCTCTCGCTGAGCACGAGCAGCCCGTCGATGAGCCGCTCGTTGCGTTCGTTGGTCTCCAGCAGCTGGGCGGTCAGCAGCTCCAGCTGGTCTTCGGTGGCCGCCCGGCCCAGGCCGACCTCGATCAGCGTCCGCTGCACGGCCAGCGGCGTGCGCAGCTCGTGCGAGGCGTTCGCGGCGAACCGCCGCTGCCCCTCGTAGCCGGCGGCGATGCGCTCCATCATCTCGTCGATCGCCCGGGCGAGCCGGGCCAGCTCGTCGCGCCCCCGGGGTCGGATCCGGTGGCCGAGGTTCTGCGGCCCGACGTGCGCGATCGGCTCGGCGAGGTCGCGCACCGGGCGCAGGCACCACAGGGTGGCCCACGCCAGCGCCGCCACGGCGACCAGGAACACCAGCGGCAGGCCCAGCGCCAGCAGCCCTTCGGCGGCCGGCCGCGCCAGGCTGCAGGCCTGCTGCAGCCCGGGCAGCGGCACGTCGCAGAACTGCTGGCCGCGTACCCACACGGCGCCCAGCAGCTGCTTCGCCAGGCCGGGCAGGGAGTACCCGACGAGCAGGGCGAGCACGCCGACCAGCAGGATGCGGCGACGGGGGGTCCAGTTCACGCCGGGCTGCCGATCCGGTAGCCGGCCTTGGGCACGGTATGGATGATCGCGGGCTCGCCGAGCTTCTTGCGCAGGGTCATCACGGTGACCCGCACGGCGTTGGTGAACGGGTCGGCGAACTCGTCCCAGGCCTGCTCCAGCAGCTCCTCCGCGCTCACCACCCGGCCGCCCGCGCGCATCAGGACGTGCAGCACGGCGAACTCCTTGGGGCTCAGGCCGAGGGCGCGACCGTCCCGGGTGGCGGTGTGCCGAGCGACGTCCAGCACCACGCCGTGCTGTTCCAGCACCGGTGGCACGGCCGGCGCGGACCGCCGGCCGAGGGCCTGCACCCGGGCCACCAGCTCGGCGAAGGCGAACGGCTTGGTCAGGTAGTCGTCCGCGCCCAGGCCGAGCCCCTCCACCCGGTCCCGGATCCCGGCGGCCGCGGTGAGCAGCAGCACCCGGGTACCGACGTCGGACCCGGCGATGCTCCGGCACACCTCGTCGCCGGTCTGCCCGGGCATGTCCCGGTCCAGCACCGCCACGTCGTACCGGTTCACCTTGATCCTTTCCAGCGCGCCGTCGCCTTCGTAGCAGACGTCGACGGCCATCGAGAGGCGCCGCAGCCCCTCGGCGACCGTGTCCGCCAGCAACCGCTCGTCGTCCGCCACCAGCACCCGCACGCTTCCGCTCCCCGTGGTTCCCTCGTCGTCCGGCACACCGTGGCAGGCCGGGGTTAAGGGTTCTGTAAGTACCCGCAGGAGCCATCCTCCACGGCGACGCTCGGCGGACAAACCGCCGCAAGCCCGGCCGCCGGTCTCGTCCCTGTGCCGCACGCTCTGCGGCATTAGTGCGGGCCGGAAGCGTGCTCTCGGCGGTGAGGGTGAGCTGCGTCACCAAGGGGGCGGGGTCGCCTGTGCCGACCCCCGGCCCGGCCCGACGCTCGGCGTCGACCCGGCGGAGCGGCCGATGCCGGACCATGGACGGATGCAGACGGCGCGCGTGGTGGGGTGGCTCGGCCTGGCCGCACACCTGGCCCTGGGAATCTGGTACGCGGCGAGTGGGTTGGTCGCCCCGGCCGGGGCGGTCGCCGGGCTACTGGGGGTCTGGCTTGTGCTCCTCGCGGTGGCGATCCGGCTCCTTCGCCCGCGGCCGGCGCTCGTGCCGTTGGTGCCGCTGGCGGCGGTGCTGATCTGGCTGGCGGTCGTCTCGGACGGGGACGCCTGGCTCGGCTGGACAGCGTGAAGGTGCGGGCCGGCTGAGCTCGACCTTCAACCCGGCCTGTAGCGGATGTCAGGGCCGCCGCACGCGCGGTGGCCCGCGGCGGAGGTCGAAGGCCTCGGGATGGCGGGTGAACGCCCACGTGGCTGACGCGAGCGCTACCAGACACAGCGTTGCCGGGACGAGGAAGCCGACCTGAGGTCCCAGCGTGGCAACGGACACCGTCGCCACGAGACTCCCATTGATCGCCGCCACGTTCTCGTGACTGAGGTAGATCGAGGTCGCCCTGCCGGCACGTCCCACCATCAACCGCTGCGCCAGGTCGATGCCGACCATCACCGTGGCGGCACCGAACAGCGCGTAGCCGATCTGCAGCAGCAGCAACTGCGCGGGTGTGGTGACGACGACGAGGCCGCCGTAGTAGGCGACGCTCGCGGCACCGCCTGCCAGGAACACCGTGCCGCGTCCCCAGCGCAGCGCGGCGAACGCCATCGCCGGCATGAGTACCAGCTCGCACAGCGGGGACAGCGCCAGCGCCAACCCGGTCAGCTGCAGCGGGGCGTGCAGAGATTCGCGCATCACGATCGGCAACTGGGACAGCAGCATGATGCGTCCACTGGAGAACAGCACCATGACGACCGCGAGGATCAGCAGTAGCCGCTGACCACCGGCCGTCCGCGTCCGGACATCGCCCCGGTCGTCGACGTTCTCATCCGTGACCGGGCGCCCTGTCGCGGCCGCGACCGTGTCGCCCCTTCCCAGCAGGTACCACGACAGCGCCAGACAGCCGAGGCAGGCGACCGCCACGACCCGGAAGAGCGGACGCGCCCCGAGATAGGCCAGAGCGAGACCTCCGATGCCGAATCCGGTGAACGAACCGATCGACAGCACGATGCGCATCGTGGCGATCACCGCCGTGGAAGTGGCGGTGTCGTCCCGGCTCTCCACGAGGTCCCGGCTGTGGGCCATCAGCTGCGCGTTGGGGACGCCGACCGCGCAGAAGAAGACGATCCCGACGACGAGCATCGCCGGGTAAGACCGCACGTTCGCCAGGACCGCGTAGCCGGCGGCCAGCCACGCGAAACCGGCCGGAACGATCACGCGCCGGACGCGGCCCCGGTCGGAGAAGTGGCCCGTCGTGAGCAGCACGGCCATGCCGGCCAGCGCGATGACGACGAAGTTGACCGTGACTTCGGTGTTCGAGGCGCCCAACTCGTCCCGCGCGAACAACGACAGCGCACCGAGTGCCGTGAACGACGCCGTCGAGCTGGCCAGCATCAGCGCCATCAGCGGCCGGTACGGCGCTACACCACGCCACGCAACCCCCAGCCGACGTTCACCGGGGGCGTCCGGTCGAGCGTCCGTCCGCGTCACCACCAACACCTCCCCTCGGTGTGTGCCGGCGGCCAGAGCTTGGCCGACGCATGTAGATGGTCATCCGACGGCCAGCCCGACATGGTCGGCAAGGAAACCCAGCGCGAACGGAGCAGCGAGGACGAGTATCCCGCCGAGCAACCGGGTGAGCGCGTTGGCCGCCGGGGTGAGTGGCCAGGCGGGCTCACCGGTCACGCGAAATCCGCAGGTTCTGCGGTCGGTATGGCGGCGAACTGGCGATCAGCGCTCGTGCCGAGGGCGTGCGACTCAGCGATGCGCGGCACAGGGACCTGGCGGCTTTGACAACGCCTGATCGCCTATTGACGCGGAACGACGGACAGTCGGAGACCGTCTTGTGTCTCCTCCACTCGTACCCGTTCCCCCTGGGCGTGATCGGGCAGCAACGCGTCGTACAGTTCGGCGTTGCTGATCTCCACAGTGCCGCCGGCGCGGTTGATGAGGACGTTGAGGACGGCGCGTAGGTTGACGTCACTGAGGTACTGCATGTCATTCATCTCCGTGCTGTTCATTTGTGGGGGTGGGTGCCGCTCTGCTTGCCCCGCCGGGTGGGATGCCGAACCTCCGGCCCGCCGTACCTCGTCGGCCGCTCGACTTTCAGCTGGACCGGCCCTGGACCATCGCCTCGACGAGCGGGGCGAGGGGTACGGTGGCGAAGCCGACCCGGGCGTCGCTGGCGCCGTACGGCAGCCAGAGCAGGTCGCCGTGGAGCAGCGCTCCACAGGAGTAGACGACGTTGGGTACGTAACCCTCGCGCTCGGTGTCGTCGGGGGCCAGTAGCGCCCCGGGCAGCTCGGCGATCACCCGCTCCGGTCGGTGCAGGTCGAGCAGCAGGGCTCCGATGGCGTAGCGGCGCATCGGGCCGACGCCGTGGGTGAGCACGAGCCAGCCCGCGTCGGTCTCGATGGGCGACCCGCAGTTGCCGACCTGGATCAACTCCCAGCTGCGGCGCGGTCCGTGCAGCGGCACCGGGGCCCGCCAGGTGTTGTCGTCGGCCAGGGCGGTCAGGCCGATGGTTTCACCGTCGGAGCGGCACAGTGCGAGGTGCCGGCCGCCCACGGCCCGGGGGAAGAGCGCGATGCCCTTGTTCCGGGTGCCCGGTCCGCGCATCGGGTCGATCCGGAAGTGACGCAGATCGTCGCTGGTCAGCGCGCGGGGGGCGATCCGTTGACCGTCGTAGGCCGTGTACGTCGCCCGGTAGGTCGGGGTGCCGGCGTCGTCGACGTACCTGACGAACCGGGCGTCCTCCATGCCGTTGCTCTCCGCCGCGGTGGCCGGCCAGAGCACCCGCTCATGCAGGAGAGTGTCGGCCGGGAATTCGACGGCATAGCTGGCCGCGGAGGTCCGGCGCAGCTGCTCCAGCGTGTCCGGCGTGGTGTGGCGGTAGAGCAGATCGGGCGGCAGGTCGCCGAGCGCCCGTTCGAATTCGGCCTCGTCGTAGTGTTCCGGCAGGGTGGCCAGCACGGTGGCGGAGACCTCGTTGTCCCAGCCCTCCTCGCGCAGCCCGGCGGCGAGCAGGTCCCGTCGGTGCTGGACGTGACCGGGGCGGCCCGTCACCAGCGGCCCCGGCCGCCCCTGCACGGCGAGGTGGCTCCCGGGCCCCAGCACGGCGCTGGCGAACCCGATGGAGGAGAGGTGACCCTCACCGATCTGGCGCAGGCTGACCGCCACCCGTAGCTGCCCGGGTCGCAGCGCCGACTGGTCGGGGTGGGCCACCATGGACGGATTGCACAGCGCCGCGGCCTCGACGGCGAACTCGTGACTGAAGTAGGCACCTACCAGCAGCCGGGCGGTGGGGGAGAGCTGCCGGGTGCGGGTGACCCGGTGCCGGACGAGCTCGTAGTGGTGCTGGAAGGTGCCTTCCAGGTCGCGGTGCCGGTCGCCGAAGTCGTGCAGGGTCCGTCGGAGCAGCAGCTCCGTCTCGTCCGGGTCGAGGTCCGCGATCCGGTCGACGAGGTCGTGCGCGCGGGTGTGCGCCACCGCGGCGTCCTCACCCGGGACGAAGAGCTTGATGATGACCCGGCGGGGGTCGGGGGCGAGGGTGAGCCGCTGGCGGGTGGCCGGGGTTCCGGTCACGACCACCGCCGGGCGTGCTGCAGGGTGGAGATCAGCGCCAGGGTCGACTCCGCGCCCTGGTTGAAGTTGGGGCCGTGCGGGGTCAGCCCGTCGTAGCCGCCGCCGGTCGCCGGGTCCCACATGGCCATGCCTAGGTCGTTGTCCCCGAGGAACCACCCGACGGCCCGCTCGAGCCCGATCTCCCAGGCCGGGTCACCGGTCACCGCGGCGGCGGTGGCGCAGGCGTCGGCGAGGGCGGCGACCTCGATGGGCTGCTGGTCGTGGCGCAGCCGAGGGCTGTCGCGTTCCCAGCCTTCAGCGGGTACGACCGAGAGCCGTCCGTTGCGGAGCTGGACCTCGCACAGCCAGGTCAGCATCCGCAGCCCGGCAGCGAGCAGCGGCGCGTCCCCGCGCAGTTGGCCGGCGGCGATGACGACCTCCGCGAGGGCCGCGCTGGCGTAGCTGAGCCGCTGCTGCGGCCACGGCCAACGCGGATCGGGGTCGGCGGGGCCGACGGCGCGGGCGGCGTCGGCCAGCAGCGCCGCCGCGGCGGCGTGTCCGGGATGGCGACGCAGCACCTCGGCGGCGCCCAGCCCGGCGAAGGCCATCGCGTGCGGCGCGGCCGACCGCCGGACGGCGCCGCAGCTGAAGGCGACGAGGGCCTCCTCGCGGATCCAGGCGGCCGGGTGGCGGGCGGCGGCCGTCCCCAGCCCCCACAGGGCCCGGCCCCACCAGTCACCGAGAGCGGGCTGGTCGGCCCACTGTCGGTCGTGGCCAAGGCGGTTGTGGAAGGCGCCGCGGCCGTCCTGGGCGTGGGTCAGGAAGGCCAGGTAGCACTCGGCCAGCCCGAGCACCTGCGCCGACGGCTCCGGCTCCCGGCTGGCGACCAGCAGACCCCGGGCGACGTCGTCGGTGCAGTAGCCGTGTTCCCGGCGGACGATGGCGTGCCGGGCGTGTTCGAAGAGGCCGGTGTCGTCGCTGAGCCGGGCCAGGTGCGTGAAGCTCGGAGCGGGTACCGCCAGCTCGGCGGTGCGGCGGCGGTCGTCGCGGGGCCGGTCGCGCGTCGCGGTCACGCCGGCACCGGGGCGACCGCGGGTGACCGACCGGCGAGGAGCCGGCCGGCGAGCGCGTCGTACCGCGCCGCCACCGCCGGCCAGCGCAGCTCCGCGGCGATCGGCCGGGTCCGTGAGGCGAGGCCGGCGGCCAGGCCCGGCTCGGTCAGGATCCGCCGGATCGCGGCCGCCAGCGCGGTCGGGTCCTGATGGGGTACGACCAACCCGGGGCCGCCGGTGAGCAGCTCGACGGCGTGCGGGAAGGGCGTGGCGACCACGGGGACGCCGGCGGCCACCGCTTCGATCAGCACGCCGGACGTCACCTGTTCCCGTGAGTCGTAGGGCAGCACGACCACGTCGGCGGAGCGGACCAGGGCGCCGAGGGCGGCCGGGTCGAGGTACGCGGCCTGGTAGTCCACGGCGTGCGCGACGCCGAGTTCGGCGCCGAGGCGGTGCAGGCCGATCCGGTATGCCTCGCCCTGGTGCTCGATCACCTTCGGATGGGTCCGGCCGGCGACGGTGTACGTGGGGGTCGGGTCGAGGTCCTGCAACCGGGCCAGCGCCCGCAGCGCCCACTCGATGCCCTTACCGGGACCGAGTAGTCCCCAGGTGAGCAGGTGCGGGCGGGTACGCCTCGGCGTGGGTGCGCCGACGTGGTCGGCGGCGCCGTGCGGGATGACTGAGACCTTCGCCGGGTCCACCGCGTAGCCGACGATCAGCCGGTCGTGGGCGGTGTCAGTCATCGTGACGACCGCGCCGGCCACGGCCACGATCTGTTCCAGCAGCGTCTTCTGCCGGGCCGAGGGCTGACGGAGCACGGTGTGCAGGACCACGATGCTCGGTACGTTGAGCCGGCGCAGCATCGGCAGGACATCCTCGCCGTCGGCCCCGGGGTAGATGCCGTACTCGTGCTGCACGACGGCCACGTCGAAGGCGTTGAGAGCGGTGGCGGCCCCCCGCCAGCCGGCCGCGTTCCGCGCCGACCAGGTGTGTACGACGCCGGGTTCGGGGCGCTGGTCGTCGCCGGGGGCGGTGACCCGAACGACGCCGCCGGGCGTGCCGCCGAGGGTGAGGTGGGCGGTGAGGGCGGAGTTGAAGGTGGCCAGTCCGCACCGGGTCGGTGGGTGGGTGCTCAGGAAGCCGTAGCTGACGGGCATAGGGTGCCGTGCCTTCCGGTTGTCGGCCGCCACCGGGGGGACGGGGCGGGCCTCACGAGGTAACGGCGCACGTCGGCCAGCGTGAATGGCCGGCGGAACGGGTTTCGGGGCGGCCGCCGCGTCAGCGGGAGGTGGGGCCGGCAGCGAACCTGGATCGGACGGGGCCGGATTCACGGGGAATCGTCGGCCCCTGGACAGTATCAGCGTTCCCGCCGACCGATGTCGTCGTAGACGGCCAGGTAGTCGGTGACCATCCGGTCGGCGCCGAAGCGTTGCCGGGCCCGCGCCCGGCAGCCCACCCGGTCGATCGACGCGACCCGGCCGACGGCCTCGACGGCCTGCTCGACGGTCTGTACGAGCAGCCCCGTCACCCCTTCGTCGACCACCTCGGACATCGACCCCCGCGCGTACGCCACGACCGGCGTCCCGCAGGCCATCGACTCCACCACGGACAGGCCGAACGGTTCGTCGAAGGCGATTGGGTGCAGCAGCGCGGAGCTGCCGCCCAGGATCTCCCCGCGCCGGCGTGGGCCCACGGCGCCGTGGAAGGTGACCCTCTCGCCATCGATGTGCGGGGCAATCTGCTCGCTGAAGTAGCGCTCGTCCTGCACGATGCCGCAGATGCTCAGCGGCCGGCCGGCCCGCCGGGCGATCTCGATGGCGGTATGGGTGCCCTTGTCGGGGTGGATCCGGCCGAAGACCACCAGCCCGGGGCCGGGGTCCGGGGTGAACGGCAACCCGTCCAGGTCGACCCCATGGTGCACCGTGGCGAGGTACTCGAGCCCCGAGATCCGGTCGGCGTCGGAGATGGAGACGTAGGACGAGCGGCTCTTCTCGTACGCCGGCAGGATCCCCGCCCCGGAGAAGCCGTGCACAGTGGTCAGCAGCGGGGCGTGGCAGTGCCCGGCGAAGGCCAGCGGCAACCAGTCCAGGTGGCTGTGCACGAGGTCGAACTCGGCAGACCGGGCCAGCGCGTGGGAGACGTGCAGCGCCTCCCAGACCCGCCCGTCCATGCTCTGATCCTCGGCGTACCCGCGTGGGCACACCCCGTCGAGAGTGGCGGAGGTGATCGAGTCCAACGTGGCGAAGAGCGTCACCTGTACGCCCCGCGCGGCGAGCCCATCCGCGAGCAGACCGGTCACCTGTTCCCAGGGGCCGTAGTGGCGCGGCGGGGTCCGCCATGCCACTGGCCCGAGCAGGGCCACCTTCACCGGGCGGTCGGCTCGGCGAGGTCGGTCGGATCGAGATGCAGGGTCGCGAGCAGCCCGGCGTGTCGGGCCGTGTCGACCTGGTCCGGCAGCTCCCGTTCGACCCAGTCGGCCCTGGTGTGCTGACCGCGCCGACGCAGTGCGGAGATGATGGTGTGCCGGGCGATTGTCACGGGCTGCCCCTCGGTGGGAACGTCGTCGGTCCTTCGCTGCCTCGGCCCGGGTGCTGTCGGCGCGAGCACCGGTTCCACCGGCGCGAACTTCCCGGCGGTTCTGACGTCGGCTCTGCGGGAAGCGACGGTGGCGCGGGCGTCGGGGGCGGTGCGGAGACTGCCGCCCTCCGTCTCCCAGGTACGCCTGCCCGCGCTGTCGACCCTCGCGTCGGACAGCTTGCCCGCGGCGGCGAGCAGCTGCGGAGCATGGACCAGGTTGCCGGCGGTGGCGGCGAGCGCCATCGCCGCCTCGGCCAGGTCGCCTGCGGTTTCCGGCGGGACGACCAGCAGGTCCACCCGGTCGTTGTTGAGGCAGATCGCGGTCAGCAGGCCGGCAGGCTGACTGGTGAAGTAGCCCAGTCGCAGAACCCTGCCGCCGACGGCAAGGCGGCGCGGACTGCCGTCCCAGATCCCGGCGTTGAGGACCAGCCGGATGATCGGCCCGCGCAACAGGTCGATGGCGAGGACGAGGCCGGGCAGCTCCGCGAGCGGGTCGGTCGAGCGGGGCCACCAGCCGCCGTCGAGCAGCGTCCGCGGGGACCGCGTCGGTTCGATCCGTAGGCGTGGCGTCGATGGCGGCGATGGGGGAGCGAGGGGGTCGGTACGTGGCATCATGTCGGATCCTTATCGCCGTGACCGCGGCGTGGCGGTGGGTCGTGCGCCGGAATCGCGCAATGAGCCGGGCGGGATACCAGTTCGCCGACCCCACCCCGGGGCCGGGCCGTTGCTCAGCTCAGCCTCTGAGGTGGAGCCGGTGCAGCTGGGCGATGCGGACCGTGCCGACCATCATGGCGACGAACGCGAGCGTCGCGGCGCAGACTGCCGATCTGGGCCGCGCCGGCGAGGGTCAACGGCACCCGGGGCGGCGGGAGGCGGCTCGGTCCCGATGCTCCGACGACGGGAGGTCGGTCGGTCGGGCGGGCCGCTGCAGATCGGGTTGTCGGGTACGGACATGGCATCCCTCGGGCGGAGCCGGCGTGGCGGGCACCTCGAAAGTGGGATGTCGTCGATTCCGGGATAGCCCCAGCCTACGCCTGTCCGGACCGGGTTGCTCCGCGTCGCGCGCGCCAAGGGGCCGAGGCTCACCCGAGCGATCCGGACCCGCGCGCTGTCAGGGCCGGCCTCAGATCCAGGTGGGCGGTGGCACGCGCCGTGGTCGAGGTCGGAGGGCGATGAGTCCGATCATCGGGCGAAATGACCCCGGGTCAGGCGCCGTCAGTCACTATGCGGTCGATGTGTCCGGAGGCCAATTGGTCCTCCTTCTGTGGCATTCCCCCTCAGCGGGGGGATGGCCGGCCGGTCATCCGCCCTGCGAGCTGCCGCAGCTTCTGCTGGGTGCTCGGCTTCGCCGCCTGGCGTCGCCCGCTCTGCATCAGCTTGCGCGCCTGCGGGCCGTTCAGAAGTCCCTTGATGCGTTGCGTAACCGATGTCATCACGTCTCCCTCTGCTCGCCGGCGTCCGCGCCGCCGCCTTCGATCGTCTCCAGTCTGGGCGATCGCCGGCCGACCGGTGGCCGGATCAGCTGATCGACGATGTCGTGCCCGGGTTCGGCGGTCCCGGTGCATGCCTCCGGCAGGGGCCGGGTAAGCGGGCTGCCCGTCGTTCTAGTCGGAAGTTCTTTGAGGGGAGATCGGATGACGACCCAGAGTGGCTCCGGTTCGCCGCCCAATGCGAGTGGCAAGCCGCAACAGGCTCGGGAGCAGGCCACGAAGGTTGGCCATGAGGCGGCACAGGCTGGCGGTCAGATGGCACGGCAGGCCGCCGGGCAGGGCAAGCAGGTCGCGAGCGAGACCAGCCGGCAGGCGCGAAACCTGGTAGGGGAGGCGTCCGAACAGTTCCGGCAGCAGGCGGAAACACAGCAGAAGCGCGCGGCTGACGGCCTTCGTTCGCTCGGCGCGGAACTGCAGTCGATGGCCAGCAGGAGCGAGCAGGACGGGGTGGCCAGCGAGGTGGTACGCCGCGCCTCGGGTACGGCCGAGCAGGCCGCCGGTTGGCTGGAGGCGCGCGAACCGGGCGAACTGGTCAACGAGGTACGCGACTACGCACGCCGGCACCCTGGCACATTCCTCGCCGGCGCCGTCGTGGCCGGGCTGCTGGTGGGTCGGCTGACCCGCAACGTCGCCGCTGGCGGCCACGAGGAGGGCGGCCAGGGGGAGGGCCAACCAACCGGTCAGGGCGCTCAGCGCGCTGGCATGCCGCCCGAGGTGTCGCCGGATTCTGGGCAGACCATCAGCGAAGCAGTGGGCACGACCCACGTACAGCGCAGGGAGGTGGCCCCGTGAGCGACTCGAGGCCGCACAGTGCCAGCGCCACCGCCGAGCGGTCCCAGGCCTCGATCGGTGATCTGCTCGGCGAGGTCACCCGGGACATCTCCACGCTGGTGCGACAGGAGGTGCAACTGGCGAAGGCGGAGGTTCGCCAGGAGGCGAAGACGGCGGGCATGGTCGCGGGGATGTTCGGTGCGGCGGCGATCGCCGGCCTGCTGACCCTGTTCTTCCTGTCGTGCGCGTTGTGGTGGGGCCTGTCCAACGTCATGGACCAGGGCTGGGCCGCCCTGATCGTCGGCGCGATATGGGCGGTGATCGGAGCCGTTCTCGTCGCGCGAGCGCGCAAGCAGATGCGGCAGTTGCGGCCGCTACCACGGACGCAACAGACCGCCCGGGAAATTCCGAACGCCCTTCGCGGCCGCTGAACCGCAGGAGAGGAGACGTGATGTCGAACGATCCCGAACAGATTCGCCAGGAGATCGAAACGGCCAGGGTCGAGCTGAGCACGGACGTGGACGCGCTGGCCTACAAGGCCAACCCGCGACGGATCGCGACCGAACGGGTCGACCGTGCTCGCGGCCGCTTCGGCCAGATCAAGGACAAGGTGATGGGCACCGCCACGAAGGCTCGTCACGACGGCGGCCACCCGGCCTCGGAGGCCCGTCAACGCCTGTCCGGCACCGCCCACCAGACATCCGGCGCTGTTTCCGGTGCCGCTGACCGGGCATCCCATGCCGCCTCGTCCGTCACCCACCAGGCTCAGGCGGTGCCGCAGATGACACGGGAGCGGGCCGAGGGCAACCCACTCGCCGCCGGCTTGGTCGCCTTCGGCGTCGGGCTGCTCGCCTCGTCACTAATCCCACCGAGCCAACGTGAACAGCAAGTCGCCCAGCAGGCGAGACAGAAGGCGATGCAGCATTCCGGTCAGGTAAAGCAACAGGCCACCCAGATGGCTCACCAGGTACAGGACAACCTCCGGCAGCCAGCACAACAAGCCGCGCAATCAGTGAAGTCGACAGCAGGCGAGAGCGCATCCGCGCTACGCCACCAGGGCACGGCTGCCGCCCAGCAGGTCCAGGGCCAGGCACGCGAGAGCCGAGACGATCTACGCCGCTGAGGAAATTGGCCAGGGTTCCGTAAACCCAGCGGCGACCCGCGTTGTCGGCGGGTCGCCGTCCATCGTCGGCGGCGTGTCGCGACGAGACCAGCGGGCTGACCGTGGCTCAGGTGGAGCCGGCGTCGTGAGCTGGCTGACCAGACCCGACCTCGTGCAGGTGCTCCAGCGCTTGGGCCCAGGAACGAATCAGGGTGGTTTCGTGGTAGGTGATGCCGTGTTCGGCGCAGAACCGGCGGACCAGTGGTCGAGCGCGGCGGAGGTTGGGTCGCGGCATGCTGGGGAACAGGTGATGTTCGATCTGATAGTTGAGACCGCCGAGCAGGGTGTCGATGAACCAGCCGCCGCGTACGTTGCGGGAGGTGAGCACCTGGCGTCGGAGGTAGTCGAGTCGCTCGTCGCCGGCGAGGATTGGCATGCCCTTGTGGTTGGGGGCGAAGGCACTGCCGAGGTAAAGGCCGAGTAGGCCTTGGTTGACGAGGATGAACGCGACGGCCTGCATGGGGCTCAGGACAAGAACCACGGCACCGAGGTAGCCGGTGGCGTGCAGGGCGAGCAGCGCGGCCTCTGCGGGGCGTCGCTTGATCCTGCCCGGGTCGACGACAGCCCTGATGCTGTTGGCATGCAGGTGCAGGCCTTCCAACAGCAGCAGCGGGAAGAACAGGTACGCCTGGTACCGGACCACCAGTGCGCCCAGCCCACGCCGCTTCCGCGCCTGTCCGGGGGTAAACGACAGCGGCCTGACGACGATGTCCGGATCCCGGCCCTCGGTGTTCGGGTGCGCATGATGCCGGTTGTGCTTGTCCACCCACCAGCCGTAACTGACGCCGATCAGCAGGTTGCCGTGGGCGAGGCCGACCAGGTCGTTGGCACGACGGGATCGGAGGATCTGGCGGTGCCCGGCGTCGTGACCGATGAACCCGGCCTGCGCGAAGACCACCGCGAGCGCCGCCGCGACGCCCAGCTGCCACCACGACTCACCGAGCCACCCGAACAGCGTCCACGCCCCGAGGTAGCACCCGCCGAGGGCACCGATGCGCAGCGAGTAGTAGCCACGCCGCCGGTCGAGCAGGCCCGCCCGGCGGATCATGCGCGACAAATCCGCGTACTGACTGCCGCCATGACGTTCGGTGTCCAGGCTTGCATCGCTCATGGTGGCGCTCCGTCGCATGGCGTTGTCGGTGGTGAACAGCGCACCCGCTACCGGCCGATTTCCGACCAGCCGGCCGCGGAGTGCACGGGCAGCGGCCGGCCCCGTCTGGGCGACCGAACTGCCGGTGACTCTGCCGCGAAGGCGGCCAACGCCCCTGACGTGCCTCGGCGCAGTGCAGCCCCCCGTTGCTGCGCGGCACGGGCTGTTCCGTCGAGACCTGTGCTGCCGGCCCGTTGCCGGGCCTGAAGGCTCGCGCGGCGGCGGTGCCCGTTCTCACCGCGCTGCGGCTGCCGATGACGCCGTGTCCTTGTCCCGCAGCGCCGTGCCGCCGGCGATCGGCGACCTGCCCGCATCGGCGAACGCGCTGTCGCCCAGGGCCGGAAGATCACCGGCCGGCGCGTCACCTACGGCGCGGCGCCGGCTGGCCCGTACGACGACCACCGCCGCCGCCACCGCTGTCAGGGACATGGCCGCCGCCTGCATCAACGGCACTCTTCTACTACGTCGACGCCTCATGCCGCACCATCCCTCTCACTTCGAGTCCAAGCTTGTTCTCATCGTGAAGACACCGCAGCGGCAGTGGGGGTTGTTCGGCGCATTCGACACGGTCGGGTTATTTCGCCCACGATGCGCCGTCGCGGAGAAGCGGGGCCAAGGCGGGTGGGAGGGGCTCGACGGCTCGGCCCGGGACGGGGGCTCCTAGGGGACTGCTCCGGGGCTGGTAGGGGCTACGCTTCTGCCGTGATTGGCGTGCAGGGGAGCGGGAGCGACGAGCGGCTGCGTCGTATCGAGGCGGTCACCGACGCGACGCTCTCCCAGCTCGACGTCCACGACCTTCTCGAAGAACTCCTCGACCGGGTCGGGGAGGTGCTGCGGGTTGACACCGCCGCCATCCTGCTGCTGGATGTGCACGCCCAGCAGTTGGTGGCCACCGCGGCGAAGGGGCTGAAGGAAGAGGGCCGGCAAGGCTCGCGGATCTCCGTCGGCCAGGGTTTCGCCGGCCGGGTCGCACGGGAGAAGCAGCCCGTCAAACTGGACAACGTGACCGCCGCCGACGACCCGATCCTGTTCGGCAGAGGGGTCCGCTCGCTGTTGGGCGTGCCCATGTTGGCCGGTGGTGAGGTGATCGGCGTCTTGCATGTCGGCTGTCTGGAGCCGCACCGATTCACCAGCGAGGACGTGGAACTGCTGCAACTCGCCGCCGACCGGGCGAGCCTCGCCAGCCGCACCCGGGCCAGCAGCATCGACCGCACCGCTGCCCTGGCACTGCAACGCAGCCTGCTACCCACCCACCTACCCGACGCGCCCGGCGTGGACATGGCCGCCCGCTACGTGCCCGGCCACGACGCCGGCGTCGGCGGCGACTGGTACGACGTGTTCACTCTCCCCTCCGGCTGGCTGGGCGTCGTCATCGGCGACGTGTCCGGACACGGACTGCGCTCGGCCGTCGTGATGGGGCGTCTCCGCAGCGCGCTGCGCGCCTACGCCCTGGTCTGCGACGACCCGGCCGCCGCGCTCACGCTGCTCGACCGCAAGGTCCAGCATTTCGAGACCGGGAACCTCGCCACGGTCCTGTACGCGATGATCTCCCCGGACCGGGCCGCCGTCCAGATGTCCCTCGCCGGGCACCTGCCACCCATCCTGGGCACACCGGGACAGCCGGCGGTCGCGCTGGACATTCCCGTCGACCTCCCATTGGGTATCGGCGCCCATCAACCGCCCCGCCGGCGCACCGAGGTCGCGTTCCCTCCCGGGGCGGCACTGATCTGCTACACCGACGGGCTCGTCGAACGCCGGGGGGAAGTCATCGACGTGGGCATCGAACGGCTCTGCTCAGCCGTCGAACCAGGTCCCGCCGAAACGGTCTGTGCCCACATCATGACCACACTCGCCCCCGAACAGGCCACCGACGACATCGCCCTACTCGCCATCCGCGCAACCGACAAAGGGCAGTCACGCGAACCTGACGGGGCCCGGCGAGGCGGCGGGGTCACGCACCTCGGAGGCCGTGCATGAGCGTCACCGCCGCCACCAGGACGAACAGCTTCGTTCACCCGGCCCTCTTCTACGCCGACCGGGAGGAGTACCTGGCCGGCACGGTGCCGTTCATCCAGGCCGGCCTCGCCGCCGACGAGCCGGTCATGGTGGCCGTACCCGGGGACAACCTCGATCACATCCGCGCCGCGCTCGGCAGCGACGCGGACCGGGTCCAGCTGCACGACATGAGCGTGGCCGGGCGCAACCCCGGACGAATCATTCCGGGCGTCCTGCTCGCCTTCGCCGCCGCCCACCCCGGGAAGCGGGTACGCATCATCGGGGAGCCCATCTGGGCCGGCCGCACCGCTACCGAATACCCCGCCTGCGCCCAGCACGAGGCTCTGATCAACGCGGCGTTCGCCGGCCGGCAGGCCACCATCCTCTGTCCCTACGACACCAGTCGCCTGGACCCGAGCTGGCTCGACGACGCCCACCGCACCCATCCGCTCCTGCAGACGGGCAGCGCGGTGTGGGACAGCCCGCACTACGCCGACCCGTTCGCGGTGGCCGCCGGGTTCAACCTGCCGCTGCCGGACCCGCCCGCCCACGCGACCGCCGTCACCATCGACCTACCTGCCCTCCCGGCCATCCGCCGGCTCGTCACCGCCGAGGCGGCCGCGGCCGGCCTGCCGCCGGACCGAGTCGCCGACCTGACCCTGGCGGTCAACGAACTGGCGGCGAACACGGTCAGACACACCAACGCCGGCGGTGCCCTCGCGGTCTGGGCCGACCCCACGCGGCTGATCTGCCAGCTCACCGACACCGGGCACATCACGAACCCGCTCGCCGGCCGGATTCCGGTGCCACCGCAGCAGCCCGGCAGCCGAGGGCTCGTCCTGGTCAACCAGCTCTGCGATCTCGTGCGCGTCCACACCAGGCCCGGCGCCACCACGATCCGCCTTCACATGCACCGCTGACGCTCGTACCGCCGGTGCGGCCGGCCACACCCGGCCGCCGCACGCGTACCGGACGGCAGCTGGGCCCGGGCGCGGCCCGGGCCCAGATCCAGCCGTTCCTCCCTACTCGGTGACCGGCTGGTAGGACGCGATGATCACGCCGCTCTTCATGACCCTGCTGTCGGCCAGGCGGAGCGTCGTCCGCGCCTGGCTCAGCGGTGCGGTGACCGAGGGGCCGCCCTGGAAGACGGGGTGGATCCAGAACCGGACCTCGTCCACCAGCCCCGCCCTGAGCAGGGCGTGGGTGACCGCGCCGTAGCCGTACATCAGGATGTCCTTGCCGTTCTGGGCCTTCAGCTTGGTGACCTCCTCGACCAGGTCACCCTGCAGTACCTCGGTGTTGTTCCACTCCGGGTCGGTCAGGGTGGTCGAGGCGACGTACTTCTTGACGTTGTTGAAGTAGGCCGCGCCGGTGGTCGGGTCGCTCTCGTCCATCTTCGGCCAGGCGGCGGCGAAGCCGTCGTACGTGCGACGGCCCATCAGCAGCGCGTCGGCCGCGTCCGTCTGCTCGCCGGCGAAGGCCATCGCCTCCTCGTCGAAGAACGGCGCGGTCCACGCCGGGTTCTCGATGACGCCGTCGAGGGTGATGTAGGTCGAGTTGATGATCCTGCGCATGGCGTTCGCTCCTGGATGTCCGGGTCGGTCTTGGTGACATCCGGAACGTTGCCAGGGCCCACTTACGATTCGCTTCAGGTGCGCTTCTCAAGGTCGCCCGCGGCCACTGCCTCGCCGCTGCTCCCCCTGCTCGCCGCGCCGGCGGCGATCCTCCCGGACGGCGCTTCTGACACCTTGCAGCGTCGCGCCCGGTGCGAAGATCAGCGCATACCAGCGGTCCAGTGTGGCGTGCAGTTCGGTGAGCGTGGCGGTCGCCCGTTGGGTCTGCTCCCGGGAGATCCGCAGCTGCTCGCGGGCGGCCTGCGCCTCCGCCTCCAGCTCCGACACCCGCAGCCGCATCGGTTGCACCAGGGTCAGCGCCGCGTCGGTGAGCATGTCCGCCGCCTCGGCCTTGAACTTGCCGCGTTGTGCCACCACGGTGGCGATGGCGGCGACGCCACTGGTGCCGCCCAGCAGCCCGAGCACGGACAGCAGGACCTGGACCCACTGCGGGGCGCTGGTGGCGGCGAGCGACGGAGTCATCGGGAGCCGCCGATCCGGCTCTCGATGCGTGCCTTCTCGATGCCGCGGACGAGCCGGCGGAGGTCGAGCAGGATCTCCACCGCCCGCCACCATGCACCGACCGCCACCGCGATGATGAACGACGCCGCCGCGACCGCCAGGCGGCCGGACATCACCGCCATTGCGACGGCATACATGCCGGCGATGGTGCCGAGCATGAGCATCGACGCGAGCTCGATGCCGAGGCCGGTGGAGATCCTTCCCGGCCAGGAAAGCCCGACCAGTCCGGCGAGGCCGACCGCGATGAGCCCGAGTTCCCAGCCGATCCGGATCGGGGCCGGCATGGCCATCTCCACAGAGGGCGGTCGTACGTCGAGCGTGATCAACAGGGCACCGCACACGGGTGCGGTGGCCAGGACCGCGTTTTCAAACGGTCGCCGGTTACGCAGAATCCGCATGCTCGGACACCCCAGCTCCTGCATGTTGTGCTGCGGTACCCCGGAGAAGGTGCCGTCGGCTGCGGAGCCCGCGACCACACTGCCCACACTGAGGGACCTACTGCGGGGGATGGGTGTGACGACTCGCGTCGTTGGTGGCCGACACCTTCAGTCATACCACCGGCCCGCCCCGTCACCAACTGATGAGATCCGACATTTTCCCAGCTCAGCGCCCTTGTGCCGGCGCCTGGTGGGGGCCGACGCGGTCCGGCGGGCAACCGATGCCGGTGGGTTCTCCCGACGGGCTGGACAAGCCGGTGGATCGAGAACTGACATTCCACAACGAATCGGATACGTCCCGCTGCACTACTGACCCGAGCAGCTGCCGTGACTCGCTGGGACGCGCCAGCTCATCGCGGGTGGATCAGGCACATTCCGCCGGGAGCGGGCCCGTCCATGGCCGCCAACGCGTCGGGCACCTCGTGGAGGCCGATGGTCCGGGTGACCAGTTCGGCGGGGCGCAGTACGCCCGCGGTGACCAGCCGGAGCAGCTCCGGATAGGCGTGCGCGGCCATGCCGTGACTGCCCCGCAGCTCCAGCTCGAACGCGATCACGAGCTCCATCGGCAGGGCCGGGCGGCCCTGGGCGGCGGGAAGGAGTCCGACCTGCACATGCCGTCCGCGCCGCCGCAGGCTCTCGATCGAGGCGGTGCAGGTGCCGTGACTGCCCAACGCGTCGAGCGACAGGTGGGCGCCACCGCCGGTCGCCTCCCGGACGGCCGCGGCCACGGCGCCGGGGGCGGTGAGGGCACTGCCGTCCAGGCAGACGGCGGCCCCGCAGCTCCTCGCGAGCTCGAGCGCGCCGGGGGCGACGTCGACCGCCACCACCTGGGCGCCGCACGCCGCCGCGATCATCACCGCGGACAGCCCCACGCCGCCGCAGCCGTGCACCGCCACCCACTCGCCCGCGGCGACCCGCCCCTGGCTGACCACGGCCCGGAACGCCGTGGCGAAGCGGCAGCCGAGCGCCGCCGCGGCCGGATGGTCCAGCTCGTCGGGGAGCCGGACCAGGTTGACCTCGGCGTGCTGCACCGCCACGTAGTCGGCGAACGAGCCCCAGTGGGTGAAGCCGGGCTGCGTCTGCCGCTCGCAGACCTGCTGATCGCCCGCGAAGCAGGCGGGGCACTGCCCACAGGCGCAGACGAAGGGCGCGGTGACCCGGTCGCCGGGCCGCCAGCCGCGTACGCCGGCCCCGACCGCCGCGACGACACCGGCGAACTCGTGGCCGGGGACGTGTGGCGGGCGAATGTCGGGATCGTGTCCCTGCCAGCCGTGCCAGTCGCTGCGGCACAACCCGGTCGCCTCGACCCGGATGACGGCGCCCCCGGCCGGCGGCACCGGGTCCGGGACGTCACGGACCTCGGGTCGGGCACCGAACTCGTCGAAGATCACCGCACGCATGCGCCGCATCCTGACATGGTGCGGTCCGGCGGGCGGGCCCCACCCCCCGCCCGACCTGCGGCAATTGCCGTCAAGCGCCGGTCCGGCCCGGGCCGGCTCGGCTGAAACGGCTGGAACCGAAGGCGCGGGCGAGCCTCAGGCACCGCGGGCGAACAGGGCCAGGCGTACCCGGTTGGGGCTGTTGGTCTTGGTCATCAGGCTGGTGATGTGGGTCTTGACCGTGGTGACGCCGATATGCAGCCGGTCGGCGATCTCCGTGTTGGACAGGCCCTCGGCGACCAGGTTCAGCACGTCCTGCTCCCGGGCGGTCAGGCCCTCGGTCGGCCGCGGCGCCTCGGCGCGGGCGTGCACCGCGCGCTGGACCAGGCGCTGCAGCACCTCCTGGCTGAACGGGCTGTCGCCCGCGGCGGCCCGGCGGACGCCGTCCAGCAGGTCGGCGGGGGGTGCGTCCTTGAGCAGGAACCCGCAGGCGCCGGCGGTCAGCGCCGGGTAGAGGTGGTCGTCGTCGCCGAATGTGGTCAGCACCAGGACGCGGGTCGCGGGGCGGTCGGCGAGGATCCGGCTGGTCGCGGTGATCCCGTCGACGCCCGGCATGCGCAGGTCCATGACGACGACGTCAGGAACCAGCCGCGCGGCGAGGGAGATCGCCTCGCGGCCGTTGTCGGCCTCGCCGACGACCTCGATGTCGGGCTGGGCGTCGCAGAGCATGCGCAGGCCCGCGCGGATGAGGTGCTGGTCGTCGACCAGCAGGACGCGGATCATGCCGGCTCCGGCGTGTGTGGTCCGGCCGAGGTCTCTCGGTCGCGGGGGGCCGGCATGCCGGCCGGCGGTACGGGCGAGGCGGCCGGCGCGGGGCCGGGCCCGGGGACCGCGGCCGGGAGGACGGTACGGACCCGCCAACCCGCGCCGGTCGGGCCTGCCTCCAGCCGGCCGCCGAGGACCTCGACGCGCTCGCGCATGCCGGTGATGCCGTGGCCGCCACCGGGCGGCACCGCCGCCGGCACCCGGCCGCGCCCGTTGTCGGAGACCTCCCAGTGGACGGCGCCGTCGGCCACGGCAACCGACAGGCGCGCCAGCGCGGACGTCCCGGCATGCTTCGCCACGTTGGTCAGCGCCTCCTGGGTCAGTCGCAACACCGCCAGGCCACGGACCGCATCGAGCGAACCGACCGCCGGGTCGATGTCGGCCTCCACTGTGACACCGGCCTGGCGGGCCCGGTCGACCGCCGCGCCGAGCGCCGCCGGAAGCGCCGACGGCTCGATCGCGGTCAGCGCCGCGTCACCGCGTACCCCGTCGGGGTTGCGCAGGACCGCGACCAGCCGGCGTAGATCCGCCAGGGCCGCCGTCCCCGTGCCGTGCACGTCGTCGAACACCTCGCCCACCCGCGGATCCAGTTCGGTGAGCACGTGCCGGGCCACGCCGACCCGCAGCACCATCGACGCCACGTGATGCGCGACCACGTCGTGCAGCTCGCGGGCGATGGCGCTGCGTTCGTCGGCGCGCGCGGCGCGGCTCTCCGACTCGCGCCGGCGCTGTTCCGCCGCCGCCCGCTCCTCGGCCTGCCGGCCGAGTTCCCGGGTGGTCCGGATGACCAGGCCGAGCAGCAGCGGTACGCCGACCTCCAAGGTCAGCCCGAACACGCCGGAGAGGAACCGTCGGAACGGGTCGCCGATCGAGTCGGTCAGGTCGACCGTGGCCAGCAGCCCGGCGGCCAGCCAGATGATCCGCGGCCGGTGCGCCCACATGGCCAGCTCGAGCAACGCCCAGCTGGCGCCCACCTGGTTGATCGTCGTGTCGTCGACGATCTGGATCGCGACGGCCAGCAGCGCGGCCTGCCCCACCAGGTTGACCAGCGGCCGGCGGTGGAACACCAGCGCGACGGTGAACGCGACCACCGCGAGCACCCACTGGGTGACCGTCGGGGAGCGTCCGGCCTGGGTGCCGAAGACCAGATAGCCCACGCCGCTGAGGTCGAGCAGCAGCATCCGCACGGACGTGTCGCGCGCGTCGAACAGCCGTCCCACCCACCCCACCGGATCAGCCTAGGCGCTGCGGCTCGCGGGCCGGAACGGCGGCGCCAGCCGGCCGGCCGGCGAACCGCGCCGCGGTCATGCGGCCAGCGCCAGTTCCGGGCGGCGTCGGCGAGCCACGACCAGGCCGGCGGCGGTCGTGGTCGCGACCACCAGGGCCGCCACGGCGGCCAGGGTGAGCGCGTCCGGGCGCAGCAGCGGCTGCCCGCGCAGTGCCTGCCAGGTCAACAGCATCGTGAGTACGCCGTAGGCCCCGCCCGCCACGACCAGCAGCCGTACGCGGGTGTGCTCGTCCAGCCGCGTTCCGACGAACCGGCTCAGCAGGATCGCCAGGATCGGCAGCGCCTGCAGGGCGTGCAGCCCCACGAAGTGCCCGATCCGCAGGTCCCCACCGGTGGTGCTCCAACCGACCAGCGGCAGCCCGGGCCCCCCGTCCGGTACGCCCACGCTGTGCGCCCCGGCGACCCCCTCGATCCCCGTGTCCCGGCCGGCCACCATCGGTATTGCCGCCAGCATGCCCAGCAGCGACAAGCCGATCCCCAGCCCGACCGCGTACCCGCCGACCCGGTCCGCGATCGGCTGACGCAGGACCACGATCCCGATGACGAAGTGCGCGGCGAACAGCACCATGATCGACGCGCCCATCGCCTGCCACAGGGCGGCGTTCAGCGGGGTCGTCTCGTTGTAGTGGCTGGTCGTGCCGCGCAGCACCTGCCCGACGATCACCACCATCTCGATCACCGACATCGCGACGATGACCGTGCCCGCCCACTCCGCGATCCGGCTGCGTCGCGGCAGAAGGGAGAGCATCCAGGCGAGGGTGGCGCCGTACAGCACGAACGACACGGCGAACTTGAACGGCTTGAGCCAGATGGGCACGCCGGTGAGGACGCGCGGGTCGGCCACGATGCCGACCGCGGAGACGACGGCGAGCAGCGCCATCGCGGAGACGAAGACCATCAGGGGGCGGTGCCAGTGTGCCGCCCGGTGCAGTGCGCTAGTCATACCTGTAGATGCTCGTGAGCCGCCTCCCCGACCGCGTCCGACCGCGGGCCCCGGTTGCGGCCGGCGGTCGGAGCGTTGCCTCCTCCCTGGGGAGGAGGCGGCAGCCCGAGCCGGTGGAGGAGGTCGTGGTCCGCGTCCGCCGGACCTGGCGCGCCCGCTCCCACCTGATGCCAATAGCGCCCGGGGACCCAGGATCATCATCGGATGACCGCCGCGTGGCACGGCTCCGGTCCCTACCCACGGGAGCCGTCCGTACACCTCTGCCGCGGACGAGTGTTCGCCGCGGTGCCGGTTGCGGCCGGCGGCATGGTGGGCGGCGCCCAGGGTAGACCGAGTTCACCCGATACCAGGTGAGGTGGACGATGGCGGGATCATGGTTGCTCGGCGCCGGTGCCGACCTGCCGGGCGAACGGCCGAACGCCGTGCTGGTCGCGGTCAACCAGGAGGACGGGGCGGGCGACAGCGGTCCGGGTAGCGAGGTGTCCCTGGCCGAGCTGCGGCGGCTCGCCGACACCGACGGTCTGACCGTCGTCGACGCGGTGGTGCAGAACCGGCCCAGACCCGACCCCGCCACCTACGTCGGCTCGGGAAAGGTGGAGGAACTGGCCGCCGTCACCGAGCGGACCCAGGCCGACCTGGTGATCGCGGACGGGGAGCTGAGCCCCGGCCAGGTGCGCAACCTGGAGGAACGGGTCGGCGTGCGCGTGGTCGACCGCACTGCGCTGATTCTGGACATCTTCGCCGAGCACGCCCGCACCAGTGAGGGCCGGGTGCAGGTGGAGTTGGCGCAGATCGCGTACCAGTTGCCGCGGCTGCGGGACGGCGGCCGGACGATGTCCCGGGTCGGTGGTGGCCGGGTCGCCGGCGGTGCCGGGATAGGTGTCCGCGGTCCCGGTGAGATGCGACTGGAGACCCAGCGCCGGACGCTGCGCCAGCGGGCCACCCGGCTGCGGCGCAACGCCTCGGAGCTGGCTCGGCGGCGGGAGCGGACCCGGAGCCGAAGGGCCCGCAACCGGGTGCCGTCGGTGTCGATCACCGGCTACACCAACGCCGGCAAGTCCGCCCTGCTGAATCGGCTCACCGGCGCGGACGCTCAGGTCCGGGACGTGCTGTTCGCCACGCTCGACCCGACCGTGCGCCGGATCAGCACCGGCGAGCTGACCTACACCGTCATCGACACGGTCGGCTTCGTCCGGCACCTGCCGCACCAGCTCGTCGACGCGTTCCGCTCGACGCTGGAGGAGGTCAGCCGCAGCGACCTGACCATGCACGTGGTCGACGCCTCGGCGCCGGACGCGCTCGAACAGATCACCACGGTGCACGGGGTGCTGCAGGAGATCGGCGCCGGACAGGTTCCCGAGTTGCTGGTACTCAACAAGATCGACATTGCGCCGCCGGAGTGGGTCGACGCCCTGCGGCGGGTGTACCCCGAGGCGGTGGCGGTCTCCGCCCTGACCGGCGCCGGCATCGACGAGCTGCGGGCCGTCCTGGCTGCCCGGCTGGCGTGACGCCGACGGGAGAGCTGACGTCAGGCCTGCCGCCCCGGCTGCACCAATCCGCCACGGGACGGACCGGCGCGCAGGTAGGTGAGCACCGCCCGGGCCCCCGGGCCACCCGGGAGCGGATGGTGCCGACCGGGCAGCCGCACACCTCCGCCGCCTCGGCGTAGGACAGGCCGACGCCGTAGGCGTACCCGGTGTCGAACCGGACACGCTTTAACAAGATCAGGTCACTGTTGGGCGCTTGCCGCCGGCATGCGCCCCTTTAGCGGCTTTTGTGGCATCTAGGCACTCTGGTGAGTTTCGCTCAATATGCTCCAAAGCGACATCCAGTACTCGACCCAGGGGCTCCTGGCGGGTTCGTGCTGCCCGATCCGCACACCACGAGGACGCCGGACCGGCGTTCACCGCGGGGCGGCCGCGGGCCGCGACCGCCGGAACCCACGGAGATGCGTGAGATCCCGATGAAGGACGCGGAAACCATGGTCCTGCCCCGGCTCGGGCCGGCGGCGGTCAGTGTCGAGGACCCCTGGGGAGAAGACGAGGGCGCCGACCCGGTCGGTCCGCCGACGGACCCCCAGCGGTGGCGGGTCGCCGCCTGGCTGGTGCCGGCACTGCTGATGGGCCTGCTCGGCGTCGTCCGGGCCGGCGCACCCGGACTGCGGACGGAAGAGCTCGCCACCTGGGGCCGGGCCGCGTCGTCCTGGCGGGACAACTGGTCGATGCTCGGCTCGGACGATGTCGCCGTCGGGCCGTACCACCTGCTGATGCGCGCGTGGGCGGCGGGCTTCGGCACCTCCGATCTCGCCCTGCGCGTACCCTCCATCCTGGCCATGACCGCGGCCGCGGCGCTCGTCGGGGCGCTGGCGGCCCGACTGTTCGCGCCGGGGACCGGTGTCCTCGCCGGGGTGGTCTTCGCGCTGCTGCCGACGTCGGCGCGGTACGCGCAGGAGGCCCAGCCGTACGCATTGACCCTGCTCGCCGCGGTGCTCGCCACGTCCCTCCTCGTGGCGGCCATCGACCGGCCGAGGCACTGGCGCTTCGCCGGCTACGCGGGCGCGGTGGTGGTCCTGGGCCTGTGCAACGTCGTCGCGCTGCTGCTGCTCGTCGGCCACGGCTGGGCCGTGTTCGCCTTCCGGCGCACGGTCGCTGTCCGATGGCTGGCCGCCGCGTCCGTGGGCGCGCTGCCCGTGGCCGCCCTGCTCTGGTTCGCCACGCGGCACGGCGCGCAGATCGGCCCGGCCTCGCACCCGAGCCTGACCGCGCTGGCCGCGACCCCCCGGGAACTGTTCGGCGTCACCGCACTGGGGGCCGTGCTGCTCGCGCTCGCGTTGTTCAGCCTCCCGCTGCGGCACTCCGCTGCCATCTACACCGCCTGGGCGGTGGTGCCACCGCTCGTGTTGCTGCTCATCGCGCAGGCGACGCCGTTCTGGCGGCCGCAGTACCTGCTCTTCACGCTCCCGGCGTGGGCGACGCTCGGCGCGGTCGCGCTCGCCCGGGCGGGCACCCGATGGTCCGTGGGTGTGCTGGCGGCGGTCGCCCTGATCGTCGCGCCGGCCCAGTTGGCCGTGCGGGAACCCGATGGACATCAGCAGGCGACCCGTCAGCTCGCGGAGATCATCCAACCTCGGCTGCAACCCGGTGACGGCGTCGTCTACGGCTCGTCGGATTCGGGAGGTGGCGGGGTCGGCCGGAACGTGGTGGCGCACTACCTCCCCGCCGACCGCCGGCCGAAGGACCTGCTCGCCACGGCTCCACACCGCGTCGACGGTCGGCTTCCGGTGTCCGAATGCGCCGACGTCGCCAGGTGCCTGCACGGCGCGCGGCGACTGTGGGTGGTCCGCCTCGGCGAGCAGCCGGACCCGGTGCACGGCATCGGCGGCGCGAAGGAGCAGCTGCTCCGAAAGACGTATCAGGTGGCGCAGGTCTGGCGACCCACGGGGCTCACGCTGGCCCTGCTGGTGGACGAGCGGACCGACCTCTGACCGGTCGCCGCACCCGGGATCGGATGGCATGGTCCGCTGCGGTGATTAGGGCAACTCGCACTGTTTGACCGTATTGCACGTTTAGGCTCAGCCACAGTCGAGTCCGTGGCGAGCAGGAGTCGGACCCTTGGGGGGCAATGTGGGCGTCGTCGCCGATAGGCGCCTGTCTTCAGCCACAAAGGACGGAACCTCCGCCGGCGGCACCCCGGTCGACGACGCGGCCCGGCCGCCGTCCGGTCAACGCCCCGATCGTCGCCGGCTGAACATCAGGGCTCGCCTGGCGTACGCGAGATGCGGCGCCACCGCCGGCCCCCTGGTCGCGCCGCGGCACCCGCGCGCGGCGGTCGAGTTCCGCCACGCCGTCTCGCCCGCGGCGCGGGTGGTCCTGACGCTGCTCGTCCTGGTCAACAGCGCGGCCGGGCTGCTGCTCGTCGGGTGGCTGCTGCTTCCCGAGCACGTACCCGGAGCGGGCGTGATAGGGCTCGGCGGCTGGCAGACGGTGGCGGCCCGGCTCGGCTTCTGCGTGGTCGTCGGCGTCGAGTTGATCCGCCTCGCGCAGAACGTGGTCGTCTGGGTGTTCGCCTTCAACGCCAAGGACCCGGTCCCGGTCGATCCTCCGGTCGGCCTGCGGGTGGCCCTGCTCACCACGATCGTGCCCAGCAAGGAACCGATCGACGTCGTGGAGCGGACCCTGCGGCGGTGGAAGCAGATCGTCTACTGCGGTCGGGTCGACGTCTGGATCCTCGACGAGGGGGACGACCCCGCGGTGCGGGAGATGGCCGCGCGGCTCGGGGTGCGGCACTTCAGCCGGAAGGGCCGACCGGAGTACAACCAGCCGAACGGTGAGTTCCGCGCCAGGACGAAGTCGGGCAACCACAACGCCTGGCGGGCCGAACACGAGCACCACTACGACGTGGTCGCCAACGTCGACCCCGACCACGTGCCGCTGCCGAACTTCCTCGAACGCACGCTCGGCTACTTCCGCGACCCGGACGTGGCCTTCGTGGTGACCCCGCAGGTGTACGGCAACATGCACCAGAACCTGGTCGCGCACGGCGCCTCGGTCCAGCAGTACCTCTACAACGGCCTCATCGCGCGCGGCGGAAACGGTCTGGACGCGCCCCTGCTCACCGGCACCGGCCACCTCTACCGGCCATCCGCGTGGCGGACCATCGGCGGCTACCAGGACTCGATCATCGAAGACCACCTGACCAGCATCCGGATCCATGCCGCCGTCAACCCGGAGACGGGCAACCAGTGGAAGGGCGTCTACACCCCGGACGTGGTGGCCATCGGGGAAGGCCCGACCTCGTGGGCCGACTACTTCAACCAGCAGAAGCGGTGGGCCGCCGGCATCTGCGAGATCCTGGTCCGCAGTGACCTGCGCGCGCCGCGCGAACTGCCGTCGCGACGCCGCTGGCAGTACCGCCTGCTCCAGTTCTACTACCCGAGCGTGGCGGTCAGCCTGCTGCTCGGCAACTTCGCCACCGCCATGTCGCTGCTCACCGGGGTGAGTGCGGCCCAGCTCGACGTCACCGTGTGGTCGGTGCTGTGGGGCTCGACCATCGCCACCTGGTTCGTGCTGTGGCTCTGGCTCCGCCGGTTCAACATCGCCCCGCACGAGCGGGAAGAGATCGGCTTGGTCGGCATGGCGCTGGCGCTGTTCGCCGGTCCGATCTACGTGGCCGCCGGTGTCGGCGCGCTGCTCCGGCGCAAGCTCGGGTTCGTGGTGACGGCCAAGGGCAAGCTGCGTACCACCGAGTCGCTCGGCACCTTCCGTCTGCACTTCTGCTGGGCGGCCTTCGCCGCCGGCGTGCTCGGCGCGAGTTTCCTGCTGGACAACGACTTCACCCTGCTCCGGGTGTGGCCGGTCCTGACCCTCCTGATGGGGCTTGGTCCGCCGCTGATCGCGCTCGCGTCGAGTGTCGCGGCCCGCCGCGAGCAGCAGCACGAGGAGAAGGCCGAGCCCGCCGCTCGGACCGGGAGAGAAGAACGTCACCCGCCGAAGTCACGGGTGGCGGCTGACGGGGGTTTGCCATGGTGAGGGTGACCGTTCCGCGGGTCCTGCTGATGCTGAGCGGAGGCGTGCTGGTGCTGACCTACGGCTTCACCTTGGCGCCCGTCACCAGCTCCGGGGGCCGGGGGGATGCCCGGTCCGACCGGGCGGCGACGGCCGAAGCACAGGAGCCGACCCGACCCGGTGCGTCGCCCCGACCGGCTCGAGAACTCTTCCCGCCGGCCGGAAAGACGTTCATCGGTGTCATGACCGAGAAGGGCCCACACGACTTCACCGCGACGAACATGTTCACGGCGGCCGCCAAGCGTCAGCCACAGGCCATGCTCTTCACCTCGGGGTGGGCGTCCGACACCTTCGACCGGACTCTCTTCGACCAGATCAAGGGTCGCGGCATGCTACCGATGCTGGCCTGGGAACCGTGGGACTACCGGCCGGGCGAAGCGGCCCACAGGAAGGGGCTCCCGACCCGCGAGGTCGACAGGTTACGGAACGAGCAACCCCGGTACCGGTTGTCCCACATAGCGCGCGGCGACTTCGACAGCTACCTGCGGTCCTGGGCCGACGGGATCAAGTCACTCGGCTACCCGGTGGCCATCCGGTTCGGCCACGAGATGAACGGCTACTGGTACCCGTGGTGCGAGACGGTCAACGGCAACCGGCCGGGCGACTACGTCAAGGCGTGGCGGCACATACATGACCTGTTCCGGGCCGCCGGGGCCACCAACGTCACCTGGGTATGGAGCCCGAACAACAGATGGGACGACTCGACCCCGAAACTCTCCACGCTCTACCCGGGCGATGACTACGTCGACTGGGTGGGCATCTCGGGCTACTACAGCACGGTGTTCACCTCGGAATACCGGTCCTTCGACCTGATCTTCAACCAAA
This sequence comes from Micromonospora sp. GCM10011541, assembly GCF_042650725.1. Classification (NCBI taxonomy): domain Bacteria; kingdom Bacillati; phylum Actinomycetota; class Actinomycetes; order Micromonosporales; family Micromonosporaceae; genus Micromonospora; species Micromonospora sp. GCM10011541. The sequence goes on from NZ_JBHSBP010000039.1 coordinate 67,013, forward strand.
CCATCGAGGATATCCGCGTCTTCACCAGCAAACCGCTGGTCATCACCGAGACCGGTGCGTCCGACGTCAACGGGCGCAAGGCCGAGTGGATCGAGCAGACCTTCCAGCTGCTGTCCAGACACAGGGAAATCATCGGATTCATCTGGTTCGAGGTGGACAAGGAGGTGGACTGGCGCATCGCCAGCTCACCGGCCGCGGCAAGGGCCTTCGCCAAGGCGGTCGCCGACCCTCGCTACCAGTTCACCTGGTCGCCGGACATGCTCCTGCGCACGGAACTGGAGGATTAGATGTCCCGTGCCCTGCCTGCCGACCAGCATCCGTCCGCGGATGACGACCTGGCCGAGCCGGTCGCTCGCGCCGACAGCGAGGAACGCCACCCGCCGAAGTCACGGGTGGCGGCTGAGGGGGTTCTGCAATGATGAGGTTGACCGTTCCGCGGCTCCTGATGGTGCTGATCGGCGCGCTGCTGCTGGCCTACGCGTTCGCCATCGCACCGATCGCCACGTCCGGGGGCCGGGAGGACGCGCCGTCCGACCGGCTTGCGAAGGCCGAGCCGGGTGCGGTGGTGACGGCCGAAGCCAATGCGGTGACAACGGCCGCACCGGGCGCCCCGCCCCCACCGGCTGAGGAATTCTTCCCGCCGGCCGGCAAGGCGTTCATCGGTGTGATGACCGAGAAGGGCCCGCACGACTTCACCGCGACGAACATGTTCACGGCCGCCGCGAGACACCGGCCGCAGGTGATGCTCTTCAGCTCGGGGTGGGCGTCCGACACCTTCGACCGGACGCTCTTCGACCGGATCCGTGACCGGGACATGCTCCCGATGCTGGGCTGGGAACCATGGGACTACAAGGTGGACCAGGCGGCCCGCAAGGAGAGGCTGCCGGCCCGCGAGGTCGACAAGGTCCGGTCCAACCAACCTGCCTACCGGTTGTCCCGCATCGCACGCGGGGACTTCGACAGCTACCTGCGCAACTGGGCGGACGGGATCAAGTCGCTCGGCTACCCGGTGGCCATCCGGTTCGGGCACGAGATGAACGGCGACTGGTATCCGTGGTCCGAGGCGACCAACGCCAACCGGCCGGGCGACTACGTCAAGGCGTGGCGCCATGTCCACGACGTGTTCGGAGCCGCCGGGGTCACCAACGTGATCTGGGTGTGGAGCCCGAATGCCAGATGGAGCACGACGACCGCGAATCTCGCCGAGCTCTACCCCGGCGACGACTACGTCGACTGGGTGGGCGCCTCGGGCTACTACGGCACGGGGGTCTTCTCGAACTACCGGTCCTTCGACGAGATCTTCAAGCCCACCATCACCGAGATCCGGACCTTCACCAGGAAACCGATGGTCATCACCGAGACCGGCGCCTCCGACGGCAACGGGCGCAAGGCCGAATGGATCGAGCAGACCTTCCAGCTGCTGTCCAGACACAAGGACATCATCGGACTCATCTGGTTCGAGGTGGACAAGGAGCTGGACTGGCGCATCGGGAGTTCCCCGGCCGCGGCCAAGGCCTTCGCCGAGGCGGTCGCCGACGCTCGCTACCAGGTCACCTGGTCGCCGAAGATGCTCCCGCGTACCGAGCTCGTCGGTTAGGCAGCCGGATCAGGCTGGCGGGCGCAGGCCGTCGAGGGCGACGCCGAGCACCCGGTCACGCTGGTCCGGCTCCGGGAACTGGGCCATCGTGAGGCCGCTGACCAGCCGGACCACGTCGTCGAAGCTGATGTCGTCGCGTACCACTCCGGCGGCCTGGGCGCGACGCATCAGCGGCTCGCCCGCGGTGTAGATCTCCGTCCGGCAGCTGCGGAAGACCTCGGAGTCGTGCAGCAACTCCTCGGCCAGTGCCCGCTTCGTGGCGACGTACGCGACGAAACGCCGCAACCAGGCGACGAGGGCGTCCCACGCGGGCAGGTCGGCCAGCTCCGCGGCGGACCGGCTGAGCGCCCGGACCTCCTCGACGTAGACGGCCTCGAACAGCTCCCGCCGGCTGGGGAAGTTCCGGTAGAGGGTGCCGATGCCGACGCCGGCCCGTCGGGCCACCTCCTCCAGCGAGGCCGACGCGCCGGCCTCCGCGAACGTCTCCCGGGCCGCCGCGATCAGCGACTCGTAGTTGCGCCGGGCGTCGGCCCGTTTGGGCCGCCGTGCGAAGACGTCGGGCAGCTGCTCCGCGCTGGTCATGACGTGCGTCACCTCGCCGTGGTTGCATCCGGAGGCATGCCTCCGGTAGCTTAGCGGAGGATCCCCTCCGGAAAGTCCGGAGCCATGCCTCCGGATAGCTTACCCCGATCCTTCCACGGATCCGGCGCAGCGGTGACCGGCGCCGTCGACGAAGCCGCGGCACGCCGGAACCGACCACCCCGAGCCCGCCCGCGCGACGCCTGATTCGTGGTGGCCAGCCAACTTTCCCCGTACGCAGATGGAGTTTTCTCCGTGACAGAGACCGTTCGGCGCGGCTCGCGCCGGCTCACCTTCTTCGTCCTGGCGGCCGGCGCCGGGTTCTTCGCGATGCTCCAGTCGCTGATCACCCCGGTGCTGCCGACCATCCAGCACGACCTGCACACCTCCCAGAACACCGTCACCTGGGTGCTGACCGCCTACCTGCTGTCCGCGTCGATCTTCACGCCGATCCTCGGCCGGGTCGGCGACATGGTCGGCAAGGAGCGGATGCTGGTCGTCTCCCTCGCCGCGCTCGCGCTCGGCTGCCTGCTCGCCGCCGTCGCGCCGAGCATCGGCGTGCTCATCGTCGCCCGGGTCATCCAGGGCATCGGCGGGGCCGTCTTCCCGCTCTCGTTCGGGATCATCCGCGACGAGTTCCCCGCCGCCCGGGTGGCCTCCGCCGTCGCCGCCATCTCGGCGATCGTCGCGGCCGGCGGTGGTCTGGGCGTCGTCCTCGCCGGCCCGATCGTCACCACCCTCGACTACCGGTGGCTGTTCTGGATCCCGATGGTCGTCGTCGGGCTGACCGCCCTCGCCGCGCACCTGTTCGTCCCCGAGTCGCCGGTCCGCACCCCCGGCCGGATCGACTGGCGGGCCGCCGTCCTGCTCTCTGGCTGGCTGGTCGCGTTGCTGCTGCCGATCAGCAAGGGGTCGGCCTGGGGCTGGACCTCCGGCCGGGTGCTCGGCCTGCTGGCCCTCGCCGCGGTGCTGCTGGCCGGCTGGCTGGTCGCCGAGATCCGCTCCACCAACCCGCTGATCGATATGCGGATGATGCGCCTGCCCGGGGTCTGGACGACCAACCTGGTGGCCCTGCTCTACGGCGCGTCGATGTTCTCCGTCTACGCGTTCCTGCCGCAGTTCGTGCAGACCCCGACCGTCGCCGGCTACGGCTTCGGCGCCAGCATCACCCAGGCGGGCCTGCTGATGCTGCCCATGCTGGTCGGGATGTTCGTCGCCGGCATCCTCGCCGGTCGGCTGGCGTCGCGGTTCAGCGCCAAGGCGCAACTCGCCACCGGCGCCGCCTTCAACGTGCTCGCCTCGGCGATGCTGACCGTCGCGCACGACACCCGCTGGGAGATCGGTGTCGCCGGTGGCCTCGTGGGCCTCGGCATCGGGCTGGCGTTCGCGTCGATGGCCAACCTGATCGTCGGGAACGTACCGGCCCGGCAGACGGGCGTCGCGACCGGCATGAACGCCAACATCCGCACCATCGGCGGCGCGATCGGCGCCGCCGTGGTCAGCGGCGTGATCACCGCCCACCCGCAGGTGAACGGCCTGCCCCGGGAGGCCGGCTTCACGACGGGCTTTCTGGTCCTCACCGGTCTCGCCCTGGCCGCCGCGCTCGCGGCCCTGGCCGTCCCGTCCCCGCGGCGCGCGGCGGCCGGCCGACGTCCGACCCCCGCGACGCAGCCGGTCGGAGAGCTGGTGACCGTACCCGCGGGGCGCTGAACCGGATCGGCGCGGGCCGGCGGGCCGGCGGACAACGCCGCCGGCCCGCCGGGTGGGTTTCGCCGCGCACGGCGGATAGCCTCACGCCGTGGAGGTCCACCGACTCGATCGCACCGAGGCGCGCCGCATCGCCGTACGCGCCCAACTGCTGGACGCGCCGCGACCCACCGACCTCGTGACGGTGGTACGGCAGCTGACGCTCCTGCAGATCGACCCGACCGCCGCCGTCGCACCGAGTGCGGACCTGGTCGCCTGGAGCCGCCTCGGGGCGTCGTACCGCCCTGACCAGCTGCAGCGGGCCCTGGAGCAGGACCGGACGCTCTTCGAGCACAACGCGATGGTGCGGCCGGTGAGCGACCTGGGGCTCTACCTGGCGGGTGCGGCCGACTGGCCCAGCCGCGCCACCACCAGGGAGTGGCTGCGGGCCAACGACGCGTTCCGGCGCGACGTCCTCGACCTGCTCGGCCGCTCCGGTCCGCTGCTGTCCCGGGACATCCCGGACACCAGCGTGGTGCCGTGGCCGTCGACGGGGTGGACCAACAACCGCAACGTCACCCAGATGCTGGAGTTCCTCATGATGCGCGGCGAGATCGCCATCGCCGGTCGCCGGGGACGCCAGCGCCTGTGGGACCTGGCCGAGCGGGTCTACCCGGCCGACCTGCCGGAGCTGACGGTGGACGAGGCGCACCGGCTCCGCAACGAACGCCGGCTGCGGTCCCTCGGCATCGCGCGGGCCAGGGGGACCGCCCTACCCAACGAGCCGGCCGACGTCGGCGATGCCGGCGAACCGGCGGTCGTCGAGGGCGTCAGCGGGACGTGGCGGGTGGACCCGGAGGCGATGGGCCGACCATTCACCGGGCGCACCGCCCTGCTGTCCCCGTTCGACCGCCTGGTGCACGACCGCGTCCGGGCCCTGGACCTGTTCGACTTCGAGTACACGCTGGAGATGTACAAGCCGAAGGCCAAGCGGCGCTGGGGCTATTTCGCGTTGCCGGTGCTGCACGAGGACCGGCTCGTCGGGAAGGTGGACGCCACGGCGGACCGCAAGAGCGGCGAGCTGGTCGTGCACGCGGTCCACCGGGACGTTCCCTTCACCCCGGCGATGGCGGACGCGGTGCACCACGAACTCGAGCACCTGGCGTCCTGGCTGCGGCTGACCCTCAGGGAGGCGGGCAGCGCTCGCTAGCCGGTGCGGCCTACGGCAGCGGTCGACCCGGAAGCGGAAGTCCGCCCGCGCGGATCGAGTTAGAGTCGGCGAGTGAGCGCCCATACCCGCTCAATTCAGGCACTCAGGGCCGATCCCACCATGTCCGCACTTCGCCGCTCGCTGGACCACTCCTACGGCGACCCGGCCCACGGGGCCGCGCTGGACGAGTTGTACGCGCGGTTCGTGACGCCGGGCGACCTGGTCTTCGACGTCGGGTCGCACGTGGGCGACCGGATCGGCAGCTTCCGCCGCCTCGGCGCCCGGGTCGTGGCCGTGGAGCCCCAACCTCTGTGCACCCGCGCCATCCGCGCCATCTATGCCGGCGACGACCAGGTCACGCTGGTCGAGGCGGCGTGCGGGGCGTACGCGGGGAACGTCCGCCTGCACGTCAACTCCCGTAATCCCACGATCTCCACCGTCTCCGCCCACTTCCTCCAGGCGGCGAACGGCGCGGACGGTTGGGCGCACGAGGTCTGGGACGACGAGATCGACGTACGCTGCGTCACCCTCGACTCGCTGCTGCACCGGTACGGCGTACCGACCTTCGTGAAGATCGATGTCGAGGGCTTCGAGGACGCCGTGCTGGCCGGCCTGAGCCGCCCGCTGCCGGCGCTGTCCTTCGAGTTCACCACGATCGAGCGCGCGCTGGCGCGACGGTGCGTCGACCGGCTCACGTCGCTCGGCTTCGACGGCTTCGACGTCGCGCTGGGCGACGACACCTCGTTCGCCTTCGGGGAGTGGGTGTCGGCGGAGCGGATCACCGCCCACCTGCTGTCGCTGCCGTACCGGGTCAACTCCGGCGACGTGTACTGCGTGGGGAAGCGTTCCGGGTGACCCGGGGGCCGCGGCATTCTTCCTGACCCGGGGCCGCCCACGGAACCGTTTGCCCGTCCCCGCGCCGGGAACGCGTGCGGGACCAGCCGTGCGCCGCACGAGGGCGGCGCCGCGAAGGAGGCCGCACATCATGGGCGACAACCAGCAGCCGCTGGCCGGAAAGCGGATCGCGATCCTCGCCACCGACGGGGTCGAGGAGGTCGAGTACACCCAACCCCGGTCCGCCGCGGAGCAGGCGGGCGCGGAGGTGCATCTGGTCTCTCTGTCCGCCGGCGAGGTGCAGGCCATGAACCACGACATCAACCCGGCCAACCGCCACCCGGTCGACCGTACGCTGGACCGGGCCAACCCGGCCGACTACGACGCCCTGGTGCTGCCCGGCGGGACGGTCAACCCGGACCGGCTCCGGATGAACCCGGCGGCGATGGACTTCGTGCGGGGGTTCTTCCAGCAGGCCAAGCCGGTGGCGGCGATCTGCCACGGCCCGTGGTCCCTGGTCGAGACCGGAATGGTCGACGGTCGGACGGTCACCTCGTACCCGAGCCTGCGCACCGACATCCGCAACGCCGGCGGGAACTGGGTCGACCAGCAGGTGCAGGTGGACAACGGCCTGGTCACCAGCCGCCGCCCCAGCGACCTGCCGGCGTTCTGCGCCAAGATGGTCGAGGAGTTCGCCGAGGCTCGACACGTGCGTCAGATGGCGACCGCCTGACATCTGAGCGCTCCGGACCGGGCCGCGTGCCCGGTCCGGAGCGGGCCCGGCGATGCCGCCACGCCACCGGCCGGTCGGCGCTACCGTCGGCCTGATGGGGCGGATGCGGGGCACCCACGAGCGACCGGCGGGGCTGACCTACCAGCCCGAGCTGGTGAGCTGCGACGAGGAGCGGTCGTTGCTGACCGCGCTGGCCGCGTACGACTTCCACGAGGTCCGGATGCACGGGCAGATCGCTCGGCGTACGGTCCGGCACTTCGGTTTCGACTACGACTACGGCTCCTTCCAGCTCACCGAGACGGAGGCGTTGCCGGTGGAGCTGCGGGAGGTCCGCGAGCGGTGCGCCGGGCTCGCCGGCGTGCCGGCGGCCACGCTCGCGCAGGCCCTGGTCACCCGCTATCCGCCCGGCTCGGTCATCGGCTGGCACCGCGACGCGCCGGCGTTCGGGCCGACCGTGGTCGGGCTCTCCCTGGGCTCCGCCTGCCTGTTGCGCTTCCAACGCGGCCGGCCCGAGGAGCGCCGGGTGTACGAGGCGGAGCTGGCGCCCCGCTCGGCGTACGTGCTCGCCGGGGCGGCGCGGTCGGCCTGGCAGCACAGCATCCCGCCGGTGCCGGAGCTGCGCTACTCGATCACCTTCCGACAGCTGCGGACATCCCTGGCCGGACGCGGCTGACCGGGACCACTACCGGTGGCTTCGCCCGCGATCCGACCCGGGCGTGCCGTCCCGACGCCCGACGTGTGGATGCTCCGACAGCGGGAAGGCCAGGGCCGTTGGGCAGCCGGCAGCGGGAGGGACATGGGCGCCAGAACCTTCGTGGTGATCGGTGGCACCAGTGGTCTCGGTCTGGCGGTGGCCCGCCTGCTCGTCGACGAACACCGGGTCGCCGTCCTCGGCGACGTGCCTGGCGAGGTCGCCGCGGTCGCCGACGAGCTGGGCTGCGCCGGGCGGATCTGCGACGTCTCCTCCTACGAGCAGGTCCGGGACGCGTTCGCCGAGGTGGTCGACCGGTACGACGTGATCGACGGGGTGGCGGCTTGCGCCTCGATGTGGGCGGGCGGTGACCTGGCGGAGCTCTCCCCGCAGCGGATCCGGCGGGCCGTGGAGATCAACGCCCTGGGCACCACGTACGTGTTCAAGGAGGCGCTGCACCACCTGCGCCGGCAGGGTCACGGCAACCTGGTGTACATCGGGGCGCTGGCCGTGACGAAGCCCCGGCCGGGCATCCCGATCTACCGGGCCACCAAGAGCTACGGCAGCAGTCTGGTCCAGTCGCTGGCCGAGGCCCAGCACAGCAACCGGATCAAGGTGATGGAGCTGCATCCCGGGCCGATGCCGACGCGGTTGCAGGAACGGGTCGGCGACGAGTTCCTCGACAAGATCTACGCGCTGCCGGAGCAGGTCGCCGCCGAGGTCGTACGGCTGCTGCTGCTCGCCCCCGACGACCTGTACGTCTCCGGCGAGCTCGTGCTCCGCGCGGACGGGCGATGGTGACACCCGGAGGCGCCACGGCCGAGGTCACCGTCTCGGCGTGGGCGCCGTTGCGCACCGCCGTCTACCGCAGCCTGTGGCTGGCCCTGCTCGCCGCGAACATCGGCACCTGGATGCAGACGGTCGGCGCCCAGTGGCTGCTGATCCACCAGTCGAACGCCTCCACCCTGGTCGCCCTGGTGCAGACCGCCAGCCTGCTGCCGACGCTGCTGCTGGCCCTGCCGGCGGGCGCCCTCGCGGACACCTTCGACCGACGGCACCTGCTGATCTCGGTGCAGCTGTTCCTGGTGGTGGTCGCGGCGGCGCTGACACTGCTCACCGCGACCGGCCGGATGCCGCCGGCGCTGCTGCTCACCCTCACCTTCGCCTTCGGCGTGGGACAGGCGCTGACCCTGCCGGCCTGGGCGGCGGTGATCCCGGAGCTGGTGCCCCGGGACCAGCTCCGGTCGGCCTCGGCGCTGGGCTCGATCAGCGTCAACGTGGCCCGGGCCGTCGGGCCGGCCGCGGCCGGTGTGCTGATCGCCCGCATCGGGGTGGCCCCGGTCTTCGCCCTCAACGCGGTGGCGTTCCTGGTCTTCGCGCTGGCGCTGTTCCGGTGGCGGCCCGGCGACGCCCGCGCCGTCGAGGTGCCCGAGCGGTTCACCGCCGCGCTGCGGGCCGGCGGCCGGTACGTGCGGCACTCGCCGATCGTGCGCCGGCTGCTGCGCCGCGCGCTGGTGTTCGTGATCCCGGCGAGCGCGCTGTGGGCGCTGCTGCCGCTGGTGGCGGCCCGCCGGCTGCACATGAACTCCAGCGGGTACGGCCTGCTGCTGGCCGCGCTCGGGGTGGGCGCCATCATCGGCGGGCTGCTGCTGCCGAGGATCCGGACCTGGATGTCGGCCAACCAGTTCCTGCTGGTGGCCGGGGCGACCTACGGCGGCACGCTGATCGTGGTGGCGTCCGTGCGGATCGTCCCGGTGGTGCTGCTCGCCCTGCTGCCGGCCGGGGTGGCCTGGGTGACCGTCCTCGCCAACGTCAACGCCGAGATCCAGCTCTTCCTGCCCGGCTGGGTACGCGCCCGCGGCCTGGCCGTGTACCAGATCGTCCAGGGCGGCGGGCAGGCCGTCGGCGCGTTCGCCTGGGGTGTGGTGGCGGACGTCGCCGGGCTGGCCGCCGCGTTCCTCGTGGCGGCCGCGCTGATGCTGATCGGCGCGGTGACGTCGCAGATCTGGCCGCTGCCCGACCTGCGCGGGCTGAACAAGGACCCGACCACCTACCGGCCGCCCCTGGAACTGGCGCTCGAACCTGATCCCCGGGTGGGGCCGGTGCTGGTGGTGGTCACCTACACCGTCCGGCCCGGGCGGGAGGCCGAGTTCCTGGATGCGATGGACCACGTCCGCGGGTTCCGGCAGCGTACCGGGGCGATGCGGTGGGGACTCTTCCGCGAGGGCGAGAGCCCGGCCCAGTTCGCGGAGGTCTACCTGGTGCCGTCCTGGGACGAGCACCTGCGCCAGCACGGGGGTCGGCTGACGACCGCCGACCGCGAGGCCGAGGAACGGGCCAAGGAACTCGCCGAGGGCGAGCCGGAGGTGCGGCACCTGCTGCCGGCCGCCGCCGGCCTGGCGCTGGCCGACGACGGTGACCTGGCGTGACCCCGTCCGGCCGGTGTGTCGTCCGACGGCGAGCCACCGGCTCCGGCGGCTCGTCCGGCGAGCGTGATCGCGCGCATTTCGGGAATGAGCGGCCACGGCGAGCGAGAGGGAGATCGCGCCCGGCACCGCAACGGGCGGTCGCCCGTTGCCACCGGGCGCGACGAGCCGCGGGCGGACCCCGTCGACGGGCGGGTGCGGTGCGCCGGTTCCATCGGCCGATGAAGCAACCCATGGGGGAATGGAGTGAGCAGGATGGCTCGAAAGAGCACGATCGGGGTGCGGTCGGTGACCGACGCCCTGGGCATCGAACGGGCAAGTCGGGACCGCCCGTCCGAGGGCCTGGCCCGGTTCCTGGGCTGGTTCAGCCTCGGGCTGGGCGCCGCCGCCCTCGGCGCGCGATCGCGCGTCAGCCGACTGTCCGGCATCGACGACTCCCGGACCGCGCAGACCGTGCTGCGGATCGCCGGGGTGCGGGAACTGGGCCACGCCGCGGCGCTGCTCGTCCCCCGCCGAGCCGGGTGGGGGGCGTGGACCCGGGTGGCCGGCGACGCGATGGACCTCGCCGCCTGCGGACGGGCGCTGCAGCGGCGGCGCGGGGAACGGCGACGGCGGCTGACGTACACCACCATGGCGGTCGCCGGGATCACCGCGGTCGACCTCTACACCGCCGTACGCGTCGCCCGACGCCGGCGCGCGGACGGCAACGAGGTACACGCTGCGGTGACGGTCAACCGGAACATCGAGGACGTCTACCGGTTCTGGCACGACTTCGAGAACCTGCCGCGCTTCATGTACCACCTGCGGTCGGTGCGGATGACGGGCGACCGGCGGTCCCGGTGGATCGCGAGGGCGCCGGCCGGCAAGAGCGTGGAGTGGGACGCCGAGATCGTCGACGACCGCCCGAACGCGCTGATCAGTTGGCGCTCGGTGGCGGGCGCGCGGGTGCCCAACTCCGGCACCGTCCGGTTCATGCGCGCCGCCGGTGGGCGGGGCACGGAGGTGCGCGTCCAGATCAGTTACCGGGCGCCGGGCGGGATGCTCGGGGCGAAGGTCGCCAAGCTCTTCGGTGAGGACCCCCAGCAGCAGGTCTGCGACGACCTGCGGCGGTTCAAGCAGGTGATCGAGACGGGCGAGATCGTCCGCTCCGACGCCAGCCCGAACGGCAGCAGCGTCCACCAACAGGCAAACCAGCGCCCGGCGCGACCGGTGGCGATGCGTGGAGCGGAGTGGTGAGGAACCGATGCTAGCCAACTGCTGGATCGCGCCGAACAGCCTGGCCGTCGAGGACGTCCCCGACCCGCAGATCCTCAACCCGCGGGACGCCATCCTCCGGATCACCTCGTCGGCGATCTGCGGATCCGACCTGCACCTGCTGGACGGATTCATCCCGGCGATGAGGAAGGGCGACATCCTCGGGCACGAGTTCATGGGCGAGATCGTCGAGCTCGGCCAGGGCGTACGGGACGGGCTGAGCGTCGGTGACCGGGTGGTGGTGGGCTTCCCGATCGCCTGCGGTGACTGCATCTCCTGCCAGCGCGGTCTCTACTCGGTCTGCGAGAACTCCAATCCCAACGCGGCGATCGCGGAGACGGCGATGGGCCACTCGCCGGCCGGCATCTTCGGCTACTCCCACCTGCTCGGCGGCTATGCCGGGGGACAGGCGCAGTACGTCCGGGTGCCCTTCGCCGACGTGGGCGCCCTCAAGATCGAGGACGACCTGCCCGACGAGAAGGTGCTGTTCCTGTCGGACGTGCTGCCGACCGGCTACATGGCCGCCGAGATGTGCGACATCGAGCGCGGCGACATCATCGCCATCTGGGGCGCCGGGCCGGTCGGGCAGTTCGCCGCCGCCAGCGCGTTCCTGCTCGGCGCCGAGCGGGTCATCGTCATCGACCGGTACCCGTACCGGCTGCGGATGGTGCGGGAGAACACCGGCGCGGAGACCATCAACTACGAGGAGTCCGACGTCCTGGACGCGCTCCGCGAGATGACCGTCGGACGCGGGCCGGACGGTTGCATCGACGCGGTCGGCATGGAGGGGCACCACGCCTCCGCGGCGCTGCACGCGTACGACCGGGCGAAGCAGGCGGCGAAGGTGGAGACGGACCGGCCGCACGCGCTGCGGGAAGCCGTGCTGGCCTGCCGCAATGGCGGCACCATCTCGGCGGTCGGCGCGTACGGCGGCTTCATCGACAAGTTCCCGATGGGCTCGTTCATGAACCGGTCGCTGACCATGCGGTCCGGGCAGGCCCACGTGCAGCGCTACATGCGGCCGCTGCTGGAACGGATCCGCAAGGGCGAGATCGACCCGAGCTTCATCATCACCCACACCATGCGGCTCGACGACACGCCCCACGGCTACGACATCTTCAAGAACAAGCAGGAAGAGTGCGTCAAGGTCGTGCTCAAGCCGTAGCGGAACCATCCACACCGTCGCGCCGGGCAGCGGGCCCGGCGCGACGGCGTGCCGCGCCCAGCCGCACGGCCCGGCGTTTCCGGCGCCCCCCGGCCGCCGGCAGCCTGCTGGAGGTGGTCGGCCGGGTGATCGCGGTGACCTGCTGCCTCGGCACCATGTGGCAGGTCTTCCGGCGCGACGGCGGGCGGGCCGCACCGGGTCACGCCTGAGGGAGCGCGCGGAGCGGCGTGGCGGCCGGGGAGCGGCTGCGCCCCGAGATCCCCGGGCGCCGACACCTCACCGGTCCAGCAGCGCGCGCAGCGCCTTCACCACCTCGGCGGGCGCCTCCTCGGCCATGAAATGGCCGTAGCTGACCGGCACGTGCACCAGGTCGGGCGCCCACGCCCGCCACCTGGCGGCGGCGTCGAAGCCCAGCGCCGCGCCCCAGTCCTGCTGGAGCACGGTCACCGGCATGCGGAGCCGGTTACCGGCCGCGTGGTCGGCCCGGTCGTGCTCGACGTCGATCCCGGCCGACGCCCGGTAGTCCGCGACGATGGAGACGACCGCCTCCCGGGAGGCCCGCAGGTAGGCGGCCCGCACGTCGGCCGGGATCGCCTCCGGGTCGCCCGCCCAGACGTCCAGGAAGTGGCCGAAGAAGGCGTCCGGGCTGGCCCCGATCAACCGCTCCGGCAGGCCGGGCGGCTGCGCCATCAGGTAGAGGTGGAACCCGACGGCGGCGCTGGTGCCGTGCAGCACGTCCCACATGTCGAGGGTGGGCAGCACGTCGAGCGAGGCGAGATGGGTGACCGCGCCGGGGTGGTCCAGGCCGGCACGGACCGTGACCAGGGCGCCGCGGTCGTGCCCGGCCAGGGCGAACCGGTCGTGCCCCAGCTCGCGGGCCAGCGCGACGACGTCGGCGGCCATGGTGCGCTTCGCGTACGCCGTGCCGTCGGTGTCCGCGGGCTTGTCGCTGGCGCCGTAGCCGCGCAGGTCGGGGCAGATGACGGTGTGGTCGGCGGCGAGGTCGGCGGCGACGTGCCGCCACATGAGGTGGGTCTGCGGGAAGCCGTGCAGCAGCACGATCGGGCTGCCGGAGCCGCCGACGGCGGTGTTCAGGGTCACGCCGTCGGCGACGGTGACGCGTCGATAGTCGAACCCACTGATCCTGGGATCCACGGAATGCCTCTCTGTTCGGATGTCCGGTACGCGCCGAGCCTGCCCGGGGCGGATCAGCGGCGGATCAGCGTCCGATGAGTGGCCCGGCCGGCGCGCCGGTGCGGCGACCCCTGCGGTGCCTAGAGTGGGCGACATGACCAGCCAGACCTCGGTGCGGTTCGGCGTGCTGGGGCCGGTGGAGGCGGTCGGCGAGCGCGGCCCCGTACCGCTGAAGGGGACCCGGCAGCGCGCCGTGCTGGCCCGGCTGCTGGTCGCCCGGGGACGGTTGGTGCCGGTCGATCGGCTCGTCGGCGACCTGTGGGCCGAGCCGCCGGAGGGCGCGGTGGCCGCCATCCGCACCTTCGTCGCCGACCTGCGCCGCGCCCTGGAGCCCGACCGGCCGCCGCGGCAGCCGGCCCGGCTGCTGGTCACCACCCCGCCGGGGTACGCGCTGGCCGCCGCGTCCGACGCCGTCGACGCCTGGCGGTTCGAGACGGCGGTCGCCGGCGCGGGCGCGCTGCTGGCGGCGGGACGCCCCGGACCGGCCCTCGCCGGCCTGGACGCGGCGCTCGCCCTGTGGCGAGGGCCGGCGTACGCGGAGTTCGCGGACCAGGGCTGGGCCCGGGGAGAGATCAACCGGCTCGACGACCTGCGGATGCTGGCCGTGGAGCGGCGGGCCGAGGCGCTGCTGGCGCTGGGCCGGGCCGCCGAGGCCGCCTCCGACCTGCGCGCCCACACGACTGCCCAACCGCTGCGGGAGGACGCCTGGCACCTGCTGGCCGTCGCCCTCTACCGTGCCGGCCGGCAGGGCGACGCGCTGGCCGCGCTGCGCCGGGCCCGGGAGACGCTGGTGGGGGAGCTGGGATTGGACCCGGGCCCGCGGCTGCGACAGCTCGAGGCCGACATCCTCGCCCAGGCGCCGCACCTGCGCCCGACGCCGGTCACCGCGCCCGTGCCAGGCGAGCCGCCGACGCTCGCGCCCGCCGGCGCTGCGGTGTCGACGCCCGCCGGCGGTGCGCTGCCGGCCGCCGGCGCTGCGGCACCGACGCCTACCGGCGGCGAGGCGTCGGTGCCGGTGTCCGGTGAGCGGCGCCCGTTCGTCGGGCGCGGCGCGGAGCTGGCCGGCCTGGTACGAGCGGCCGACGAGGTGGCCCGGCGCGGCCGGCCGGGCCTCGCTCTGGTCTCCGCCGAGGCGGGCGGCGGGAAGACCGCGCTCGCCGAGGCGCTCACCGAGCGGTTGGCCGCCGCCGGCTGGAGCACGGCCTGGGGCCGCAGCCCCGAGTACGACGGCGCGCCGGTCGCCTGGCCGTGGGCGCAGGTCACCGCGGCGCTGACCGCCGGCTCGTCGCCGCCCGATCCCGGCTCGCCGGCGACCGCAGCGGACGCCGGATCCGGCCCGGACGCGCCGACGGGCGCGACCGGTGGACCCTCCCCCGCCGGGGACGCCGCAGCGGCGGCGGACCCCGCCGTGGACCGGTTCCGGCTGCACCGGGCCGCCGCGACCCGACTTGCGGCGGCGGCCGGCCGGCGGCCGGTGCTCGTGGTCCTCGACGACCTGCACCGGGCCGACGCGGACACCCTCGACCTGCTGACCGCCCTGCTCGCCGGGCCGGAGCCGGTCACCGGGCCGGTGTTCGTCGTCGGCACGTTCCGCGCCACCGAGATCTCCCCGTGGCTGACCGCGACCCTGGCCCGGCTCGCCCGGACCGAACCCGTCCGGGTCTATCTCGGCGGCCTGTCCGAGGCGGCGACCGGGGAGGTCGCGGGCGCCGTCGTCGGGCGGGAGCTGGAACCGTCGACCGTGCGGCTGCTCCACCGGCGCAGCGGCGGCAACCCGTTCTTCATCCGGGAGCTGGCGAGGCTGCTCGCGGCCGAGGGCGACGCGGCCCTGGCGGCGGTCCCGGCCGGCGTGCGGGACGTGATCCGACACCGCCTGGGGCAGCTGCCGGAGGCCACCCGGACCGTGCTGCGGCAGGCCGCGGTGATCGGCCGGGACGTCGACCCGGAGGTGCTCGCCGCAGTCGCCGGCGAGGACGCCACGCTCGACGCGCTGGACCGGGCCGGGCCGGCCGGCTTCCTGACCGGGCCGGGCACCCGGTTCACCCACATCCTGGTCCGCGACACCCTCTACGGGGACCTGTCCGCGCCGCGCCGGGCCCGCTGGCACACCGAGGTCGGGGAGGCGATCGAACGGCTGCGCCCGGACGACGTCGCCGCGCTGGCGCACCACTTCACCCAGGCCGGCGGCCGAGCCACCGCCCCGCGCGCCGCCCGCTACGCCACAGCCGCCGCCGAACGGGCCGAACGGCGCCGCAACCCGCACGAGGCGGCCCGCCTCTGGCAGCAGGCGGTCGCCGCCCACGACCGGGCGGGTGGGCAGGACGTACGCGGGCGGCTGGGCGCGGTGATGGGGCTGGGCCGGGCGCTGGCCGTGACCGGACACCTGGCGCAGACCCGCCGGCTTCGGGCCGAGGCCGTCGCCACCGTCGAGCGAATCGACGATCCGGTCCTGACCGGGACCGTGCTGGCGGCCTTCGACGTCCCGGCCGTCTGGACCCGCAACGACGACGAGGACCTCTCCCGCCGGGTCGTCGAGGCCGCCGAACGCACCCTGGCGGTGCTCCCCGCCGAGCAGGCGGAACAGCACAGCCGGCTGTTGAGCACCCTGGCCCTGGAGCTGCGCGGCACCACCACCGACCGTGGCCGCCGGGCGGCCGCAGAGGCGGAGGCGATCGCCCGGCGACTCGGCGACCCGGCGCTGCTGGCCTTCGCCCTCAACGCCCGCTTCATGCACACCTTCCGGCGGACCGGCCTCGCTCCCGAACGTGCCCGCCTCGGCGCGGAGCTGGTCGACCTGGCCGCCCCGCACCAGCTGGTGACCTTCGAGGTGCTCGGGCACCTCATCGGCCTGCAGGCGCGGTGCGGGCTCGGCGACCTGGCCGCCGCCGACGCCCACGCCCGCGCCGCCGACCGGCTGGCCGAGCGGTACGAGCTACCGCTCGTCGGCGTCTTCACCCGGTGGTACGCCGCCCTGCGGCCGGCCGTCGACGGGGACCCCGCGGCGGCGGAGGTCGCGTACCGGGCCGCCGAGGCTCGGCTCGCCGGCAGCGGGATACCGGGCATGGCTCACGGGCTGCTGCCCCTCGCCCTGCTCGGGCTGCGGCTGTCCACCGGGGACGACGAGCGCCCCCTGCTCATGGCGGGCGCCGACTGGGGGCCGTACGAGCCGTGGGTGCGCCCGCTGGTCCGGCTCGCCGCCGGCCGCCCCGCCGAGGCCGCCGCCGCGCTGCGGGCCCTGCCGGAGACGCCGCACGACCTGCTGTCCGAGGCGCGCCTGTGCCTGGCCGCCCGCGCCGCGCTCGCCCTCGACGACCGGCCCCGGATCGCGCGCCTGTACGCCGAACTGCTGCCCGCCGCTGACGAACTGGCCGGGGCGGGCAGCGGGGCGCTCACCCTCGGCCCGGTGGCCCGTTACCTCGGCGAGCTGGCCACGGCGCTGGGCCGCCCCGACGAGGCGGCGGCCCACCAGCGGACGGCACGGCGCTTCCGGGTACCGGAAGTTCGCTAGCGCCGCGACCGGAACGCGGGCTCAGGCGGTGGCCGGGACCTCCGCGCCGGGCTGCGCGGCCGGCTCCTCGCCGGTCCGCCCGGCGGACGTCCCCTCGGCGGGCGTCCGCACCGCGAAGGCGTCGAAGGGCTCCCGCGGCGCGGGGACCCGCTCGGCGGGGGCCGGCTGGGCGGAGACCGGCTGGGCGGGGGACGCCTCGGCGGCCGCGCGGGCGCCCACCTGCGGGTACTCGGCGGTCTCCCCGCCGCCCGCGGCGGCCGCCATCACCGCGGCGGCGGCCAGGTCGGCCACCCGCTTCGCCTCGCGCTGCACCCGGGCGCGTACCTCCTTGGCGTGCTGCTCGGCGAGGTCGGCGGCCCGGCGGGCGTCCTCCAGCCGCTTCGTCTCGGTGGTCAGGTCGCGGCGGACCTCCACCAGGCGCTCCTCCAGCTCGGCGCCCTCCTGCTCGATGCTGGCGATCTCCTGCCGGGACCGGTCGAGCTGCTGGCCGGCGGTCTCCAGCTCGGCCTGGAGCTGGGCCAGCGCCTCCTGCCGCTGCTGGAGCTCCTGCTGCACGGTGGAGAGCTGCTCCTGGTGCGCGCTCGTCTGCTCGTCGGCGCGCTCCCGGACCTCGGTGGCGTACTGCTGGGCCTCGGCGACGAGCGCGGCGATGTCCCGCTCGGCCGCGGTGGCCCGGTCGGCCAGCTCCTGCTCGGCGGCGGCCCGCCGCTCCTCCAGCTCCCGGGCCATGTTGGCCTGCCACTGGGCCAGCTCCTGCTGGGCCTTGCTGCGGTTCGCCTGCACCTCCTGCTGGATCTGCGTCCGGGCCGCCTTCACCAGCGCCTCGGACGCGGAGCGGGCCTGCTCGACCTGCTGGTTGCTCTGCTCGGCGATCCGCTTCGCCTCCTGCTGGGCCCGCTCGTGGGCGGCCTGACCCTCGGTCCGCAGCTTCTCCGCCAGCTCGCGGGTGGCGGTGAGTTCGGCCTGCGCGGCGGCCCGCCGCTCCTCGTGCGCCTGCTCCTGCTCGGCGCGCCGGGCGTCCAACTCCTCGTCCAGCTCGCGCAGCTCCCGGGCGGCCTGCTCCCGCGCCGCGGTGAGGGCCTTCTCCGCCTGGGCGTGGAGCTCGGCGGCCCGCTTCGCGGCGGTCTCGCTGATCGCCCCGGCCTGCTTCTCGGCCAGGTCGAGGATCTGCTCGACCATCGGTCCCAGGTCACTGAACGAGGCCCGGTCCACCTGCGCCGGTCGCTGCCGCAGCTCCGCCGCCTCGGTCTGCGCCCGCTGCAACTGCACGGTCAGCTCCTGGACCTGGCGATACGCCCGGTCCCGGTCGGCGGTCAGCGTGGACACCTCGCCGTCCAGCCGCTTGACGTACCGGTCCACCTGCCGCTTGTCGTAGCCGCGCAGCGCGAGTTCGAAGCTCGGCCGGGCCGACGCGTCCTCGTGTGGTGCGAACGGTTCCTCGCCGTTGGACATTGCGCCATCCTCCGTCGGTTCGCCAGCGCCAGGCCGGCGGATGACCGCCCCGCAGGGCATGATGAGGCGCAACGGTACCGCCACCCCGGAACGGCCCGGCGGCGTGCCCCACCACCGTCCCGGTGGGATGCCGTGACCATTCGGCCGGATCCCGCTCTCGGCCGGCCGGTGCGGTCCCGGAATCGGTCAGCCCGGCACCGGCCGGAGCTCCCGCTCGTCCGCCACCGGCGCCGATCCCGCCCGGCGAATCGGGCCGCAGCACCCGCCGACGGCCACCAGCAGGCAGCCCGCTCCCGCCACCAGACAGACCGGAGCGGCCCCGTACCGGCCGGCCGCCCAGGTCAGCAGGGCAGCGCCGGCCGGCCCCAGCGAGAAGTGCGTGCTCCAGAACGCGGAGGTGACCCGGCCCAGCAGGTGATCGGGCGTGATCTCCTGGCGCAGCGACATCGAGCAGATGCCACCCACGCTGACGCAGCAGAGGTGGACCGCGGCCGCCGCGATGAGGGCGGGGACGGTGCCGGCCAGCCCGATTCCGGCGACGGCGACGCCGCAGACGCCGGTCGCGCCGATCCAGGTGACGCCGAAGCCGAGCCGACGGCGCAGCGGGGCCACCAGCAGCGCCCCGGCGACCGTGCCGAGGGTGGCCAGGCCGAGCACCGTGCCGACGGTCCGGTCCGAGCCGCCCAGGTCGTGCTTGACGTGGTAGATCAGCACGTCGGTCAGGCCGAACGTCAGGAAGATGAAGACCGACAGCAGCGCGGTCAGCGACCGCAGCACCGGCTGTCGCCAGAGGAACCGCGCGCCGGCCAGGAACTCGGCCAGCGGTCGCTCGCGGGGCGGGGCGGCCGCGTCCGGGTCCGGCCGGCGGAGGCGGACCAGCCGGAGGCCGACGGCGGAGAGCGCGAAGCTGGCTGCGTTCACGCCGATCGCCGCGGTGGGACCGAACCGGGCCGACACGAGGCCGGCCAGCAGCGGCCCGACCGCGGCGGCCGCGGCGTACGTCGCGTGCAGCCGCCCGTTGGCCTCCGTGATCCGCTCCCGGTCGACCAGGTTGCGCACCGCGGTCACCGAGGCGACCTGACAGACCATGCCGACCGCCTCGCAGACCGGCAGCACCGCGAAGAGCAGCCACACCTGTGGGCCGGCGAGCCAGGCCAGCGGGATCAGTCCGTAGAGCACCAGCCGGACCAGGTCACCGACGATCATCAGGGTGCGCCGGTCGAACCGGTCGACGAGCACCCCGCCGAACACGCCCGCACCCACCGACGCGACCCCGGCCACCGCGGTGAGCAGGCCCATCCGGGCCACCGAGCCGGTCGCGTGCAGCATCAGCAGCGGCACCGCCAGGTAGGCGAAGGAGTCCCCGGCCGCGGAGACCGCCTGCGCGATCCAGTAGGTGACGAACGACCGGTCCCGCGCCAGGGAAGGCCGGGCCGGTCCGGGACCGCGGCGCGGGCTCACCACCCGAGGCTATCCGCCGCGCCGCAACCGGTGGCGCCCGCCGGGTCGTTGAGGGACACTCGACGGATCGCGTGCGCCGCCGCGCGACGGGCCACCGGGACGCGACCTGGGAGGGCTGGACATGCGGATCGCCCTGTTCGTCACCTGCCTGGCCGACACCCTCTTCCCCGAGGCGGCCAAGGCGACGGTACGGCTGCTGGAACGCCTCGGTCACCAGGTCGTCTTCCCCGAGGAGCAGACCTGCTGCGGGCAGATGCACGTCAACACCGGCTACCCGGACGACGCGCTGCGGCTGGTGCGCCGGCACGTGCGGGCCTTCGCCCCGTACGACGTGGTGGTCGCCCCGTCCGGCTCGTGTGTCGGCTCGGTGCGGCACCAGCACGCGATGGTGGCCCGCCGGGCCGGCGACGAGCGGCTGGCCGGCCGGGCCGAGGAGGTCGCCCGGCACACGTACGAGCTGTCGGAGCTGCTCGTCGACGTGCTCGGGGTGACCGACGTGGGGGCGTACTACCCGCACCGGGTGACCTACCACCCGACCTGCCACTCGCTGCGGATGCTCCGGGTGGGGGACCGGCCGCTGCGGCTGCTGCGCGAGGTCCGCGGCCTCGACCTGGTGGAGCTGCCGCAGGCCGAGCAGTGCTGCGGCTTCGGTGGCACCTTCGCCGTGAAGAACGCGGACACCTCCACGGCGATGCTGGCCGACAAGATGCGCCACGTGCTGGCCACCCGGGCCGACGTCTGCACCGCCGGGGACGCCTCCTGCCTGATGCACATCGGCGGCGGGCTGTCCCGGCTGCGCGCCGGCGTCCGGACCGTGCACCTGGCCGAGATCCTGGCCGGCACGGAGGCGGGCCGCTCCGGCGACCCGGCCGGCCGGACTACCGAGGGGGTGGCCCGGTGAGGGCGACGGACCGGGAGGGGCGGCGATGACGGAGACGTTCCTCGGCCTGCCCGCGACGGCCCCGCCCGGGGTCGGCCACCTGCGCGGCGACGAGCCCTTTCCGGTCGCCGCCCGCCGCGCCCTGGCCGACCCCCAGCTCCGCCGTAACCTGCGGCACGCCACCGGCACCATCCGGGCCAAGTCGGCGGCGGTGATCGGCGAGGTGCCGGACTGGCCGGAGCTGCGGGCCGCCGGGCGGGCGATCAAGAGCGACACCATGGCCCGCCTGCCCGAGCTGCTCGAACAGCTGGAGGCGGCGGTCACCGCCGCCGGCGGCACCGTGCACTGGGCGACCGACGCGGTCGAGGCGAACCGGATCGTCACCGACCTGGTCCGGGCCACCGGCGCCGACCGGGTGATGAAGGTCAAGTCGATGGCCACCCAGGAGATCGGCCTCAACGAGGCGCTCGAGGCCGCCGGGATCGAACCGGTCGAGACCGACCTGGCGGAGCTGATCGTCCAGCTCGGACGGGACCGGCCCAGCCACATCCTGGTCCCGGCGATCCACCGCAACCGGGCCGAGATCCGCGAGGTCTTCCTGCGCGAGATGCCCGGGGTGGACCCGGCGCTGACCGACGAGCCCGCCGCGCTGGCCGCCGCCGCCCGGCGGCACCTGCGCGCCACCTTCCTCAGCACGAAGGTGGCCGTCTCGGGGGCGAACTTCGCCGTCGCCGAGACCGGCACCCTCGCGGTGGTCGAGTCCGAGGGCAACGGGCGGATGTGCCTCACCCTGCCGGAGACCCTGATCACCGTGATGGGCATCGAGAAGGTCATCCCCACCTGGGACGACCTCGGGGTCTTCCTGCAACTGCTGCCCCGGGCGTCGACCGGGGAGCGGATGAACCCGTACACCTCGATGTGGACCGGGGTCACCCCGGGCGACGGGCCGCAACAGGTGCACCTGGTGCTGCTGGACAACGGCCGCAGCGCGGTGCTCGCCGACGAGGTGGGCCGACAGGTGTTGCACTGCATCCGCTGCTCGGCGTGCCTCAACGTCTGCCCGGTGTACGAGCGCACCGGCGGGCACGCGTACGGGTCGGTCTATCCGGGGCCGATCGGGGCGGTGCTCTCCCCGCAGCTGACCGGGGTCGAGGAGAACGCCTCCCTGCCGTACGCGTCGTCGCTCTGCGGCGCGTGCTTCGACGCCTGCCCCGTGATGATCGACATCCCGTCCGTCCTGGTCCACCTGCGCGCCCGGCACGTGGCCGAGCGCCGCGCGGCGCACCGGACGCCGAGCGCCGAGGCGGTCGCGATGGCCGCGGCCGCGTACACGATGGACCATCCCCGGCTGTACGCGGCCGCGCAGCGCGCCGCGGGGCTGGGCCGGATCGCCGGTCGCGCCCTGCCCCCGCCGTTGAACGGCTGGACCGCCAGCCGGGACATGCCGGCCGCGCCGCCACAGACCTTCCGGCAGTGGTGGTCGGAGCGGAGGCGTGATGACCGCCCGTGACGTCACGCTGGCCCGGCTCCGGGCCGCCCTGGCCGCCGCACCTCCCACGCCGGTACGTCACCGGCCAGGCCACCGCCGGCAGGGGGAGCTGCCGCCCGGCGACCCGGAGCTCGTCGACCTGCTCGCCGAGCGGCTGACCGACTACCGGGCCCAGGTGTACCGGGCCACCGGTGCGGCCGTCGCCGACACGGTCGCCGGCATCCTCGCCGCCGAGGGCGCCACGGCGGTGGTGGTGCCGCCGGGACTGCCCGCCGACTGGCGACCGGGCGGGATCGAGGTGGTGGTCGACGACGACCTGTCCGCCGACCGGCTGGCCGAGCTGGACGCGGTGGTCACCGCGGCGGCGGTCGCCGTCGCCGAGACCGGCACCATCGTCCTGGACGCCGCCGCCGACCAGGGCCGGCGGGTCATCAGCCTGCTGCCCGACCGGCACGTCTGCGTGGTGCGCCCCGAGCAGGTGGTGGCCACCGTGCCGGAGGCTCTCGCCCGGCTCACCCCGGGCCACCCGCTGACCTGGATCAGCGGGCCCTCGGCGACCAGCGACATCGAGCTGAACCGGGTGGAGGGTGTGCACGGCCCGCGCCGCCTGCACGTCGTCCTCACCGACGGGTGACCGGTCACCACGTGGCCGCCTTTCCCGGTCACGGGAGGGCGGGGGACGACCGGATCAGACCGGGAAGTCCGGATTGCCGGCCGTCAGCCGGACCGTGAAGCCGTCCGGGCCGCGGTGCAGCGCCACGTGGCTGCAGGACTGGTGGGAGATCCAGAGGCCCAACCCGCCGGGGGAGCCGTTGGTCGCCTGGAGGAGGCCGGCGAACGGGTCCTTCGGTCCGTCGCCGCCGTCGCTCACCGTGACCACGATGCGGTCGGCGCCGCTCCACAGCCTCATCGACACGGGTGGGAGACCGTGGCGCTGGGCGTTGGTGACCATCTCGCTGACCGCCACCACCAGGTCCTCGACGTCGTCGGCGGGGAGCTGCCCCCGGTCGGCGGCATGGACGGCGGCGCGGGCCTGCGCGGGCGTCGGGTCGGCCAGCTCGACCACCGGCACCGTCCGCTGCACCGGGTCGAGCAGCATCGGCCGCGGCTCGGCCAGGTAGCTGGTCGGCTCGGTGTAGACGCCGGTAGGCACGTGACTGCCGTCGGGCCGGGCCACCCGGGGGTGGGTGCGGGCCACGTCCGTCAGCACCCGGGGCGGGGTGACTCGGGTGTCGTACGCGCACATGCTCCAGAGCGGGAAGTCGTCGTAGGCATGGTTGACGGCGGACTCGTACCGCGCCCACCAGTCCCACGTCGAGCCGAGTGCTTCGGAGGGCAGCTCACCGACGATGCGGATCTGCTGGGCGCCGTCGGCCACGAACGAGGCGAGCAGCTTCCGGTAGGAACGGATCGCGGAGGTCGGCCGGTCGTAGACGGTGCCGCCGGGCAGGAACGTCACGCCCGAGCCGGCGGGCAGGGCCTGCCGGACCAGCTCGGCGTGGCGCCCACCGAAGCCCACCACGGCCGGCTCGCCGGCCTCGACGCCACCGAGCAGGAAGGGCAGCACCACGGCGAGCAGGTGCTCGTCCGAGTCGAACAGGAGGGCCTCGTGGTAGTAGCCGACGTGGCCGGCGGCGGCACCGGTCCCCATCGCATGACCTCGACCCGGACGTCGGGGAGGTCCAGCAGCTCGACCAGGCGGGCCGCGGACGACCGGGAGGTGCGCAGGACGGCGGTGACGCCGCGACGCCGGGCGTGCTCGCCCAGGTGGATCAGGCAGCGATGGTCGATGAACCGGAGGTCCGTCCCGTCGACCACCAGCCGGCCGTCGACCGGCTGCGGGTCGGCGCGGTCCAGCGCGGTGGCGAAGAGCCGGTGGTTGGACGGGTCCAGCTCGCCGGCCAGCGCGACCGCGCCCTCGTCCGGGTCGGCGGCGTACAGGCGGAACAGCACGTCGGCGTTGGTCTCGGGGTGCAGGCAGGCCAGTTCGGCGATGGCCGGTTCTCCCAGCTCCCGCCGGTCGTAGGCGCAGATCGCCGACATCGGATTGACGCGCATGTAGCGGTCGATGAGGTGCTCGTACCGAGTGAACGCGTCCCGCTGGGCGGGAGTGCGGACCAGTGAGGTCGTCTCGGCCGCCACCCGGAAACCGGTGTAGCCGTCGGCCAACGCGTCCGCCGTGGCGGCCGCGTAGTGCCGCACCTGGGTCTCCGGGTCGATGACCTCCTCGCGCCGGTAGGCGTCGTCGACGGGAACCATCCGGGCGGCCCCGGTGCGCAGCGCGTCAGCGAGGCCGGGCAGGCCGTCCAGGCGGTGGGTCAGCGAGCCGGGCCTGCTCGGCGCCGCGAGCCAGACCCGCTCGCCGGCCGCGAGACCGGCGGCGAGGAAGGCCATCGCGCGGGAGTCGAGCACGGCCGGGTCGTCGTAGGCCCAGCAGAGGTGGTCGTACGCAGGGGGCGCGGCGTTGCTGGTCAAGCGGGCTTCCTCATGGCGCCAGCTTATTCCGCTCCGCGGGAACGGCCATTCGTGCCGTCCCCCGGCCGGAGGCCCCCCGGTGGCGGGTCGGACCGTCGCGGCGTACTGCCGCCGCAGGACCGGCCAGCCGCCGTCGCTCCTTGTAGGTGGCCACGAACGGTAAGCCCAGACTCTCCGATATCCCGGTCAAGCGGCCTGCAGGTTCCGCCACGCGGTCGACTCCAGGGGCGGGTCGGGCAGCTCGAACTCGGCCCAGTTGTTCCAGTACGCCACCGCGTCCACGTCGGCCTGCTGGCGCAGCCAGGTGACGTGGTCCCGCAGCGCCTGGGCCCGCCCGGCACCGGTGGTGTCGGTGGTGGTCCGGCTCAGCCCGTACTCGGGGACGAGCAGCCGGAGCCCGGGGTACGCGGCGCGGATCTTGCCGAACGCGACGCCGAACATCCGGGCCGCCGTCCAGTACGTCGAGGTGTCCCGCGAGTAGCAGTCCACCCCGTAGTGCGTCATCCCCGGGTAACCCCAGTCCGTCGGGTTGCCGCGCCCCTCGTCCAGCCAGTACCGGGTCACGATCGGGCCGTGCCCGAGGACGTACCGCCGCCTGGGATGGGCGGCCACGATCTGGGCCAGCCGGGTCGCCGTGGCCCGGTACGTCGTCGGGGCGACATCGCCCATCGGCTCGTGGTACCAGGTCAGGTAGATCGGCCGGGTCAACCCGTCCAGCCAGGTGGTGAGCTGCTCGACGTCGTCCTTCCACGAGACGTGCATGACGGCCGCCGGCGCGTCGACGAACTTCCCGGCGGTCAACGGGGGCAGCTCCGGCAGGGCGTCCGCGTCGCCGGTGTCCGCCCCGAAGTCCCGCATGTAGCGGATGGCCGGGTAGTCCGCCACGATCCGCTGGGTCCGGGCGCCCTTCTCGGCGCTCATCCCCACCAGCGTTGGCACCGTCACCGTGGCGGTCGCGGTCGCGGTCCGTCCGGCCGCGTCCCGGACCGTGGCGGTCAGGGTCACCGTGCTCCGGCCGGCCAGCACGGTCACCGTGAAGCGGGCCGGGTCGGTGCCGCTCGGGGTGATGGTGACCCCCGCCGCGGTGGTGGTGAGCTGCCAGGTCAGCGGCACGCCCAGGTCGACCCGGACCGGGGTGTCCCAGGCCGCGCCGGTGGGGTCGCTGACCCGCCCGGAAAGGGTGAGCACCCGGGAGTCCGGATGGTAGGCGTCGACGACGACGGTGGTGGACTGGCCGGGCAGCAGCACCGCCGGGCTGGCGGTGACGGAACGGATGACGGGAGCGGCCATGGCGTACCTCCGAGGGTGTGCTCCAGGGCCGCCGGCCGCACGTCGCTGGGTGGCCAGGAGTGGCCTGACCTGCGTATTTACCAGCTTGCGTCAGTCCGTCGACGTCGCCAGCACCTCGGCAGATGGCGCAAAAGACGACGGCTGACCGGGTACGCCGCCGCCCAGGATCAGGGGCCGCACCTGCGCTCCGGCGATGCGCACCGGGTGGCCCGGCTGCACGACCGCTACGTCCGCCCGGACCGGCGCCGGCACGGCGTGGGGCGGGCGCTGCTCGCGGCGGTGTCGACTGGGCCGCCGGCGGGTCCGGTACCTGGAATGGCAGGCCCACCGGGAGCGGGCGGCTCCCTTCTACGAGCGGCTCGGCCACCGCGGCGAGTCCTGCCCGCAGCCGGAGTACCCGACCTTCATCCTCGACTTCAGGTCGCGCTGACGCTTCCGGCACCGGGAGGGCGACGCTCAGGGCAACGGGTGGGAGATGCCCCGGGCGTGGTCGGTGATCGCCGCCCCGACCACCGTGGCGGTCAGCGGCAGCACCTCCAGGCAGCGGCGCACCGCCGCGGCCATCAGGGCGTTCGGCACCCGCATGGACAGCGTGCAGTGCGGCACCCACCGTCCCGGCTGGTAGTGCTCGACCAGCGTGATGCCGGCGCGGGCCAGCCGGTGGTGCACCTGGGCGTGGTGGGCGAGCAGCTCGGTGGTGGGCGTCGGCCCGAGCCAGAGCACCCGGCCGACGAACTGGCCGGCGTGCTGGAACTCCAGCCGCAGCGGCGCGGCCACCACCGTCCCGGCGAGAGCCTCGGCGACCTGGTCGGGGTCGAAGCGGGCGGCGACGGCGAGCGAGACGTGCGGGCGGTGCCGCTGCTCCAGCAGCGACCGCATGCTCTGTACGCCCTCGGACTCCAACGCGTCCCAGAGCACCCGGATCCGCCGGGTGGCGTCGGTGTCGAGATACAGCTCCAGCGCCGCGACCACGTCGCTCACCCTAGAGGTGAGGTTTGCCCGGCCCCGAGGGCGGTACTGCCCGGGTGGCACCGACATGGAGGAGCGCGGACCGTGGATGTGACGGACCTGCTGGCGGAGGCGTATGGCCGGCTGCCCGACCTGGTCGGCGCGGCGGTCGACGGGCTCGGTCCCGAACAGCTGCGGCAGCCACCGGCGCCGGGAGCCAACACGGTGGGCTGGCTCATCTGGCACCTGACCCGGATCCAGGACAGCGGCGTCGCCGACCTGCTGGGCGAGGAGCAGGTCTGGGTCTCCGGGGACTGGGCGGGCCGGTTCGGGTTGACCGCCGACCCGAACGACACCGGCTTCGGGTACACGACCGAGCAGGTCCTCGCCTGCCGCCCGGAGAGCGGGCAGGCGCTGCTCGACTACCACCGGGCGGTGGCCGAGCGGACCGGGGCGTACCTGCGCGGGCTGCGGCCGGGACACCTGGACCGGGTGGTGGACGAGAACTGGGACCCGCCGGTGACCGCCGGCGTCCGGCTGATCAGCCTGTTGGAGGACGCCCTCCAGCACGCCGGTCAGGCCGCCTACGTGCGGGGGCTCATCGAGCGGGGTTGACGCCGCGCCGGCCGGGAAGGCTGCCGGACCCCCTGGGCTCACCCGGATCGGGTGAGTTGAACTCACCCCACCACCGGGGACCCTGCGGGGACGGCCGGGGACGGGAGGGGGACCGATGGGCGTCTCGGCGGTTGAGCACCTGGAACGGGGGGTCGCGGGCCGGCATCCCGAGCTGCCGGAGAACACGGCCGGCACGCTCCGCCTCGACCTGAACGACGGCGGGCACACCGAGCACTGGTACCTGACCATCGACCACCAGAACGTCCAGGTGGCCCGCTCCGCCGACGAGGCCGAGCTGATCGTCCGCGCCGACCGCGAGGTCTTCGACCGGCTGGCCGCCGGCCGGCTCCACCTCGTCGCGGCGCTGCTGAGCAACGACCTCACCGTGCAGGGAAACCTCCGGTTGCTGTTGACGCTGCGCCGGCTCTTCCCGGGTCCGCCCGGCGCCCGGCACCCGCGCGACGCGGCCTGCGGGCGGGGTGGCACGGCATGAGGCAGGAGCTGGTGAGTGTCGTCGCCGGCAACTCCTTCGCGGTCAGCGACGCGCAGGGTGACATGGAGGTGGACCCGCGCGCCCCCATCGGGCTCTTCTCCTTCGACACCCGGTTCATGTCCCGCTGGGTGCTCACCCTCGACGGGCAGCGGCTGCACGCCCTCTCCCGGGACGACATTGCCTACTTCGAGACCCGGTTCGTGCTGGTGCCCGGCGCCGCCAGTCACTACGTGGACGCCGCCGTGTCGGTGATCCGGCACCGGTCCATCAACGACAGCTTCAACGAGCGCATCACCGTGCTCAACCACGCCACGGAGCCCACCGAGTTCGTCCTGCGCATGGAGATCGGCAGCGACTTCGCCGACACCGCCGAGATCGGCCATCCGGCGCCCCGCCGGGTCACGGCCACCGCCGACTCCGACCGGGGCGAGCTGCGGCTGTGCTACCAACGGGAGCGGTTCACCCGGGAGACCGTCGTGTCCAGCACCACCTCCGCCGCCGTCGACCAGGGCGGGATGACGTTCCGGATCCGGGTCGAGGCCGACGGCGAGTGGAGCACCGACCTGCACGTCGGCACGGTGATCCACGGCGCCGGCGGGCGGGACCTGCGGGCCAGCCTGGAGTCCCACCGGCACGCCGTACCTTCGACCATGCGGGAGGAGCTCGCGCGCTGGCTCGACCGGGCACCGCAGCTCGTCGCCGAACGCGACTCGGTGGAGTCGGCGTACGAGTGCGCGCTGACCGACCTGGCGGCGCTGCGTTACACCCCGCTGGCGTACCCCGAACGGGTGCCGGTGGGCGGCCTGCCCTGGGCGATGGCGCTGTACGGCCGGGATGCCCTGATCACCTGTCTGGAGACGCTGGCGTTCACCCCGGAGCTGGCCTCGGCCACGCTGCGGCTGCTCGCCCTGGTGCAGGGCGGCCAGCTCGACGACCACCACGAGGAGGAGCCGGGCAAGATCCTGGCCGAGCTGCGCTACGGGGAGGCGGCCGCCTTCGGCGACCAGCCGACCGGGCCCTACTACGGCGCCGCCGACACCACCCCCCTCTTCGTCATCCTGCTCGACGAGTACGAGCGGTGGACCGGGAACACCGCGCTGGTCCGGCAACTGCGCCACCCGGCCCGGATGGCGTTGGACTGGATCGACGACTACGGCGACTCGTGCGGCGACGGCTACCTGCGCTACCAGCGGCGCAACACCCGTGGCGGGCTGGTCAACCAGGGCTGGCGGAACTCGCCCGACGCGATCGTGGACCGGCGCGGGCGCCAGCCCGGCTTCCCCCGGGCCACCTGCGAACTGCAGGGGTACGCGTACGACGCGAAGATCCGGGGGGCCCGGCTCGCCCGGGAGGTCTGGGACGACCCGGCGTACGCCGACGGGCTGGAGACCGACGCCGCGCGGTTGCGGCAGCGGTTCGACCGGGACTTCTGGCTGCCCGATCGGGAGTACTACGCGCTGGCGCTGGAGCCGGACGGCACACCGGTCGACGCGCTCACCTCGAACCTCGGCCACCTGCTGTGGAGCGGGATCGTGGCGCCGGCGCGCGCCGGCGCGCTGGCCGCCCACCTGTGCGGCCCGGACCTGTTCAGCGGCTGGGGCGTGCGGACGTACGCCGACGGGCAGCGCCCGTACAACCCGGTCGGCGCGCACCTCGGCGCGGTGTGGCCGGCGGACAACGCCCTGACCGCGTCGGGTCTGCGCCGCTACGGGTACGACGCCGAGGCGGCCCGGATCGCGGCCGGCATCTTCGCGGTGGCGGAGACGCTCGGCGGTTCGCTGCCCGAGGTGATCGCCGGCTATCCGCGCGAGGTCACGAAGTACCCGGTCCAGCTCCCGGTCGCCGGCCGGCCGCAGTCGTGGTCGTCCGGGGCGCTGCTGATGCTGCTGGGCACCCTCCTCGGACTGCGTCCCTGCGGAGACAACCTGCTGGTCGACCCGGCGATGCCGGCAGGGTTCGGCCGGATCGAGCTGCTCGACGTGCCGGGCCGCTGGGGCCGCGCCGACGCCTACGGGCGGGACCGGGCCGCCGGCCGCCGACCCCGGCGGCGCTGAGCGGTCGGTCAATCCCCGACGGGAGGGTCAGCGCTGCCCGGCGGTCGTCTCCTCGGGCTCGGTCTCGGTGGCGGGCGCGGCCGCCGGGCCGGACGCGGCGGGCGCCGGGCCGCCGGCGGCGACCCCGGGGCGGCTCGCACCCCGCCGGGCCAGCCCCCGGTCGACGCCGACGAGGAGCAGACCGAGCAGCCAGAACGCGAACGCGAAGAAGAGCGAGCTGAGCCCGACACCGCCGTAGCCGAGCTGCCCCGCGTCGATGAACGGGTACGGGTAGCGGTGCACGACCAGCCCGCGTACCAGGGCGAACCCGAGGTACGCCAGCGGGAAGGCCAGCCACCAGGCCGCGTACCGGGGGCGTAGCCGGCCCCGCCGGTCGAACAGCGCCCAGTCGGCGATCGCGAGCAGCGGCACGACGGTGTGCAGGAACTGGTTGCCCAGCGCCTCGCCGAACGCCCGGTCCGGCTGGACCATCGCGAACGGGCTGGCCGGGTTGGCCAGCACCAGGTGGTAGACCACCCCGGTGATGGTGATGTAGAGGGTCACCGCGCCCTTGAGCGCCGAGGGCGGCTCGGGGCGGTCCTGCCAGGCCCGCCAGGCGGCGTAGCCGGCGAAGAGCCCGGCCGCCACGTTGCTCTGGATGGTGAAGTACGGCAGCAGGCCGGTCACCGTGGCCGGGCCGAGCGCGGTGAGCACGATCCCGGCCAGCACGCTGATCACGCTCGCCAGACGGAAGCCGAGCGCCACCCGCCGACGCCGCAGACTCATCGGGGCAAGCTATCAGCCCCGTCCGGCCGGGCAGCAGCCGCTCGGCCGGCGGCCGGGTGGCCCGGCGGCAGCGGCCCGGACCGCGCCGGCGGTGGGCCCGACCGGGGGAGCTGGTTCGTATCGTCCGTCGCCGTCGGAGCAGTTCCGCCCGAGGCGGTCGGGGGGACTCGCTGCGGCGTTGCCCGTGGTTTCCGCTCCGGTGCGCCACCTCCGCTCGCCGGCGCCGTCGGGCCCGACTCCTCGGGGGTGTGGGGACTGGGCCGGGACGGGCGGTCGGGCCGCGTCGGCAGGGCCGGCTGCGTTCGCTCCACCGACGGTTCCGTGGCGGACGGGATCATCACGACGGCCGGTGCGCCGGTGTCGCCGCCCGCGTCGTGCGGCCCGGTCGGCGCCGGGCTCGACGGGGTGCCGGGCGGTGTCGTCGACGCGGACGTCGTCGGGGCACCCGGCGCCGGCTTCGGCGGGTCGGCCGTCGGCAGTCGTTGCCGCAGGTCGTCGAGGTCGACCCGGAGCCGGGCCCGGTGCTCGTCGTCGCCGAGCGCGGCGAGCAGCGCTGCGGCCCGCTCCAGGTGGGCGCGGGCGTCTGCGTATCGGCCGGCGGTGAGGTCGCGTCGGGCCTGGTCCAGCGTCCGGTCGATCTCCTGTTCGGTACGCAGCGACTCGGCCCGCTCGGTCCAGATCAGTTCGGCGACCGGCCAGAGCAGCCCGCCCGGTTCCGCCCTGGCCGACCCGAGCCAGAGACCGCCGGTCATCGTCAGCAGGGTCAGTGCCGATCCGGCGAAGACCCGCCCATACCGTCGTGGCGCCCGCCCGGGGCGGTGTCGTTTCCGCCGCGCCGCCGGCACCACGTCCGCCGCCGGTGGCATGGCGGGCGCAGCACTCCGCCCGCCGCGCGTCGGGTCGGACCGCTCGTCCGCCGTGGTCGCGTCGTCGCGCCCGCCTCCGGCCGCCGTGGCGGTCTCCGGGCTCGTCGGTAGCCGATCCGGTCCGGCGACAGAACCCGACGCGGCGGCGTCGACAGCCGCGGCTCGGGCCTCCAGTTCGGCGTGCCAGTCGGTCAGCAGGGCGGCGACCGGGTCATCGGCGGCCGGTGGCTCGCCGCGACGGATCGCGTCGAGCAGTTCGTCGTCCCGCAGCACCGGGTCCTCAGGTGGGGGAGGAACGTTGGAGGTCATCGGATCACCGCAGCCAGGGTGTCCCCGGCGACGGCGCGCAGCCGGGTGAGCGCGCGGTGCTGCACCAGCCGTACGGCACCACCGGTCATGCCGAGCACCGTACCGACCTCGTCCGCGGTCATGCCGACCGCCAGCCGGAGAACCAGGATCTCCCGGTGGATCGCCGGCAGTTGGGCCAGCAACTCGTTGAGGCGGGCGCCCAGGTCGGCGGCGAGGGCCAGTGGTTCCGGCCCGGGCGTGGGATCGGCGGTGTCCGGCACGTCGGCGACGCTGTCCGTGCGGTCCCGGCTCGCCGTCCGGCAGGCGTCGGCGACCTTGCGCGCAGCGATGCCGTAGACGAAGGCGAGGAAGGGCCGACCCTGGTCGGTGAAGCGGGGCAGCGCGCGAAGCACCGCGACGCAGACCTCCTGGGCGACGTCCTCCGCGGTCGCGCCTCCGACGCCGACATGGCCCAACCGGGCCAGGCTGTAGCGCACGACGATCGGTCTGATCTGTGTCAGCACCCCGGCCACCGCCGCGGGATCACCGGCGACGGCCCGACGCACGAGGTCGGGATGCGGTGTGTCCATCGAGGTCAATGAGGGCCTTCCGGTGCGGCTCGCTCGACCGTAGCCGCCCTCCGTCGTACCGCCAAGGGGTGAAACGCCGCGATTCCCGGCGGCGATAACCCGACAGGAGGGGGGCCCGGCGACCTGGCGTCAGCGACGTCGGGTCAGTCGCTATGCGGCTTTTCCAACAAATTTATATATTTCCAATAACGAATGGCTTTGCACCCTGGCCCGGCACCGCCGGCTGCGACAACCTCGGCAGGGGCCAACCGCCCCTACCGGACGTGGAGAGGAACCCCATGCGCAAGACACTGGGCGTCGCGATGCTCACCGGCATCGTCGTCGCCGCCTCGGCCACCGGCGCCAACGCCGCGCCGCGCGCCGAGGCGCAGACCGGCTACATCGTCGTCCTCCGCTCCGACGCCAACTCGTCGTCGGTCGCCACCGAGCAGGCCAGGGCCAACGGCGCGAGCCTCGGCCACATCTACCAGTACGCCCTGCGCGGCTACTCGGCCCAGATGAGCGCGACGGCCGCCGCCCGCATTGCCCGAGACTCGCGGGTGCTCCTCGTCCAGCCCGACGGGGTGGCGACCGCCGACGCCCAGACGACGCCGACCGGCATCAACCGGACCGACGCCGAGCTGAGCCCGACCGCGAAGATCAACGGCGTGGACGAGCGGGTCAACGTCGACGTGGCGGTCATCGACACCGGCATCGACCTCACCCACCCGGATCTCAACGTCTACACCGCCGGGGCCAAGAACTGCTCCACCGGCAACAGCGCGAACGACGGCAACGGCCACGGCTCGCACGTCTCCGGCACGATCGGCGCGCTGGACAACGGCGTCGGTGTGGTCGGCATGGCGCCGGGTGCCCGGCTCTGGCCCGTCCGGGTGCTCAACAACGCCGGCAGTGGCACCTTCTCCGACATCATCTGCGGCATCGACTACGTGACCGCGCACGCCAGCGAGATCGAGGTCGCCAACATGAGCCTCGGCGGCTCCGGCTCCGACAGCGCCTGCGGCAGCAACAAGGACGCCATGCACGAGGCCATCTGCAGGTCCGTCGCGGCCGGTGTGACGTACGTCGTCGCCGCCGGCAACGAGACCGACAATGCCGCCAACCACGTGCCGGCCGCGTACGACGAGGTCATCACCGTCAGCGCGCTCGCCGACTTCAACGGCCTGCCCGGCGGCGGCGCGGCGGCCACCTGCCGCAGCGACGTGGACGACACCATCGCCGACTTCTCGAACTTCGGCGCGGACGTGGACCTGATGGCCCCGGGTGTCTGCATCTACTCCACCTGGAAGGGCGGCGGCTACAACACCATCTCCGGCACCTCGATGGCCAGCCCGCACGCCGCCGGTGGCGCCGCCCTCTACAAGGCGACCCACCCGACGGCCAGCCCCAGCGCGGTCAAGTCGGCCCTCCAGTCGGCCGGTACGACCAACTACAGCTGGCCGGCAGGCGACCCCGACGGGATCCAGGAGAAGCTCCTGAACGCCGCGACCTTCTGATCCTCGGCCGTACTGGCAGGAGGGGCCGCACCATCCGGGTCGGCCGCCCGCAGGACGGGCGGCCGACCCGCCTCGGCTCAGCGCGAGGTCGGGCCGGTCGAGGCCGGCAGGTTCCCCGACGGGCTGGTGGGCCGCCCGGTCGGGTCCCCAGGGGTATCCGGCGTGGACGGTGCGCGGTCCGGTCGGCCGGTGACCCGGCCGGTCGGTTCGCCGCCGGTCTTGCCGCTCGGGCTGACCGTCCGGCCGCCCGGGTTGTTCGGCGCGTCGAGCACCCGATCGCAGTAACCAGGCACCTTCTCGCGTCCCCCCGCAGCCGAGAGCAGTTCGGCGAAGCGGGGGGTTGCCAACATCCGCTGGCGGTTGCCGTTCTGCTCGGCCCGGTAGGCGGCGCAGAGCCCGACCAGGGCCGGTGAGGCCGTCGCCGGGTCGGACGGGCCGCCGGCTGCGGTGGGGGAGACGGTGGGGCCGCCGGTCGGCGTGGGACGCCCAGCGGCGCTCGCGCTCGGTGGCGTCGTGGTGTGGTCGGCGCCGCTCCGGGAACCGGGCAGGGTGCCGGTGGCCGCGGCCAGCGCCACGCCGCCGGTGGTGGCGGCCAGCAGGGCCGCGAGGGCGACCTTCGCGCTGAGCAGCCCGGCGAGGATCCGCCGCTCGGGGCCGGCGGCCGGCCCCGGAACCGAACCCGCCCGCGCCGTTCGGAACGCCTCCAGGGCGACCCGCTCGCCGGCCAGCTCGTGCGGGCGGGCGGTGGCCCGGACGGCGGTGAGTAGTCGGACGAGCGCCTCCGGACCATCCGGCGGGTCGGCGACGGGACCGACGAGCAGTCGCTCGACGGCCTCCTGGTCCATGCGGTGTGCGTTCATCTCGTGTCCCTCAGCGCCGTCGCTCGACGCGACGTCACATGGGAACCCTGCGTACGCCCCCGATTTCGCAGGTGAGATCGATCACCCCGCGCGGCAACGGGCCGTGTGCCCCTGGGCTCAGCCCATGGTCTTCGCCCCGTCGATCGACTCGCGGAGGATGTCCGCGTGCCCGGCGTGCTGGGCGGTCTCCGCGATCACGTGCAGCAGCACCCGCCGCACCGACCAGCTCGCGCCCGGTTCGAACCAGGGCGCGGTCGGCAGCGGGTGCGCGGTGTCCAGGTCGAGCGTGGCCACCAGTTCGTCCGTCGCGCGGGCGACCCGGTCGAACTCGTCGAGCAGGCCGGCGAGCGTCTCACCCTCCTGCATCCGGAACTGGCCCGCCCAGTCGACCGGCTGGCTCCGCATGGCCTCGGCGCCGCCGACCGCGAACCGCATCCACCGCTGCTCGACGATCGTGACGTGTTTGATCAGGCCGCCGAGGCAGAGCTCGCTGACCGTGCTGCGCTGTGCCGCCTGCTCGTCGGTCAGCCCGTCCACCGTCTGCCGGAGGAAGCCGCGGTGCCGACGCAGCGTGGCGAGCAGATCCGCCCGCTCACCGGTGACGACCTGCTCGGAAACGCTCATGATGTCTTCCCTTCCTTGACGACTGCCACCACGATATGGCCGGCCACCGACAGTCCCGCGTCACTCCACGGCGGACGCCCGCACGTTCCCAGCGGTTGCCGATCCGCCCGACCCGCGGTGCACTGAACTACATGGGTGTAGTCAAGGTGGGAACCTCGTCCTGGGCCGACCAGCAGTTGGTGCGCTCGGGCTGGTACCCGCGGGCGGTCAACACCCCGGCCGGCCGGCTCGGCTGGTACGCGGAGCGGTTCCCGCTGGTGGAGGTGGACACCTCCTACTACGCGATCCCGCCGCCGGAGACCGCCGAGGGCTGGGTGGCGGCCACCCCGCCCGGCTTCACCTTCGACGTCAAGGCGTTCAGCCTCTTCACCGGCCACCACACGCCCGTGGCGGCGCTGCCGCGGGACCTGCGCCCGGCCGGCGGCCCGGGCCGGATCCGCTGGCGGGACCTGCCCGCCGGGGCGTACGACGAGCTCTGGGACCGGTTCCGGGCGGCGCTGGCGCCGATCGCGGCGGCCGACCGGCTCGGAGCGGTGCTGCTGCAGTTCCCGCCGTGGCTGGCCCGGAGCGCGGCGGCCGAGCGGCGGATCGTCGAGCTGGCCCGGCGGTGCCGACCGTGGCGGGTCAGCGTCGAGCTGCGGCACTCGTCCTGGTTCACGGAGGACACCGTCGTGGACACCGTGACCTTCCTGCGCGAGCACGGGCTGACCTACGTCTGCGTGGACATGCCGCAGAAGCACGCTTCCTCGGTGCCGCCGATCCTGGTCGCCACCGCCGACCTCGCCGTCGTCCGGTTCCACGGGCACAGCGCCGCCTGGGAGAGCGGCGAGAAGCAGGACAGGTTCCGGTACGCCTACGGCGACGAGCTGCGGCGCTGGTCGGTGCTGCTCACCGAGCTGGCCGACCAGTGTGCCGAGCTGCACGTGCTGATGAACAACTGCTGCGGCGACCAGGCCCAGCGCGACGCGGCCCGGCTCGCCGGACTGCTCGGCGTCGACGTCACCCGGGCGCGGGCCGCCTCCTCCTGACGCCGTCGCCCGAGGTTTCCCCGGTCCCGGGCCGGGTACCGGCGGAGCCGAGGCACGACGGAAGGGGAGCGCGTGAGCCAGCGGGACGAGGCGGCGACGGGCCGGCCGGACGACCGGGACCCCCGGGCGACCCGGGAACCCGAGGAGGCGCACGGCGGCAGCATGGCGCCCGGCCTGGTGGACGACACCGGCCACCCGGTGACCGAGCCGCCCGCGCCGGAGAGCGAGCCCGAGCCGTCCGCGATGGGGACGCCGGGGGAGGACGGGACCGGCTCCTGACCGCGCCTGCCGACCCTCGTGGTCTTCCTGGCCGGTCGCCGGCTCGGACCCGGCCCGGCCCGACCGCCTGGTGCGGCCGGGCCGTTGCCTGTTCTGCGCTCAGCCGCGCCGGGTGACCCCCTCCGGGCGCATGCCGGTCGACTCCTCCAGGGAGTTGTCCGGCAGGTCCTCGCCGGCCCGGTCGTCCGGGAACGTGCGTGCGCTCGGCGCGGGGTCGGGCGGGGCGCCGGGCCCCGCCTGCGCCGTACGGGTCGGTTCAACCGGGCCGAAACCGTGCCGCCCGGCCGGCTTCCCGTCGGCGGTCGGGGCGCCGGCCCGGCGTTCGCCGCGCCGGCCCTCGGGCACCGCGCTCTCCTCGCTGCCCTCGTCCATCGGCGAGTCCTCGCCCGCGCCCCACGGCGGGTCGGCGTCGAACCCGTCCGTGGTACCCCACGGCTCGGCCGACTCCGGCCCCCGCCGCTCGCCACCCGTTGCCGGTCCGTCGTTCCTGGTCATGGCCACCTCGCCTGGTCGGTCAGCCCCTGCCGGCGTTGATTGCCCGCCACCGCGCCGGTCATGCCGCCCGCCTCGGCGGCGAATCGCCGGCGGCGGCGTAGTGCCGGACGGCCGGCGTCCCGGTGGGGCTGCCGGCCGTCCGGCCCGGCCGATCAGCGGCCCGACATCGCCATCTGCCGTTTGGCTGTGGCCATGCCGGCCACCTTGCCCATCGCCTTCGGCGCGGCCATCAGACCGCCGGCCCGGCCGAGCATTCCCCGGAACACCTGCCCCGGCTTCTGCTGCTCGCCCATGTACGCCGTCACCACCACCAGCGCGCCGGTCAGCGCCGGGATCGCCCACTGCAGCATCTTCAGCTGCCGCTGGCTGGAGGCGACGTTCGCCGGCGTCTGGTAGCTCGGCTCGGTGGCCCCCTCGACGGGCGGGCCGCCCGCCTTCTGCAACCGCATGCCGAGCAACCGGCTGTACCCGGTCACCGCGAGCGCGCCGACCGTCAACGCGGTCTTCACCGCGCTCGTCTTCGCGACCCCGGACTGGGCGGTCATGCGTGGGCTCTCGGTGACCAGCTCACCCACCGCGCCGGCCAGGTGGGCGCCGATCGCCGCGGCGTTCACCGGGGTCCACCGGGCCCAGCCCGCCGAGGCCACCGGCAGCCGCTGCGTCGAATCGTTGACCTGTGCCGCCGCGCCGTTGACGCCAAGCGCTCCCATCAGCGAGCCGCCGAACCAGGCCGCCAGGCCCAGGTCGTGCATCGAGCGCAGTGCGGTGTGCCGTTCTGACATCTGGATCCCCCTCCGCGGTTTTCGAGCGGTGCGGCATACCCACCATCCGGGCCGCTATGCACCGCGGTTCGCTGGTGTCGAGGCAGGTGGCGCCGGGACGCCGGAAAAGCGGACAGGACGGGGCGAGCAGGGCGTGAACGGGAGGTGCCGGGGGCGGACCGGGCGGCGGTCAGCGGCGGGGCAACCCGGCGGCGAAGCCGGCCACCCGGGCGGCCAGCGGCGTCGAGGCGCGGACCCAGGTGAAGTGGTCCAGCGCCGCACCCGCCTCCGCCGCCGTGTACCGGTGCCGGGTGACCGGCGCGGCGGTCAGCTTGGCGCAGAGGTGGTCGAGGGTGGCGTGCGGGGTGTACTGATCGTCGTCCACGCTGACCGCCAGCACCGGGGTACGCACCGACCCGACGGCCGCCTCGGCGTCCACCCCGTCGAGCGTCGGGAAGCGGCCGGTCCGCGCGGTGTACGCCCAGTCCCGGATCACCCCGCGTGCCTGCCGGCCGCCGAACCCCCAGCCCGGCCAGACGCCGAGCAGCCGGGCCGTCGCCGCGATCCCCTGGGTGTACGGCAGCACCCCCCAGCCCCGCGGTCCGGGGTAGCGGCGCCACCAGGGCAGGCC
Source organism: Micromonospora sp. GCM10011541 (assembly GCF_042650725.1). Lineage (NCBI taxonomy): Bacteria > Bacillati > Actinomycetota > Actinomycetes > Micromonosporales > Micromonosporaceae > Micromonospora > Micromonospora sp. GCM10011541. The sequence continues at coordinate 105,730 of NZ_JBHSBP010000039.1, forward strand.
GACGGCCACCAGGGCCAGCCCGTCGACGACGTCCGCGTCGTGCAGCGCCTGGTGCAGGACCGCCGCCTGCCCGCCGAGGGAGTGCCCGAGCAGCACCCGGGTCCGCCCGTCCAGCCGGGGCTTGAGCGCCGCCAGCACGGCGGCGATGTCCCCGGCCAGCTCGGCATAGCCGTAGCGGCAGGACCGGCTGGGGGCGGGGGTGCTCTCGCCGGTGCCACGCAGGTCGGCCACGACGACACCGAGGCCGGCGGCGCGCAGGGCCGCGGCGAACGGACGGTAGTAGCGGGCCCGCACGCCCATCGCCGGCCAGATCAGCACCACCGGCGCATCCGGCGCGCCGTCCGGATCGGGGTACGTCTGCACGCCGATCCGGGCGCCGTCGGCGTCGATGAACTCCTGGCTGTACTCCGGCTCCCCGCTCACCGGCTCAGCCTACGGCCGAAAGCTACCGGCGGGTAGCAGGGGTGTGGACGGCGGCCCGTCCGGCGGTCGGAGGCTGCGCTCGACGGCGGCGAGCACCGTCGGCACGTCCAGCGCCGCGAGCGCCGGGTGCGGGCCGCCGTCGTCGGCCGGTCGGCGCGGCCCCACCCAGAGCGCCTGATGCCACGGCCGGTCCGGCGGCGGGCCCCACTGCGCCGGCGGCACCGGCCCGAAGAGCAGCACCGACGGGGTGGCGTAACCGGTGGCGAGGTGGCCGACTCCGGTGTCGCCGCTGATCACCACGCGGGCGTGGGCGACCAGCGCGGCCAGCTCGCCGAGGTCGGTCTCCCCGGCCAGCACGGCGTCGGCGGGCAGCCCGGCCCGGTGGGCCACCTCCTCGGCGATGCCCCGTTCGCCGGGCCCGCCGGTCACCACCACCCGGTGGCCCCGGTCGGTCAGCTCCCGGGCCACCGCCGCGAACCGGGCCGGCGGCCAGCGCCGCTGGGTCGCCTTCGCGCCCGGGTGGACGATGCTCACCCCGGTCGGCAGCCGACCCGGCACCGGCCGGCGCAGCGCCAGGTCGGTGCGGTCGGCAGGGATGCCGTACCAGGCCAGCAGCCGGCACCAGCGGTCGACCTCGTGCTCGTCGGCCCGCCAGCCCGGGCCGTCGAGGTGCCCGGCCTCGGCGTTGGCGAAGGCGAGCAGCCGGCGGGGCCGGACGCCGGCCAGCATCCGGTGCGACTGCGGGCCCCGGCCGTGCAGGTTGACCGCCAGTTCCGGCGGCGGGCCGGGCCACGCCAGGTGGCCCAGCCCGTCCGCCTCGACCAGCCGGTCCACGCCGCCGACCAGCTCGACCAGCGGCGCCAACCAGCACGGCGCGACCAACGCCAGCTCTTCGCCCGGGTACGCGGCACGCAGCGCCCGCAGCGCCGGCACCCCGGTGGCGAGGTCGCCGACGCCGAGCGCCCTGAGCACCAGGATCACGGGTACGACGACTCCTGCTCGGCGCAGACCACCAGCTCGCGGACGGCGCAGCCGGCCGGTTGGGTGAGGGCGAACAGGACCGCCTCGGCGGTGTCGGCCGGATCGTTGAGGATCGCATCGGGGCCGGGCTTGTACCGCTCGTCCCGGTCGTCGAAGAACGCCGTCCGCATTCCGCCCGGGATCAGCAGCGTCACGCCCACCTTTCCGGCCAGCTCGGCGGCGAGCGCCCGGGTGAAGCCGACCACCCCGAACTTCGCCGCGCAGTACGCGGTGGCGTCGCTGACCGCCTTGACGCCCAGCGTGGAGGCGACGGTGACCACCGTGCCGTGCGAGCGTTCCAGGTGCGGCACCGCCGCCCGGACCACCGCGGCGGTGCCGAGCAGGTTGACCGCCACGATCCGGTCCCACGTCTCGCCGGGGACGTCGGCGAGCGGGCCGGGTACGTCCATGCCGGCGGCGGTGACCACCCCGTCGAGGCCGCCGGCCTGCTCGGCGAGCTGTCGGGTGGCCGCCTCGGCGGCCCGGGTGTCGGCCAGGTCGCACTCGACCCAGGGCACCCCCTCGGCCGGCGCCTGTCGGTCCAGCACGTACGGCCGGCCGCCGGCCTTGGCCACCGCGGTCACCACCGCCGCGCCGAGGCCGCTCGACCCGCCGGTGACGAGGATCGCCGCGCCGTTCATGTCCCTGCTCATACTGCTCCCTTGAGGAGGTGGAGGCCGCGCTGCCGCGCGGCGGAGATGGTGCCGGTGGTGGACCGGCCGGCCAGGTAGGGGACGGTGACGACCCGCCCGCCCCAGCGGTGCACGAGGTCCGCTTCGGGCAGCTCCTCGCCGGCGTAGTCGCCGCCCTTGACCCAGACGTCGGGGCGCAGCCGGGCCAGCACCTGGTGCGGGGTGGGCTCGTCGAAGACCACCACCGCGTCGACGCAGTCCAGCGCGGCGAGCAGCCGGGCCCGGTCGCCCTCCGGGTTGACCGGGCGCTCCGGCCCCTTCAGGCCACGGACGCTGCGGTCGGAGTTGAGGCAGACGATCAGGCAGTCGCCGAGGCGGCGGGCCGCCTGGAGGGTGGCGACGTGCCCGGCGTGCAGGATGTCGAAGCAGCCGCCGGTGGCGACCGTGGTGCCGCCGTCGGCGCGTACCTTCGCCACCAGCTCCTCGGCGGTGCGGGCCGCCGCCAGGACGGGTTGCCGCTCCGGCGCGCGGTGCAGCCCGGCCGCCCCGCCCGCCGCGACGTACGCGGACGCGGCGGCGACGGCCGCGCCGACCGCCTCGGAGACCGGCGCGCCGTCGCCGAGCGCGAGTGCGGCGGTGGCGGCGAACCGGTCCCCGGCGCCGCAGGTGTCCTCGACCCGGTCCAGGGCGGACGGTGGCGGCACCACCAGCGGGGTGCTGCCCGAGTGGCAGAGCACCGCGCCGTCCGCGCCCATGGTCACCGCGATCCCGCCGACCCGCCACCGCTGGCGCAGCTCGTGCCCGGCGCGGGTCGCGGTGGAGAGCGCCGGGCCGGCCCCGGCGTCGCCGGTGAGCTGCCGCAGCTCGGCGACGTTGGGGGTGGCCAGCCGGGCCCCGGCCACGGCGGCCGGGCCGCGTGGGTGCGGATCCCAGACGACCGGGGCGGACGCCTCGGCCAGCGCCGCCCGCAGCGTCGGCTGCCGGACCAGCCCGCGCCCGTAGTCGCTGACCAGGATGGCCCGGGCGCGGGTGAGCACGTCCAGCGCGGCCGGGGGTGGCTCGCCCGGCGGTTGCGGGTCGCCGCCCCGGTCCAGCCGCAGCAGGGTCTGCCCGCCGGCCCGCAACCGGATCTTCTCGGCGGTCGCCCCGGGCAGGTGCATCGGGTAGACCTCGATCCCGGCCTCGGCGAGCAGGTCGGCCAGCCGCGCCCCGCCGGCGTCGTCGGCGAGCGCGGTGACCAGCGCGACCTCGGTGTCCTGGGCGGCCGCGAGCAGCGCGGCCAGGCCGGCGCCGCCGGGCCGGTCGGTGGTGACGCGCTCGTCCAGCACCGGTACGGGCGCGTCCGGGCAGACCCGGTTGACCGCTCCCGCGACGTCCCGGTCCAGCAGCGCATCGCCGACCACCACCAGCGGGCCGCTCACGACTCCGCCCACCCGGTGCCGGTGGACCCGTGCCCGTTGCGGCCGTGGCCGTCCAGCTCGGGTCCGTTCGGTCCGGGTCCGTTCGGTCCAAGGCCGTGGGACGGGTGGCCGTTCGCGCCGGGGGCGTCCGGGCCCTGTCCGTTGCATCCGTGGCCGTTGAGCCCGTGCGTCGGCAGGCCGGGGGCGACCGCGGTCAGGATGCGGCCGTCCCGCCCGTTCCGGTCCGCGCCGTCTCGCCCGCCGCGCTCCGCGCCGTCCCACCCGTTCCGGTCCGCGCCGTCTCGCCCGCGCCACGGGGCGAAGGTCGCCGTCCGGGGCGCCGCGGTGGACATCGTCGGGAGCTGGCGGACCAGCGGCAGGGCCTGGTCGACGTACTCGCAGAGCAGGTGGGTGGAGACCAGGTGCAGCTCCTGCACCACCTGGCTGTCCGGCGAGGGCACCGCCAGCACGTCGTGGCACAGCTCGGCGAGGGGGTTGGGGGTGGGGCCGGTGAAGGCCCAGCAGCGCAGGCCGGTGTCGCGTGCG